>CAWDBW010000001.1:0-35936 GCA_963800405.1 uncultured Acidobacteriota bacterium
CAGCAATGCGGCGGAATTCGAGAACTCCGAAAAAGGCAAGTATAAAAACGATCGTCGAAGAGATGGTCCCGATGACGGCCACCCCTAAAATAATGTATGCAGCAATCAACAAGCGCGGGCTCCTCGAACACAATACGCTGTGGAAACGCGGCAGGAATGGCCTTCGATCAGGTTGCCGGACGGATTGCACCGATCCCGCAAAGCCGCGGTGGTTATTCTAGCAGAATGATGGCGGGAGAAGCGCCGCGAGGCTGTTTCGTCTTCTCTGCTCGCGGTTATTTTCCAAGTTCGCGATTCGTGAAAATGAGTTTTCCTCCGCTGCGCGCCAGCGGGAAAGCCTTCAGGCCGTGCAGTTCTTTCGGTTCTTCCTGGTCGGTCCACAAGAAAACTTCCGCCGGACCATTCCACCGGACCGCAAGCGATTCCGGAGTTTCGAAGATACGGGGCGCGTCGGGGAATTTTGCGCCATACCACAAGTTGCCGCTCGGTTCGTGCAGGACGTGCACCTGGATTCCAGTATAGAAATTCAGCGTCGAAGCATCGCTGTACTCGCCATCAATCACGATCACATCGCCCGGCCGAAACTGCTTTCGAATCGCCGCCGCGAGATCATAAGAAGAAAGAATCGGCGAGAAGGTGATGAACGAGGAATGGACGCAGGCCAGCAGTACGACCATCATGCCGGCGAGAGCAATATTGCCAGCGAAAGGACGCCCGCGCCGTCGCAGAATCCAGTTGAATCCGGTGCCGAGAAACAGGCCTAGCGACGCTCCCAGAAGCGGGCCGCGAAATGCGCCTAGCGCCCGCGGCGTCAAATCCAGCACATGCCCCAGCGAGAAGTTATAGTCCTGAGGATTTTTCTTCAGCAGATCCGCCAGGTCTGCGCCGGGAGCGGGGCGATGCGAGACCGAGAGAAGATACATTCCGGCCACGAGCGCCAGCGCACCAAAAACAAACAGGACGGCGGAAGAGATTCTTCCCGCCCGGCGATCCGACGCGCTCGCATCCGCTCCACTCTCACGAGCCAGCCAGGCACCCACCAGAAGCGCCACGCCCGGCAGGGCGGGAATGGTGTAGTACTCCTGTCGCGTTGAGAAACTAAAGAACCCCAGGATAACCAATGCCCATAGAAAAAAGAGCAGATTCGCACGCCGCCGCCGGTCCAGTGGATTTCCGGGGCGCGCTTCTCTCCATCGCGTCGCGACCTCGCGCAGAGCTTGCGGCAGGAATGCGCTCCAGGGCAAAAGCCAAACCAGCAGGAGCGCCCAGAAGATGGCGAGCGGAACCGTGTCGTACCCCGGAGGCACGCGCTTGCCCAGGAAGCGCATGAGATGTTCGTTGATGAAATAAAACCATAGAAACCCGCGAGCCTCACCCTGCGGCGGATTGCGCAACGCGGCTAGTACGTGCCAGGGCGCGGCGATCACGAAAAATACCAGCGTGCTCGAAACCAGGTGCAGCCTGAACAGGCGCCGCAAATCTCTGGTCAACAGAAGATAAAGTCCGATCGCACCCGCGGGAAACACCAGGCCGATCAGGCCTTTGGTGAGGACATTCAAGGCGCACATCGTCGCGAATCCCCAGCACACCAGGCGCGAGGGCTGCTCCTGTTCGAGCGACTGCAGGAAAAAGTGGTAGCCGAGGGTGAGCCACAACGCGACCAGCACCTCGGGAATCAGAAAGCGGGTGAAAATAAACAGGCCGAGCGATGTGACCAGCGCCGCGCCCGCATACATGCCACCGGCTTCTCCATAGGCATACCGGCCTAACCGGTAAGTCGCAAGAACCAATGCCAGCACGCCCAGCATCAGGGGCAAACGCGTGCTCCAATCGCTGATGCCAAAAATCTCGTAGCTGGTCGCCAGGCTCCAATACATCAGCGGAGCTTTTTCCAAATAGCGAAAGCCATTGGTGTAGAGCGTCACCCAGTCGTGCCGCAGCAGCATTTCGCGGGCGGCCTCGGCGTGCACCGTGTCGACGTCGTCGAGCAATGGGGGCCGCGTAATGCCCACCATGTAGATGACGGCCCACAGCCCCACGAGCGCCAGCACCGACACACGCCAGTCCGAAAGCAGGCGGTTCGAATGGAGGTTCGCCGGAGGAACTACGTTCTCAGTTGTCGGCGGTTTGAGCGGAGGCGTGCCGCTTGGATTCATAGCGGGAATGGGCATTATAGTGAGGAATGCGCTGCCCGTCCACGGGAGCGCTGCGAGCGCGACGGGTGCGACCCCGGAAAACGCTGGTCCCACAACCTCACTGCAGCGTTAGATCCTTCCAGTAGGCGTTGCCGGCTTCGTGATGCGGAATCAGGACGCGCTGGTAGAGCCGCAAGGCTACCTGCTGGTTTTTGTAGGCAGAGAGATCGATGCTGATATCTTCCCAATGGCGCGAATCCGATTCATCCGACTCATACAGCCCGTCAATGATCTGGTCGAGCACCTTGATGTCATTGACATAGACCTGCAGTTGCCATGCCCGGCCCACGTCCACTCCAGCTTCGAACTGCAACGACGGAGCCGACCCTAACTTCACGGTTCGTCGCAGAACGGTTCCGCGAATTTCATCCCGCGGATAGGTGGCGAGCACTGCGCCGTCGAGGTAGGTAATGCCCCGGATTCCGGGCATGCCGCCGCCTGCGCCCCCGAACCCGGCTCGTTCCAGAGTCCAGTCGCGGTTCCAGTACTGCATCAGGTCCGCCAGTTTGAAGAGTTCTGCGGGCTGGGTGACCGGGTCCTGAACTGGAATACGAATCGAGCCCCCGTCGGTGCTCGCGCCATGAGCGGCCAGGATGGCCTCGCCGATGCGCACCGTGCGTCGCGCCAGCTCCGAAATACTTTCGTCGACAGGCGGCGTAAGTTCCAGTGGGCCCATTTCCTTGCCCTCAATCCGATCGTGGAGTTCAGCGACTGGTTCGGCAGGCAGCGCTTTCATGCCGTGCATGGCGGCCACCACCGATTCTGAGTTGGCGGGGCGTTGCAGTCGGTATCCGCGAAGTCAGCCGGCGTGCACTGCCAGTTGCAGAGTCTTGCCGAAATCGCCCTCGCCAAACCATACGCTGGTGGCCACGATTCCGCCATTCACGACCGCATTATTCGTTGCGGGATATTCAATGCCCCAGCGCTCGTCGATCGCGCCGAAAGACCTGTTCCGCCGTGTGGCCTGCGTCTGCCATGGTGATGACCATGTCCAGACATTGACGATACGGCGAATCCGGGTGGATCAGACTCGCGGCCTTGCGAACAATCTCGCGCGTATCCTTTTCCACGAAGGCGAGGCTGATCATTCCAGAAACGAAAACTGCGCCATCCGTCCCTTCGGCATAGCCATTGATGTGGCCGAGATTCCGCGCGAGGGCCGCAGCCACGTTCGGCATACCGGGCGTCAGCGCGCCATAAACATCGCTGCTGAACTCGGGCCCGATAGTCCACCAGAGCTTGTTGTATCGAGGATGGCCAGTGTCGGGAGCCTTGATTCCGCGTTTCAGCAGGATGAGTGCCTGCTCGCTCGATCCCCACGATCCCGCGTTGTTCTCCAGCCATTGCTGTCCCAGTTGTTCGACCGTGAGACCGATGCCGTATTCTCGAATGCCCGCACCGCCACCATTTCGTAGTAGTAGTCATCATCCACCGGCGCGTAGCCCGGCAAATGGGTCATGGGCGTGACGGGCAGAGTCGAAGCCTGTGTGTGTTCGAAACGGACTCCCGTCATCTGCGCGATCATCTGTGCGGTCCAGATCGCCTGCACCCGGTCGAGATACTCGGTGTGCGACAGAGCAAGAATTTTCGACGAGTGCCCCGTGGATGCCGTCGGGGCAGTGCTCTGCGTCCGCCCCACACTTGTCAGGAGGGCGAGGGCCACGATGCACACGAACGATGTTGCCTGCTTCTTCATGCGTCTTAGACGACTACGCGGAAACCACGCAAACGATTCGCTTCATAGATCCTCAGGTCTGCCGCAGCTTGCGCAGAGCGCGGCGGGATTCGCCCATGCTCGTGGTCCGACGAAACGGCTGCTCGGCGCCGTCAGGAGCCGGTCCCACGGAACTGCGTTCCCTGAATTCGGTGGGGAGAATAACTTTTTTGGCGGCCGACCGCAACCCGTCGACCCGCTGCATCAGAAGCCGCGCTGCGGTCGCTCCCAACTGGTATCCCGGTTGATACACCGAGGTCAGCGCAGGATCGGTGAACCTGGTGAACTCCAGACTGTCGAAACCGGCAATCGACAGATCCTCCGGACACCGCAATCCAAGTTCGCGAGCTGCCTGCAACACACCAAAAGCCATCAGGTCGTTGCATGCGAAGATAGCAGTCGGGCGCGGCAGCATCCGCAAGAGCCGGAGAGCCGTCTGATGGCCGCTGGCGGTGTCGAAGCCCGCTTCCTGCACAAACTCCCGTTCAATGTCGATGTGAGCTTCCTTTAGAGCGCGCCTAAATCCCTTCAAACGCTCGGCCGCATTGGTCAGTTTCAGCGGCCCGGTAATCGCGGCCAAACGCGTATGCCCCATTTGAATCAAGTAGCGTGTGGCCAGATAAGCGCCTTCCGCATTGGCCACCAGGACCGCGTCTCCCTTCCACCCATCCGGGACCCGATCAATACAAACCACCGGAACCGAAGCCGACGCATAAGCTCGCAGGTGGCCCGCGATGTCCGCGCCCGCCGCTGGAATAATCAATAATCCCGCGATGTGATAGGAGCGCAACTCGCGAACGTAGGACTCTTCCTTAGCAGAATCGTTGTCGGCATTGCAGAGAATCACGCGGAACGATCGCTTGTAAGCGACATCTTCAACGCCGCGAACCACGCCCGGGAAGAACGGATTCGTAATATCCGGAATCACCATGCCCAGCATGTTGGTGCGTTTTTTCCGGAGTCCCTGCGCCAGGGCGCTGGGCTGATAGCCCATGCTGCGGATTGCCTCCAGCACGCGCTCGCGCAATTTTGGCCGCACCACGGCAGTCTGGTTGATCACATGGGACACGGTACCGATCGAGACCCCTGCCCGCTCCGCAATCTGCCGCATTGTTACAGGTGCTGTCATGACTTGCCGCGTTGAAGCACGGCAGACGATGTCTGTCGCTTCAGAGAACTCCTGGACCAGATCATTGCGAGTCAACGACGCAACGGAATCCAACTGCCCCGGAGCGATCCATGCTGGGGGACATCAGCAGCAGCTTGCCGTGTTCATTCAGCTTGTACGCCTGCGGGAAGTACCAGATCGAGCCCTGTGGCCGGTAGTAACTGCCGCCGCGGAGAATGCCGCCCCGCGTGTGCTCGTCTACAAACTCCTCCGTCCATTGCCAGACATTCCCCACCATATCCATCACGCCGAAGGGGCTGGCTCCCTTGGGATGCGCATCGACTGGATCGGGACCACGCATAGTGCGCGACTCGTCCGGCGCCGGCACCGCGCTGTCATCCCACTCGTTGCCCCAAGGATAGAGGCGGCCATCCGTGCCTTGCGCCGCATACTGCCACTCCCATTCATGGGGCAGGCGCTTTCCCGCCCAACTCGCGAAGGCCCGGGCGTCTTCCTGCGAGACCCAGGTCACCGGCCGGTTCTCCCATCCTTTCGGATAGCTGCCACCTTTCCAGTCACGAAGAAAATTCAAATCGTCCTGGAGATGATAGTGCGTGGCGTCGAGGAAGTTCTTGAACTCAGCATTGGTCACCGGGTACTTATCGATATAGAACGAAGTCACATGCATGGAGTGATCGTGAAAGCGTCGCGGCGAAACTTCCCATGGATATTGGACATCGACGCCACTATCGTTGGACCCCTCAATCTCGATTCCCGAAACCTGGAAAATAAACTCGCCATCCGGGATTTTCACCATGCCTGCAGGTGTACTGCTGGCGGCCTTCGTCGCCGTGATCGGAACGATCTGCTGGGGCAGGACTTTCCATTCGTGCGAGTAACTGGCCAGCGGCGTCGCCGTCAACTCTTTCATGGTGGACATCAACGCCGCCAGTTTCTGATCGGGAGCCGTGCTCGTCGCCAGGATCGCGCCATATCCCTTGGCCTCGATCGAAAAGGCCAGAACGTTTTTCCCGCCCGGCCTGGTCTGTGGTTTTAGTTCCACTCCGTGGTAAAGATCGAAGTAACGAAGATTATCTTTCGCTGCAACTTCGAGCTGGTCGCCTTCAACGTCGTACTCGTTACGGTTCACGATTGTCCACAGTGATCGGTCGCCCAGCGGCCAGCGGCTGGCATACACGCCATAACGGAGCATGGGCGACATCGGCTCCCAGTCTTTGCTGATGAGGAAAGGCGAAATGCCACGTTCGATCGTAGCCACGCGCCGGGTAGCCTCGGCGTCGCGCGGTGTGATTCCATTCCAGATGCCCCAGATGTTCTCCCAACTCTCCCAGCCCACGCCGTTGAAAAATGCGAACTGCAAGTCGTCAGTCTTGTCGCGATTCCAACGGTGCGAGATGTTCACCATGTGCCGCGTTTCAAGCCATTTATATTTGTCGACGAGAGGAGTGAAAGGAAATTGGTATTGGCCCCAAGTCATCACATTCCACGCCAGGGCTTCGTCCGCCGGGCTTTCCTCGGGCTCAAAAGCGAGGGGATGGCCCGTTTTGTCAGCCGCCAACGAGAACGCCAGCGGAACCCCATCCTGAGTATCGCCGTTGATGCCATCGGCGCCCACTTCCGCCATCAGGCTGGCGATCGCGTCGGGCCAGGACATACCGGGATCTCGTGTTCCCTGATCCCACATCATCATCGGAAACAACACCCGCACGCCGCGGCGATGGAAGTCGGCAATCATCTGCTTCACCCCGGGGACGCCGCCCGGCATGCTCCGAATCATGTCGTGCTGATTGCGATTGTCGATGCCCATGTTCGGGTAAGTTGGCCAGATCAGCACCGCATCAATGCCGCCGTAGCGCTTCTCCAGGTCGTCGAGGTAACGGTCCACGGTGTACTTACCCGCGACCGGATCATAGAAGTAGCGGTCCTGCACCATCATCTGCGGCTGCATGAAACTCGACTGCGTCCATTGCAAGGCGGGCAACTCGTAGCGGCTGCCGCTATAGCCGACACGGATGCGGCGTTCCATTCGCCAGTGCGTGATATCGGCAAGCCACGCCTCGTGCTCCGTCTGACTGCACGGCTTCGAGCCGCCCTCCCACAGCCCTTTCATTGTCAGGCATTCTGGTACGGGAATCTGCTGGTCCTGAGGAGAGAATCGCGAATCTTGGGCAGAAAAAATCGTGGCGGTAGCCAGCACAACAACTGCGACCTGGAGTAGGGACCTCATTGCACGGGCTCCTCAGCCTTCGCTATATCAATTTCGGCTCGTAATATAAAACGTTTCAAAACGCTTGTCCACTCGACGCAATCCCGGGTAGTGGCTCAGTTCAAATTGAGTCACTATGCAATTCCATAAATCTTTCGGCCGCTAGGACGCGCCGGCCAAATTCTTGACCTCGACAAATCTTCCTGCGTGGGCTATTCGGGTCAGGGTAAGGGAGCAATTGCCTCCCGCCCTTTCGTGTTCCACGAGAAGCTGTTAGGATATGTCTGCGACGACGTGCAAAGGTTCGGCGCGTGGTTTTAGTCAGCTTTGGCGGAAATCCGAATCGCCGGAAGCAGTACGCCGCAGAATGTTTTTTGCAAATCGCGCAATGCCGCATAAACACTGGCGATTGTGTATCTCGTTGATTTGGCAAGTGGGGACGTAGTTCAGTTGGTTAGAACGCTGCCCTGTCACGGCAGAGGCCGCGGGTTCGAGTCCCGTCGTCCCCGCCATTCTTTTCAAGCACTTGCAAACCTAGCGTCCGGCAAATCAGGGGATGTTAGGGGACGATAAGCGCCGAACGAGAATGGTTCCATCAAAAAACGACTCCATGCAGCGCTCATTGGATTAGGTTTGTCTTCGGCAAAATACCCGTCGGCAAAATAGCGTCGACCAATTTGTCCTGTGCCAAACGTTTGGTCTTCGATGTTGCCTGCAGGTATTTGTTCGTCACATGGAGGTTGCTGTGCCGCAAGTAGTCGCGGATTGTGAGTTGATGTTCGCCCATCTCCGCCAGCATCGTCCCTACCGAGTGCCGAAACGTGTGCCAGCCCACACCCGTGATTCCGATGCGTTTGAATGCGGGCTGAATCTTCTTCTTTAACACTGAAGCTAGATCTAACGGCTTGCTGCCTTGCAGTCTTTCGGAAGGAAACACGAAATCTTCCGGTTTGTTGTAGAGGCTTTGCAACCTCCACTCCTGCAAGGAGTGCTTCAGGCTTGGATGCATCGGCAGCAGTTTTGCAGACGCTTCCGTTTTTGTGCTCTTCAGGTTTCCACCTCGACGCCAATAATACGAGTGTTGGACGCTGATGCTCATGTTGTCGAAATCGCACGACAACCAGCGTAGCGTCCCGAGTTCGCCTTGACGTATACCCAAGGCACCTTCCAGAAACACGAGCAACTGATCCCGAAACTCCAGTTCTGCCAACCCGAGCTTGACCTGCTCCGATGACAAAACCAAGGGGGATCTCTGACGTTTGGCGCTGATCCGAACGCCAGTGCTCGGGCCTCGCTTGCCTCCACTCCCCACCGGTATCCCTGAAGAGATGGGATTGTGCCCACAAAACTCCCACCGAACGGCGTGCGAAAATAAAGCCGACATCACACACTTGATTTTGGCTTTGGTTGCTCTGTTGCGCATGATCCCGTTTGTCGAAAGAAACTATAACTTGGTGGAGCTTGGGCCGCGAGGCACAGGTAAGAGTCACATTTACCAACAGATTTCTCCTTACTCACACTTGATCTCTGGCGGTAAAGCAACTGTCGCCAAAATGTTCGTCAACATGGCCACCGGCCAGCGCGGGTTGGTCTGCCAATACGACGTGGTCTGTTTTGATGAGGTGTCTGGTATCTCGTTCGATCAGAAGGACGGTGTCAACATCATGAAGGGGTACATGGCCTCGGGTCAGTTTAGTCGGGGCAAAGAAAACATTAGAGCGGACGGAAGTCTAGTCATGCTTGGGAACCTAGACGTTGACGTTCAGCACCAACAACGCATTGGCCACTTACTTGGTCCGCTGCCAACGGAAATGCGCAATGACACGGCGTTCATGGATCGGCTGCACGCCTATGCTCCTGGATGGGATTTTCCGAAGGTGAAGCCGGGGCAGCACCTGACGGATCACTTCGGGCTCGCGACCTATCGCGTCAGCCGAAAATCAAAGCCGACTCTTCGTGTGATTACTGCTTCATTCGATGCCAACCTTCTTGCTCCGTCTCTCAGTCAAGATCGTGTCATGCCACACGCCAGCAGCCTTGCCAATGCGCTCTCGGCGTCCGATCACTCGAAATCCACATCTCTTCTGAAGCGTCAGACTTGCCGTGTTCTCGGCAATTGTAGCGCCCTGCAATGTCCAAATGCCGTTTGTTTCAGAGGACTCGATCAGAGCTTGCAAGAGAGCACGCCCAATTCCGCGACCACGTGCGGAAGCCGTTATGTAGATTCCGACTTCGGCAACGCCCGCATAACACGCTCGCTTGGATACTGGACTCAGCGCGGCCCATCCAAGCACTCGCTCGTTTCGCGCCACTAACCTTGAGTGCGGTAAGCGTGCGGCATTCCATTCCTCCCATGAAGGTACTGTTGTTTCGAAGGTGCCGAGACCTGTGGCAATTCCTTCTTCGTAAATAGAACAGACCTCCGGCCAGTCGGCGGGACTCATCAGATCGATTCGGACGCTCATGTGCTTCATAATATCGAGGATGGCTGACACGACCAGAGGCCGCGGGTTCGAGTCCCGTCGTCCCCGCCATTCTTTTGAATGGTTTACGCATTTAACGCACCTGCTGGCTGATCCACAAGCAATCCACAGAACCTATCCTGCGCACTGATTTTTGTTGTCGTTATTGCCTTGGATGTAGATGTAAAGGTCCAGCGCAGTCTGCACCTTCGCGTGTCAAAGCCTTTCCTGCACGGTCTTCGGGTCAACCTTCGCCTGATTCACCAGCCATTTGCTCACGCCATGGCGGAGATTGTGAAGCCTGCAGCGGTGCCCGTTTGAGATTCTTACCCAGTTGCGATAGCAACTCTCCGCAAGTGACTCCTGTCGAAAACCCACGCGCAGATTGAGACGGAACCATTCTTAGTCTTTGACGGAAAGACGGAGTCGCCGTCATTTGCCTAGGCACTTGTCTCCAAATGCGAAGGTGATGGGCGAGTATTGGTCCGAGTGCAACCGTAAAATCCGACGTTGGCGTTTTCGGCTTCCAGCGCCACGAAGCAGCTATGGGCACAACTCCTTGTAAGGAATCGCCTGCGTTCCAAGGTAAATGGCCATCATAAAACCATGCCAACTCTGCGGCGCGAGCTGAGCTGTGCTTCAACTCCACAGCCGGTCCCACGAGCGCTCGTGATCCCACTCCGGCGTAGGCGCGAAGTATTCCGTTCCCGGCGCCAGGTGCTGGCGCACAACGTCGTCGTTCAAAGTGACGCCCAATCCCGGCCGGTCCGGCACTGCAATCCATCCGTGATTCACCATCGGCGTATTCGCATATTCCTGGGTCAGCGACGACCACCAGGGAACATCAAGCGAGTGATTCTCCAGCGCCAGGAAGTTCTGCGTGGCTGCCGCGCAGTGCACATTGGCCATGCAACTGACGGGAGTGCCCGCAAAGTGCATCGCCATCGGCACGCCATATTCTTCGGCCATGTCGCCGATCTTGTGCGTTTCCAGAATTCCCCCGGAGGTCGCCAGGTCAGGATGGATCTTGCTTATCGCGTGGCTCTCGCACAGCACTTTAAATGGCTCTTTGAGATAAATATCTTCGCCGGTCAAAATGGGCGTTGGGCTCTGCTCGGAAATCTGCTTCAGCAGATCCGTATAGGTCCACGGAATCACGTCTTCCATCCACGACAGGTTGTACTTTTCATACGCCTTCCCCAGTCGAATGATCGACTTCACGCCCAGGTGACCGAGATGATCCATGGACAACGGAATCTCCATTCCGACCGCGTCGCGAACCGCTGCGACGTACTGCTCCAGCATGGCGATTCCCTTGTCGGTAACTTCGTTGGCGATGAAGGGATGCTCCAGCATGTTCTCTTCCCATGGGGTCAATTCGGAGGGCCCAGTCAAAGTGCCCGGAGTGTCCGAAACCATCTCGACTCCCAAATCCATCTTCAGCCAGGTCAGCCCCATGACTTCTTTTCGCTCCTTCATGCGCTGGGCGTAGATCTTCGGATCCTTCGACTCCGTGGTGTCGGCATAAACGCGAATCCGGTCGCGGAACTTCCCGCCGCCCACCATGGCGTAGACCGGCGTGTTGTACACTTTGCCCGCGATATCCCACAGCGCCATCTCGATGGCGCACACGCCGCCGCCCTGTCGCGCGGGCCCGCCGAATTGCTTGATCTTGCGGAAGATTCTGTCGAGTTGCAGTGGATTCTCGCCGACCACCCGGGTCTTCAGGAAAAGGGCATAGGTCGCGCTGGCGCCGTCGCGCACCTCTCCCAGCCCATACACTCCCTGGTTGGTATCGAGTCGAATAATTGGACACGGACTCGGCCCCGGCTTCACCACCGTCGCTACCCGCATGTCGGTGATTTTCAGCGTCGACGGCGACGAGTTCGTATTCACTCCTGGGGGATAAGCAAGCAGTTCTTCACGTCCCAGCAATCCGCCTCCCAACGCCAGCGCGGATGTTTTCACCAGATCTCGGCGGCTCAACAAATGGTTACTCATGGCGACTGTCATCCCCCACGAATGAAATTGATTTGCACGCTTACAAACGTCCGAACTTCTTCACCGCTTCCTCGATCGACTTCAACTTCTCGATGTAGGCATACATCGAGTGTTCCTTGAAATCCATTTCTTGTGCGGCCGCCAGCACGGCGGCGGCTTGCGCCCGCGGCACAATCACCACTCCGTCGGCATCCGCAGCCACAATGTCGCCCGCATTTACGGTTACGCCGTCACAGGAAACAGCCAGGTTCGCCCCCGCAAACCGGTAGTGCCCTACCGAAGTCGACGGCACTCGGCCCAGCGCGTACACCGGGAAGCCAATTTTGGTCAGATAGGCAACATCCCGCACGCCTCCATCAATGACGGCTCCCGAGAAATTTCGCGCCTGCATTGCCGTCCCCATCAGGCCGCCCATGCCGGCGATATCCGCTCCATCCTCCACCACCATCACATACACCGAGTTCGCCCCGCCCTGATCAATGGCCGCCAGCATCCCTTCCAGAGCCTTCGGATCCTGATTCTCTTCCTTCTTCAGCCGCACCGTCAGGGCCAATCCCGCAAACTTCGTAGGAAAGATCGGCGTCATGCGATGGGACAGATAAGTCCGCTGACCGGTCAGTTTCTCCATGGCGTCTGAAACCGATGCCACCTCCACGTGCCGGTAGCCATCCAGCAACGCCGCATCCGAACTCATGTCCGCAGGGTGAGAGAAAGTGCGAGCCAACGGCAGCAAGATCACTGCCGCGACAAACGCCAGCAGCGCCAGGTTTCGGAGGATCGCACTTTTCCCGAATGATCGATGAACCATGATGTTTATAACCTTCTTGTTTATAACCTTATTGTTTATAACTTTGTATTGAATAACCTTGGTGTACACAGCCACGAAGTGCTGCCGGCCCTTCGGTCGATGAGTTCCGCAGAATTCCATGCAACCGCGCCGAGCCCCGATCGCTGTCCACCGCCAGCCAAGCCAGCGCGCCCAGAGCGCACAGCATTGCGGCCATAAGAAATGAAGTTCCCCATCCGAAATGCTTGGCGATCAGCGGAGTGAAATAGGCCGTCACGGCAGCGCCGACCTGCCCGCCCATGTTCATCAATCCCGAAACAGATCCAGCGGATGTTCCCGCCATCTCCGAAGTCACGGACCAGAACGAACTCTGCGAGAGATACAGAGCGCCCGCTCCGCCCGCGAGAATAATACTCGCCAGGCGTGTGTCGCGGGCATACGTGCTGGTCGCGATAAAAATTGTGCACAGTGCCATGCTCGCACCTGCCACCCAGCAACGCCCCACGCGCTTGTTCACTCGTCTTGTCGTGAAGTCGCTGATCCATCCTCCCAGCGGCGAACCGACCGCCATCGCCAGAAACGGAAGCATGGAGTAATACGCGCTCGACTTTAAGTCCAGCCCCCGCACCGCGCTCAAGTATATGTAGAACCAGGCGAAGAAAATATACGCCACATATCCGTAACAGAAGTAGCTGAAGGTCACCGCCGCCACGTCTCTGCTGGACAGGATCGCGCCCCAGGCCAGCGGCTGTTGCGTTTCCGCGAAGGCGGGCAGACCGGAACGAATCGTCTCCGCCTCTTCGGGCGTGACCCAGGAATGCTGCTCCGGTGTGTCGCGGGCCAGCCCAAACCAGATCAGGCCGGCCACCAGTCCCATGCCTGCGCTGATCCAGAACGACCAGCGCCAGCCTTGATGCAGCAGGATGTAGGTGATCAGCGGCGGTGCCAGTCCCGCGCCCGCGCCCACTCCCGCGAAGATGAATCCATTGGCCAGGCCGCGTTCGCGCGAGGGAATCCAGGAAGCGACCAATCGATTGGCAGCCGGATACACCACCGCCTCGCCCGTCCCCAGCAAGAACCGAATCGCGATCAAAACCAAAATCGCCGATCGGAACCCCGTTGGCACCGCAGCCGTCAACGCAGTGAATACCGCCCACCAGACCACCCCAAACGCCAGGATTCGCCGCGGGCCGAAGCGATCCGCCAAGCGCCCGGCAGGCGCCTGAAAAAGCGCGTAGCCCCAGGCAAACGCGCTCAATACCAGTCCAAGCTTGACGTGATCGAACCCGTACTCGCGCTCCATCGAAGTGCCCGCGATGGAAATGTTCACCCGGTCCAGGTAGGCGATGGCGCTGATCACGAACATCCAGAAGATCAGGAACCAGCGCACGTGGTTGCGGAAGGGGTTCATTGTAAGACACAAATCAGGAACACGAACTCAGGAACAGCAGCTCAGGAGCACGAACTCAGGATTGTAAGCTCACCGCGCCCGGTTTGCGATTGACAAACCGTCGTCGATTTGAGAATTTCGGGACGCGTTCCTCCCGGAGGCACTTCTGAAATGATTCGGCCCAAGCCTGTTCGAATGCTCCTTGCCATTTCCTATTTACTGCTCATCGCCCCCATCAGCCGCGCTCAACTGAACACTTTCTCCAAGCAGGAACTCACGGACTACACCGCCAAGAATCCGTTCGAGCGCTTGCCCGATGGCAGGCCGAAAGTTCCTGACGCACTCATGGAACGCGCCCGTGATCTCTCCTCAGAAGAGATCTGGGCCGTTCTGCAGGGGAAGGGGTACAACAACCAATACGCCGACGGATTCCAGGTTCTTCATCCCGGCAAGCCGCTGGTCGGACGCGCTTTCACCGTGCAGTTCATGCCGCTGCGCGAAGATATCAACGACATTGCCAGCGAAAAAGCCAAGGCGCATGGCCTCTCTCGCCTGACCAATCAGACTGCCATCGACATGCTGCAGCCCGGCGATGTCCTGGTGGTTGATATGTTCGGAAAGAAAGTCAATGGGACCATCGTCGGCGACAATCTCTTTTTCTATGTCAATCAGGCGACCCATGGAGGCGGCTTGATCGTGGATGGCAGCGTGCGCGATCTCGACGGCCTCTCCGAAATTGACATGCCCGCCTATTTCCGCGCCGTCGATCCCACTCCGATCGGCAATGTCATGTTGACCGGAATCAACGTTCCCATCCGTATTGGCGATGTCACGGTCATGCCCGGCGACCTGGTCGTGGGCGATCGCGAAGGCATCTACTTCATTCCTCCTCAATTCGTCCAGGAAGTCCTGGACAACGCCGACACCGTTCACATTCACGACGAGTGGACGAAGAAGAAATTCGCGGAAGGGAAGTACAAATCCAGCGAGATCTATGGCTCGCCCAGCGATCCCGCCCTCAAGAAAGAATATGAGGATTACTTCAAGCGGCGCTTAGACGAAATTCACCGCGAGCGCACGGCCAGGGAACAAAAGGTAAAGGAGCAAAAGTAGTTATGTCGAATCCCTTCTCGAAAGAGATCACCCGTCGCGGATTCATCTCTAGAGTCGGACAGGGCGTGCTGGCGGCCAGCCTTTCCGGAGCGCTCCTGAAACAGGCGCAAGCCCAACTCAAGCTGCCAGATCCACCGGGCAAGAAACTAGGTTGGGCGGTGGTTGGCCTCGGCAGCCTCTCCATCGACCGGATTCTGCCCGCCTTCGCCAAGTGGAAAAATCGAAAGTGGTCGCCTTGGTCAGCGGCCATCCCGACAAGGCCGGCAAGTTGGCGCTGCGCTACGGCGTTGATCCGAAGAACATCTACAACTACGAGAACTACGATTCCCTCAAGAACAACCCCGAAGTGGACGTCATCTACATTGTGCTGCCCAACGGCATGCACGCGGAATACACCGTCCGCGGCCTGCAGGCGGGCAAGCACGTTCTGTGCGAGAAGCCGATGGCCAACACGCCCGCCGAATGTCAGCAGATGATCGATGCGGCGCACCAAGCCGATCGCAAATTAATGATCGCCTACCGCTGCCGCTACGAACCCTACAACCGCGAAGCCATCCGGATCGCCCGCTCCGGCGAGCTCGGCGCCACGCAGATGATCCTCGCCGACGCCGGCTTCCGCATGGGCGATCCCAAGCAATGGCGCCTGAACAAACAAATGGCCGGCGGCGGCTCGATGATGGACATCGGCATCTACGCCTTGAACGCCGCGCGCTACTTGACCGGCGAAGAACCCAAAGAAGTCAACGCCATGATCTACACTACTCCGGGCGATCCGCGCTTTAAAGAAGTCGAGGAGCACGTCACCTTTCAGCTGCGATTTCCGAGTGGTGTCCTGGCCAACTGCAGCTCCAGTTATGGCTATTTTCATCAGAGCCACTATCGCGTGATGGGAACGGACGGGCGTCTGGAGGTGGACCCGGCTACCTGGTACAGCGGCTTGCGTCTGTGGATAGAGCGGGACAATGTCATCGAGCAACGCGATCTTCCGTCGGTCGATCACTTCGCTGCCGAAATGGATCACATGTCCGATTGCGTCACGCAGAACCAGCAGCCGCTCACTCCCGGCGAGGAGGGCCTACGCGATCTCACCATCATTCAAGCGATCTACGAGTCAGCAAGGAGTCAGAAAATGGTCGCGCTCTAGCGAGAACTGCAGCACATTTCGCGGCTATCTCGATTTAGTGTCCGCCTTGGTCGTGGACTGCGTTTTGGACTGTCCTGACCACCTGGCCTACCAGCAGCCCAAGCTGGTCAGTGCCACCGTAAACCCGTCGCACAAAGCCGTCTCCGTCGACCAGCACGTACCGCGGAAGGCTCAGTTTCGACTGGGGCGCGAGCCCGAAGGCATGGTAGAGATTCGAATTCTCATCCCAGACCTGACTCCAGTCCATCTCATGCGCGCGGCTGAATCGCCGCCATGCCTCCTGATCGTCATCCTCATCGACGCTGACCAGCACGAACTGGTTCTCGGGAAGGAAATGCGCGAGTTGCCGCATCGCGGGAAGGGCCCGAATGCACGGAGGGCACCAGGTCGCCCAGAAATCGAACAACACAAAGTGTCCCCGCAAGGACTCTGAGGACAGCGGATGACCCGCGCCGTCGACCACCCTGAACTGGGCGGCGTGAGTCTTCGGAGAGAGCGGAAGATCTTTTGCCGACGCGGGTACTCTGCCGCAGCCTGTATGAAATCTCTGAAGGCGGCGTTACTGTCCTCGCGTTTGTTCTGGCGGAGCAGGGCATACCCTAAGTCGAATACGCGGAGTCGTAGAGCGGGTCCTGCTTCACCGCTTCGCGGAACGACTTTTCGGCTGCCTGCAACTTATCTTTATCATCTTTGTCGGCAGCGCTGTCTCCCGCTTCACGAAGCCACGCCCGATCCGATCACATAATGGGCCTGGGCCCGTGCGTGTGGATTGGTGACAAGTTGCAGCTCCAGGCTGGCCATCTGGCGGGCGGCTTCAAAGTGTCCCATCTGCAACTCAGCCAGGCTTATGCCAGCGCTGGTCTGTGCGGTAGGATTACCCTGCAACGTCTGAGCCCGCTCAAAATGGGCTTTGGCGTCGCCATAGTCGCCTTGTTGCAGCAGGATCGTTCCTGTCCTGATTTCCCGCTCTGCGGAATCGTGCTGATCTTCTTCGCCTTGGGCGACGGCGGGGGAAATAAGGGCGGGAGAAATAAGTATGAGAGAGCAGGCAATTGCGCAGTGAAGGAAATCCCTTGTCATGCGTTTCAAATCGGGCTTTTGAAATCGTGGAGTGCGAATGGGTCGTTCAGGATCCGGACACCGAGCGCTCTGATTCACAGCAGCAAATAGCTCCCGTGACAGTGTACCGTGATGTTGCCCGGACGGTGCCGAAATACGTGCCGGACATCACTCTGGAATGGGTTATATACCCTAGCGACGGGGATTTTGAGTGCTAAGGCCAGATTTCGACAGGTGTGAAATAGTGCGCGGTCCTATCGCTGGTCGGTCAAGTCTGCCAGCTTTCTCAATTTAACGGTTGGGTCATTGGCGATGTCTTGCCGCAGCCATCCGAGGTGGCCGGACCCATAGATCACCAGAACCCTGTCGGTTGGAGAATCGGCGAGGGCGACGATGTTGTGATAAATGCGGATGTTTCTTTGATAGAACGCCGCCACCAGGTCAGGGCCAGCATAGTCCCACCGGTCTCCGAAGTGGGCGCAGGCGAAATACCAGGAGAGGTCCTTGGCCACCGCAGCATCGGAATTTATCTCCTCAATCTTCTCCAGTATGGTGTGCGATAGCAAGTCGATTTCCTCATTCCCCTGTCCTCCCAATGCCGCCTGCATCGAGTCGAACTTTTCCTTGAGGCCGTTGGCTTTCAAGTAATTCAGGAGCCTTTCGTAAGGAAAATCACCGTCCTCGTCGACCGGATAGATAGCTGAATGGCCAAGTTCCTTCGCCAGCCGGTATCCGATTTGATTAGTCTCGTTCCGCGACAAAGTGTATTTCCCGGCAAGATAGTCGGAATACTCCTGCTTCACCGGCTTGCTGTCGACGTCCGCCTCAATCGCCACCTTGGTCGGATGAAATTTCTTCAACACCTCAATGAGCTGAGCCATCTCTCGTTGTCGCTTGGGCGTCAGAACGTCGTCTGCCTGTTCGTCGTGGATATCGTGTCCCGGGTTCGCCATGTGGTACGTCCCGAGCACAAGAATCTCTGGCCGTGGGTCTGACTGAGCCCAAGACATCATCGACATCGCAAGTATTCCCAAAAACAAGCATGACGTTCGCATGTGCCCTCCGGATTCCTCATAGCTCTGACGGTCACGATGGTGTTTTGTCACCGTTCATTATCTTGGGAAACTCCCTTGCCCATGATTGGCTTCGAGCGGTTGCAGGCGATAGCGGTTGTAATATCTCTATAGCGCTCATCTTGCCTCACAGCGGAGATTTGAGCGTAACCTGGTAGCGCCAACAGTGAACCTGCTGTAAAATCGCCGGTCACCACAGTGGACCGTCAACCTCATTTTGTCTGGATCGGCAGCTTCGATAGGATGTCACCTGCCTAGGCGCAGATCCAAACAGAACTGCGCCAGACGAGTACGTCGCGTCATAGATAGATCTCAACCGCGAAGTCTCAACCGTCAAGGAGTGCAACCATGCGCAAGACGCGAATCTTGACTTTTATACTCTTGCTTATTCTCAGCCTGTTCGTGGCGCACCGAGCCATCGCTCAAGGCACGCTGCGCGCGGGCGCAGCGCGGGTTGATATCACCCCGCCGTCCGATCCGGCCAATCCTCCCACCGGCAAATATGCGCACGAAAAGCTTTACGCGCGCGCCATCGTACTCGATACCGGCGCGACCCGTGCGGCTCTGATCGGCGTAGACCTGGGCGGACTTTCCGACGCCATTTGGCAGGCGGCTTCGAAGCAAATCGCCGCCGAACTGAAATGCCCGATCGAGAACATTCTCATGTCGGCCACGCATACCCACAGTGGCTGGGGACCCGGCGGCTTTCGTGCGCTCAGCGACGCCAACGCTCCGCCGCCACCGATCATTGGGCAGATGGTCGATGCGGTCCGCCAGGCCAAAGCGAAGCTGCAGCCGGCACGCGTGGGATTTGGCAGTGGACGCGCATATCTCAACGTGAATCGCGACGCCATCGATCCTGAAACCCACCTTTGGACGCAAGCGCCCAACCTTGACGCACCTTCCGACAAGACGGTCGCGGTTGTCGAGTTTCTTGCGTCGAACGGCACACCAATCGGCGTTTATATGGACTACGCCATGCATCCGGTAAACGGTTTTCTCGCCGGATTTACCAGTGCGGACTTCGCGGGGGCTGCGTCCCGCTATGTGGAGCTGGCGTTCGACGACAAGCCGGTCGCGGTCTTCGCGCAGGGCGCCAGCGGCGACCAGAATCCGCTGTATCTCCGCGCGGCCACGAATGCGTTGGCCTCGCGCAGCGGCGCGCCGATTACAGGCTACGTCATGACGCGCGAACCCGTCGAGGCGCCGATCCGGGATGAAAAAGTCAAAGCCGCGCTGCTCGATCCTCAGGTGCGCGACCAACTGGAACGCATCATGGACAGTGAAGGCGTGTTGCTCGGCGAAGAAGTGATTCGCGTAATGACCAACATCAAGCGACTGGACGCCACCCCGAGTATTGCTGCGGAGCAGAAGACGGTGACGTGCCCGGGACGGAAGCGAACCGATACCGGACGCGAGGGTACACCCGGCACCTATGTCGACGGAGATCCGGTCGAGATACGTCTCGGGGCGCTGCGCATTGGGAACATCGCTCTGACTTCCGTGGATGCGGAAATCTACTCCGCCATCGGATTGCGGCTAAAGCGGGAATCCCCCATGGCGAATACGGTTATGGTGACGTTGGCCAACGGGAGAGCGGATTCAGGCTATGTCCCCAACGACACAGCTTTTGGAGCAAATACATTTCAGGTGCTGGGCTCAAAGTTGAAGCCGGGCTGCGCGGAAGCGGCCATTGTGAACGGGTTGCTGGACCTGATTGCGACTACCCGGAAGTGAAATTGCCCGCATAACGCCGGAAAATTATTCCGGATAGCGTTCGTTCGGTTTCACGATTCGAATGCGATGGTCGGAGAACTTATAGTGCGCTCCGGGTAGCTTCAGCTTGGGCATATGGCAGGATGCACAATTCGATTTTGCTACGCGGCAGGGCTTCGCGCCTGGCTTTCCGCCGCCGTGGCAAGCCTGACATTTGCTGTCGTAGTCCGTGGTCTCGGCATTTAGTTCACGGTGCGGGTCGTGGCAGGCGAGGCAACTGATGCGCGGGTCGCCCGCGTCGTAGCACTTGCTGCCGGCTAGCCGGTAGGGTTGAAAACGTACATTCCCAATGCCGAGATTCGGCTGCATCACGATTTCCGCCCAGGTGCGGTGACACTGTCCGCAGAAATCTGAGATTTGCTCCGCTGCCAATCCACCGGACATTGACTTCGGTTTCGCCGACTCCGCGCTCTCGCCAAACTGAACCATGGCTAGTAAATGTGAATCGCTGCCCTGGTGACAGTGATTGCACTGCACTCCCGGTCTAAGTTTCTCCAGTGTGAGTTGGTGGCTCGAGGTCGCGTCAGTGGAATGACAGCCGAAACAACTCAGCTTGTCCTCCCGCGTCATGACTCGCCCTAACGCCTGATTCAAGTCGGCCGGAGCAGTGCCGGCCGAGCCCATGGTGGGTCCCAGGGCATTCAATTCGCGGTAATAACTGACGCGACTCTCATACAATTCGCCAACCTTTTCGAGGATGTAGGTTTGCCCGATGGAAGAACTTGCCCCCATCGCCCAGCGAATGGGCACGGTGATCGTCTCGACGCCATCGGTAACGGAGTACTCGCTCTGCTTGCCCTTGCGTTCGATTCGGTAGGAATATTTTCCCACGGTCACGGTAAGCACAGGATGATCGATTAATACCTTGCAGTCCTCGACCGTCTCCAGCGCTTGTCCCATCGAGGTGTAAGGTTGGGTCCTGGCCTGGGAATGACAGCGAGCGCAGGCGTTCGCGGATGGGTTGGCCGTTTGGGCCGCCGAGATCAGCGGCAGAACAATAAACACAACCAGTATGGGCCGTATCATGATGATCGAAATGCAGCTGGTTCGGATTCCCCCAAGCGGCTGACACACCCCGAGCCCGGTCAGATGTTCGAGGGTCCGCCAAGTCGCAGTTTCTCACCCACACTAAGGCTATTCCCATTTTAAGGTTGAGCGGGACCGGGACTATGGTTGAGCGCGGCCTGCGCTCACTTGCGACTCATAGTAGGAGATTCTATCGCGAAGCTTCTGAGAAAGCGCGACATCATTTTGCGCGGACGCAATCGCAAGCGCCCGCCGTGCGGTCTGCGCCGCGTCCGAAAAGCGACCAACTTCCGAGTACATTGCCGCCAGCATCGACAGACTTTGCGGTTCGTTTCCGCCCGAAAGTTCCACCGCCTTCTCACATTCCGGAGCCGCTTCCGGGAAGCGATGCGCTGCCGCCAGCAAACGACAGAAATTAAAGTGGTACTCGGGAGAATCGGGTACAAGCGCAACGGCCCGCTGCAGGTGTGCGATCCCTTCCTCAAGCTTGCCGGTACGGGCGAGGACGATGCCGAGCATGTTGTGCGCATCCGCGAAATCTGGATCAAGCTCCAGCGCCCTATGGATGTGCTCGACCGCTTCGTCGGCCCGTCCGATCTCCAGTAAGCTGGCCGCGAGATTGCCTTCTGTCACAACATCTTTGGGATTGAGCGCGAGGGCTTGCTTCGCCGCGGCAATGGCCTCCTCCGCATTTCCGCTCCGCGTGAGCGCGATGGACAAGCTGGCAAAGGCAGAGGCATTCGAGTTATCCAGTTCAATGGATTTGCGGTACTGCTCGATCGCCTGTTCCAGTTGACCCTGTTTATCGAGTGCGTAGGCCAGATGATAGCGAGCCTTCGCGTCGTCTGGGTCCACCTCGACGGCCTTGCTCCACTGCAGCGCGGCCCCGGCATAGTCGCTCTTGCGGGCCAATTCCCCGGCCGCGTCGGTGAGCCGGTAAAACTCCGTGGCCGGTGCTTCCATTTTGACCAGCCCATCGGGGGGAATGTTGACCGAATTCAGGGATGTTCACGCCACGATTGGCGGCGGTCGCATTTTCCACCAGGATCGCTGGAGAATCCTGGCCATTCTCGTCAATATGTGTAAGGAAGAGTTGGGTGTAAAGGGAACGGCCTTTCGAAGAGAAAGCGAGCCAGCGGCCGTTGGGAGAGAACGGTGCCATGAATTCATGCGCGAAAAGTTGCAATCCAGCCGCCGGGCGGTGCCGCCCTTGAAAGGAACGATGTAAAGCTGGCTGTCGGGGCGCATGAGCAGACCATTGCGATTCTGCACAAAGATAATCCAGCGTCCGTCCGGGGAAACCTTCGGGAAATTGTTGCTCATCCCGTTTTGCGAAGCACCCTCGACCCGTTCCGGCGTTCCGCCCCGGCCTTCGTTGAACGGGATGCGGTACAGGTCGTACTGAATCTGCGTTTCATCCGGAGAATTCGCGAATTGCGCCACGCCCTGGCCTTCATGGTAGGGCTCCTTGGCGGCGGCTCTGGAGAAGACCAGGTATTTGCCATCGGGACTCCAGAACGCAGCGGCTTGCACGTAAGCCGGATCGTCTGCCCCCGGCAGCGGTTTCAGCTTGCCGGTTGCCTTGCTGTACCACGCGAGAATTCCTTTGGTGGGGAAGAATACCTGCCCGAAGCCATAGTCGCGATAGAAGCCGTTGTAGAAGCGGCTGTCAAAATCCTTGATATGTGAGCCGGGGTTCTCGATCGACGTGACCACGTACTGGCCATCAGGGGATATCTGCGACATGAAGCCGAAGCGCTTACTGGCGCGCTCTTCGGTGAAGGAACTCCACCGAATCACGTCCTCGTTGCGGATGGACGTCACCTGCTTGACGGGCACAATGCCATAGAGTCCCTTATCGTTGCCCGGGCCGTCCACGTCCAGCCCCATGCTCGCTCCATTCCGCGAGAATGAATGGCAGTCGATGCAAGTTGGCAGGCCTGCATCATCAGCCGACTTTCGTTTTCCCCCACATAACGCAGCCGCCAGGCGATGAACGGAACCGCCGCGCTTGGAATCGGCATGATCACGCCTTTCTCGCCTACGGGAACGGAGATGAGCGGGACGTCGCGGAAGAAAACGGGGGCGCCCACCGCGTCCCTGGAGGTCTGAATCGTCACCTGTCCTCGGGACAGTTCCTTGCTCATGGCCATGCTCTCGTCGCCATAGCCGGTGATGGTGACGGTTGCCGGTTTCTTGAGGGAGTGGCGGAGTATCGCTGCCCAAGTCGTAGCATCGGGCTTCCAGGTGTGGCCGGCAGCTTGTTCCGGCGTCAGCGTGGGCGGCACCGCGCCGGCTTTCGCGCAGCGTTCGTCGATTCTGCCAATCTGCATCCGCTCGCCATTGGATTTGATTTCAATATCTGACGAATGCTCCGCAAAGGAGACCTTAATACGCCAAACGGTAGCGGCGGAGTCCGCGTCGCGCCACTGGAAGGTAGGGGGAGCAAAGTCGGGGGAAAGAGCGTGTGATTGGAAGGATAGTCAATCGTGATAACGGCGTAACTGGGATTGTCCCTGGCCAGGGAGTGATTGGCGCTGACGGTTCCGACCGCGCACAAAGCAATGAGTGCACCAGCAACTGCGATCAGAAGAAGTTTCATACTAGCGTTCTTGACCTGCGGCAAGCGGTTGCGAGCAGCGGCTGCAGTGCGGGCCTCACTAAGTTGCGCACGCTCACCGATACCCCCATGAGGCCGAAGAGCTCTATCTTCCTGAATAGTCAGGAAGATTTGGCTATCTGCAGACTTGGTCGTTTTCTTGGCGGAAGGGCCACAGTGCAGGAAGTATGTGGTGCGGCCAATCCATCTCGCTGTGACTGCAATCACAGTACCTTGAGGGGTTGCGTCGGAAATCCGCAAGCCGCCCGGTTTTGTGAGTACCGCCAGAGAACAAAAACGATTTTCTTCTTGACAACGCTCATTGATATGGTGCGTAATCGCGCGGTAGTAGAAAAGCACTATGTTGGAATATCCACACGGATTGGGAGGGGATGGGCGTCGCCCAACTCTCGACCGAATACCTTGAACCGTTTCTTAGAATTTGTGCACAACTGGAGATGATTTTATGTTGAAGGTGATGAAACTAGCGAGTGGCATAGCCTGCGTTTTCGCTCTGCTTGCCGGAATAATGTGGGGGCAAGGAATTTTTGCCACCCTGACGGGCGTGGTCTCCGATCCCACAAACGCAGTCGTAAGTGGCGCAAAAGTCACCCTCATCGACGCGGCTTCGGGTTCGGCCCGTGACACCGTCACCAACAGTGATGGATACTACACTTTCGCCTCAGTTCCTGTCGGCCGATATAATCTGAAGATTGAGGCGCAGGGTTTCGAAGCCGATAAGGTTAACGGCATCGACCTAGGCGGTTCTGAAAAGCGCAACTTAAACATCACCCTCACCGTAGGCTCGACCAGCCAGACCATCGAAGTCAGCGCTGAAGCTACCCAGCTGGTGACCACGGACTCAGCCGAGATCTCGTATACGCTGGAAACCAAGCAGCTGCAGAACCTGGTTCAAGTCGGCAGCGACGCGGCCGAATACATCAAGATCATGCCCGGATTTGCCGTGCAGAACGGTTCTTCCAACGCGGCGAACTACACCGGCGAAGTGATCGGCATCAACGCCAACGGCGACGGCGGCAGCCAGAGCCCGCTGAACAATGCCTCTTCCTATAACGGGCTGCCCAGCAACTCGCTCGACATCACCCTGGATGGCGCCCACGTAGCCGACCCGGGTTGCGATTGCGATACCCCGGTCAATCCCAACGCTGACTTCCTGCAGGAGTTCCGCGTGCTGGCAGGCAACTTCAGCGCCGAGAACGAAAAAGGACCGATCCTCATTACCTCGGTGACCAAGTCCGGTGGCCAGCATCTCCACGGAAGCGGCTATTTCTCTGCCCGCAATTACGCACTGAATGCCAACGACTGGCTCAATAACAACAGCGGCGCTCCCAAACCGAAGAACAAATACTACTATCCCGGCGGTAGCATCGGCGGCGTCGTTCCCAAGACACACGATAAGCTGTTCTTCTTCGCCGGCTTCGAGTACTTCTACCAGGTGCTGGATACGGGCTTGCTGCGTTCCACGGTTCCCACTCCGGGCATGCTCGGCGGGAATTTCTCAACCTCCGAGCTGGAGAAAATCGGCGACGCGACCAACAACTATGCCACTGCCGCACAATCCCCTGCGGGTACGCCCTGCCCCGGTACCAGCGTACAGCAAGGGAACTACCTGCCGTGCCTCAACACAGCGGCTATGACCGCCTTCGGGTTCACGCCAGACGCCACCGACTTGGGATGGAGCGGCAACGTTTCCGGCTTGGACCCCAACATGCTCGCCCTGATGAAGCTGTATCCGGCACCCAATGCCGATCCTAACCAGACTGGCGGATACAACTACATTCAGTCCGAAATCTTCAACCAGAACAACACTCAATTCGTCACGCGCGAGGACTACAACATCAGCGACAAGACGAAGTTGTTCGTGCGCTACAACTATCAGAAGGAGACGCAACAGTTCCCGGTCGGTCTGTGGTGGCGCCAGTCGGATCAGGTTCCGTATCCCACAGCGATCGAAGGCAAGAACAGGTCTTATTCTTTGGCGGGATCGCTCACCCACGTGTTCAGCCCGACCATGACCAACGAAACGGTCGTCGCCTACACCCTGGTGAAGTTCCCCAACGTCTTTGCCGATCCGAATGCGGTCAATCGTACAACGGTCGGCTACAATGTACAGGGGTTGTTCAAGAACGGCATCGCGCAGATTCCGTCGTTTGGAGGCAGTGGTGGAAACGGTGAAGCGGCCTTGGTCTTCAATCCGGGCGGCTTCGAAGACGGCGGAGCCTCTCAGGGCTTGTATGCCGATAAGTACATGCCCAGCGTGAGCGATACGCTCACCAAGGTCATAGGCACGCACACCCTGAAGGCGGGTTTCTTCTGGGAATGGATCCGCAATGCCCAGCCCGCTAACAACAACACCAACGGGTACTTGCAGTTCGTGGCCGGGGGCACATATAGCACCGGGGACGCCTATTCCGACGAGGTCCTGGGTATCGCCAGCAACTACAACGAAACCACGAAGAACCGGGTCAACGACATTGCCTACAATACCGCCGATTTCTTCGTACAGGATGACTGGAAGGCGACCAAGCGGCTGACCGTCAACCTTGGCATCCGCTTCAGTCACTTGCAGCCTTGGTACGACCGGCTTGGGGACGGCTTCGCCATCTTCAATCTCGCCTCTTATACCGCAGGCGGTGGTGCAACCTGTACCGGTGCGCCGACATTCTGCGGATACGAGTGGCATGCCGAAGACCCCTCCATTCCCTTGGCCGGATTCAAGACGCGCGCGTTTTACTATCAACCGCGCCTGGGCGCTGCCTATGACCTCTTGGGAGATGGCAAGACAATTCTCCGCGGAGGGTGGGGACGCTACTACTTCCACACCGGTCAGTTTACGAGTGGCCTGGATGCGTCCGCGGGGGTTAAGTCGACTGGCTTCGGCGAGAAGGTTTCCCTGAGCGCGAACACCAGCCAGCCCATTCTGGTTACTCAGTTGGCAGCGCCTCTGGCGAACGTAGCTCCATGGTGCCCAGTGGGGAGTGGGGTCGGCTGCCTCTCCGTAGCGAATCCGGCGGGGCTGGACACGGTCAGTTTCAGCGCAACGCCATCCGGTCCTGCGGCCGTGGACGGCACGGACTCCAAAGCGGGGTATACCGACAACTGGAACGTCACCGTTTCGCGCCAGTTGCCGTGGTCGAGCATAGGGGAAATCTCCTATATCGGCAATCGGTCGGAAGATCTCGCCAGCCAAGGTAACGGTGGCAGTGAGGGCTTCAACACCCTGAACATCAACCCGATTCCCCTGGGGTCCATGCTGGCGTCGGCCAACGGCGGCGCTGATCCGAACTTGCTGAATACCGCCAACTTCTATCCCATCCAGGGTTATTCGGACCTGTACGTGGCGACCCACAACGCCCATTCCAACTACAATGCCTTGCAGGCGATTTGGGCGCGCACCAAGGGGCGTTACTCCATCAACCTGAACTACACCTTCAGCAAGGCCGAGGGTGTTGTGGGATTCTTTAATCAATTCAACGTAAATGACAACGTTGGCGTGTTGCCCAACAGCCGCAAGCAGCTCTTTAACGCCGCTTACTCGGTTGAACTGCCCAAAGCGGATGTCAACAAGTTTGTGGGCGGGGCGATTAATGGCTGGCAGGTGACTGGCATCTTGCAGCTTGAGAGCGGGCCCAACTTGTCCGGCTATCAGGGCGAGAACTTCGGGATGAGCTACACCGGCGTCAACGGGGCCAACGGTAACCAAGCGGTCCTTCCGGTTACGGGAGTGGATTGCAGTAATCCCAACGACCCCAATATCGCCGAGTGCCACGCTATCTCGAATCTCTCGCTGCTGGGCACTCCGGAGATCCAGCTCAACCCGGTTCTGACCTGCAATCCGACCTCGGGGCTGAAAGCACACCAGTACATCAATGGGAATTGCTTCGAGGCTCCGTCGCAAATCGGCCAGAATGGCAACACCATCCTGCCGCCTATCTACGGGCCGGCCTATTTCAATTGGGATATGGGCTTGTTCAAGAACTTTCCCATCACCGAAAGCCAGAAGCTGCAGTTCCGGTTCAACTTCTACAACTTCTTGAACCACCCGTTGTGGTCGTTTAACGGAAGCAATCTCAACCTCAGCTACGCTCAGGCCAATTCGGCCAACAACTACGCCCTTACTCAGCAAAATGCGAACTTCGGGTATACCACCCAGAAACAAGGGCATCGCATTGTCGAGATGGGAGTGAAGTACTACTTCTAGCTCGATTGAGTCCCAACCAGAAGGGGATGGCTTCGGCCATCCCCTTCTTTTTCTTGCTGTAAACTGTGGGTGAACGTTTCCCTATTCTTATGTGGAATTCGGCTCGGTCCCGCATCCTTTTGAGTGTCTGTACCCTCAGCCTGCTTTCCGTTCTCGCCTGGGCGCAATCGCCGCAGGAACTGGTCCAGGATGCGATACAGAAGCAGCAGGCGGGCGATCTCGAGGGAGCGGTCAAAGAGTACCGTCAATTCTTAAAGACGGCTCCTGGGGATGCGAATATCCATTCCAACCTGGGGGCGGCCCTGGCCGGGCTGGGGCGGTTTGAAGAGGCAGTACCGGAATACAAGGCTGCGCTCAAGCAGTTGCCGGGGTTTACGCAGGCTCGTCTGAATCTGGCGCTGGCCTACTACAAGATGGGCCGGATCAGCGACGCCGCCACCCAACTGGCGCGAGTGCATGCCCAGGATCCTAAGAATCAGCAGGCGATCCTGCTCTTAGGCGACTGCTATCTGCGCATGGGCCAGAACAAAGACGTGATTCGCCTGTTAGAGCCGGAGCAGAAGAAATCTCCCGCAGACGTCGTTTGTGCGGATCAATGTCTGGCGATCGCCTACATGCTGGGAACCGCTCTGCTCAGAGACAAGCAACGCGACGAAGGCGCGGTCGTAATCGACCGCATTCTGCACAACGGCGATTCCGCCGAGGCTCACCTCCTGATGGGCATGACCAAATTCGAAGCCATGGAATATCCGGCAGCCATCGTGGATCTCACCAAGGCGGCGGAGATTAATCCTGAATTGCCGGACGTGTATTCCTATCTCGGCCAGGCGCAGATGTCGAGCGGCGACATGCAAGCCGCACGGGATGCCTTCGAGAAGGAATTGAAGCTGAACCCCAACGACTTTGAATCGAACGTGCGCTTGGCGGTCCTGTTGAAGCAGGACGGCAACTACGAACGCGCCCGCCAACTGCTCGATCGCGCCCTGCTGGTTCGTCCCAAGGATCCGGGAGCGCTCTATCAGGTCGGGGCCACCTACCTGGCCGAAGGGGATATGAATCGCGCATGCAGCACCCTGGAGTCCGTGGCAAAGCAGTACCCCAGCTTCACTGAGGCGCACGTTTCACTGGCCCAGGTTTACTACCGTCTGCGCCGCAAAGAAGAAGGGGACCGCGAGCGCGAGATCGTACAAAAACTCAAGGCCGAGCAGGACGCGCAACAGTCGAAGACCAAGGGAGAAACTCAGCCGAGACCGTAAGGTCTCGACTCCGACGGGCTAGGGCGCGGGCTCGTCAATCTTCAAGAACTGATCCGCCGCGATGTCTTTCAGAACCTGCCGGATTCCGCTGGGCCAGCGGATTTCAATCGACGCAACCTTGGATTCTTCCCCCAGCCCGAAGTGCACCCGTTTATCGCTCGAAGACATGAACCCAGTGCTGATCGAAACGTGGTTGTAGAGCGTGCGGCCGGAAGCCGTGGTGAGCTTGACTTTCGCTCCAATGGCATCGCGCGCGCTCTTGTGGCCGATCAGATTCAACATCAGCCAGTGATTGCCGCTGTCGGCGGTGTTCATCAGAATTCTGGGCTTGTCGTTGAGCGAGGTGACTACGATATCGAGAGAGCCGTCATTGTTGAGATCCCCAAAGGCCGACCCTCGCTGGTACCCCTTGCGCAGGAAATCTTTTCCCATTTCGTCGGACACGTCGATGAAGGTCTTGCCATCGACGTTTTCGAACATGGTGTCGTGCTCAGGCGATGATTCGTTTACTTGGTCGACGTCGCCATTCGCGGAATAAATATCCTTCCAGCCATCGTTGTTGTAATCGATGAATCCGTTGCTCCATCCGGAGTGAGGGACGCTCATCGACTGGATCTTCGAGGAGTACGCGTAGCTGAACAAATGGCCATCGTTCCTGAGCAACTGCCACACCTGTTGCCGGAGGTTGTTGTAGAAAATGTCGACCTTGCCATCGTTATCGAAATCTTTCGCGTCCGAGCCCATCGACGATCCGGTATGCGCATTGTCGTCGTAGCCGACTCCCACTTCGAGCCCTCGTTCTTCAAAGGTTCCATTGTGCATGTTGATGAACAGTGAGTTCGGTTCGGTGTCATTCGCAATGAAGATGTCGGGCCAGCCGTCATCGTTGAAATCGGCAATCGAGATACCCATCCCCTTGCCGGGATATTTCCCCAGTCCTGACTTTTCGGTCACGTCCTCGAATTTGCCGTTGCCCAGATTGTGGTAGAGGCGAGGCGGCACGCTTTTGTAGCGCCTGGGATCGCAGTAATACTCCGCGCTTCCCATGCTGCAGCGCAGATCGGTCTGCGGCGTCCAGATGGTGTAGTTCGAGACCACCAGATCGAGCAGACCATCGTTGTCATAATCGAACCAGGCGGCGGCGACACTGAGCGTGCCGGGCGGTTTGGTGCCGATTCCCGAGCTTTCGGTCACATCCGTGAAAGTCCCGTCGCCGTTGTTGTGGTACAGAGCATTCCGGCCGGCGGCGCAGACGAATAGATCTTCATAGCCGTCATTGTCATAGTCGCCGACGGCGACCCCGAAGTTGAAATCCAGGGACTCGCCTAACAAGCCTGCCTTGGCAGTAACGTCCTCAAAGGTTCCATCGGCTCGCTGTTTCAGCAGGCAGTTGTAGTAGGAGGGGTTCGTCTTTTTCATTTCCGGCATCTGCGCGCCGTTGGTGAAGAAGATATCCAACCTGCCGTCATTATCGAAATCGAAAATGGCCACTCCTCCGCACATCGGCTGCGGGAAGTACTTGTGTCCCCCGGAACTGTTGTTGCTGATGTAGTTGATCTTGGAACGTGGTGCGACGTCCACAAAGCCAGGCCGTTTTGTGGCCGGCGCGGACCGGAACCCCAGAAGGAAGAGGGATGAGGCGGCCAGGCACAAGCCGCCGGCCAGCGCTCGCCAGATGCTAGACTGATTGTCGGGCATGAAGTCCTATTCCTGCATTTTATCTCTAATTCTGCTCGGAACAGGCCTGGTCGCGGCTGGGCCACCAACAGGTCCGATCGTTTTTGAGGAGATCGCCCAGCGTTCGGGTCTCACCTTTATCACCGATAGCAGCCCCACACCCAACAAGAATCAGCCTGAAACTATGGTCGGCGGCGTGGCGCTGCTGGATTACGACAATGACAGCTTTCTTGACATCTTTGTCGTGAACGGCGCTGCCATCCCATCCCTTGTGAAAGACAGCCCGAAATATTGGAACCGTCTTTACCACAACAATCATGACGGGACATTTACCGATGTAACCGAGACAGCCGGAGTCGCTGGTATCGGCTACGGCATGGGCGTATCAGTCGGCGACTATGACAATGACGGATGGCCCGACCTTTATGTCGTGAATGTGGGAAAGAATCAGTTGCTCCATAACAACCGGGACGGCACCTTTACTGACGTCACCGATAAAGCTGGGGTGGGCGGCGGCTTTCTCGACGGCAAGAAGATGTGGTCGGTTTCGGCTGCATGGGTTGACTACAACAATGACGGCCTGCTCGACCTGTTCGTCTCGAACTACTGCAAGTGGGAGGTTAACAAGGACCCGTACTGTGGTCCGACTCCCAAGCTGCGCGCCTATTGTCATCCCAACAATTATGCGAATCTTCCTAACACTCTGTACCGCAACAATGGCGACGGCACCTTCACCGATGTGTCGGAGGAAACCGGAATCGCGAAGTACCTCGGGAAAGGCATGGGCGTAGCCATTGCCGACTACGACGGTGACGGATTCATGGACATTTTTGTAGCGAATGATAACCGTCCTAACTTTCTCTTTCACAATCTCGGCGGCAAGAAATTCGAAGAAGTGGCTCTGGAAGCGGGTGTGGCTTACGCCCAGAGCGGCAGCGCGCTTTCCGGCATGGGTGTCGATTTCAGAGACGTCGATAATGACGGCCGCCCGGATATCTGGCACACCGCGGTAGAGAACGAATCCTTCCCGTTATTTCGTAACGTGGGTGGCGGCCAGTTCGTGGAGCAAACGCTTCCCGCCCAGCTGGCAGGGACGCGCACTATGTCGGGATGGGGAAACGGAATCTTTGACTTCGATAATGACGGCTGGAAAGATCTGTTCGTCGCCCGCAGCAATGTGCTCGATAACATCGCCCAATTCGCCAATCGCAAGTACGAAGAACCCAACTCAGTTTTTCGCAACCTCGGGAATGGCAAGTTCCAGGAGGTCAGCAGCGCAGCCGGTCCCGACTTCCAAGAAGCGGCCGCACACCGCGGAGTCGCCTTTGGAGATATCGATAACGACGGACGAATCGATGCCATCGTTACCGTCCTTAACGGATCGCTGAAGTATTTTCACAATATCTCAAAGAACAGTAATCACTGGATCAGCCTGAAGCTGGCCGGCAAAAAGAGCAATCGCATGGGCCTTGGGGCGAAAGTGCGCCTCACCGGCGAAGACGGTAGAGTTCAATACAACCACGCCACGACCGCAGTCGGCTATGCGTCTGCCAGTGACTCTCGCGTACACTTCGGGCTGGGCGGGTCACGCGTTGTCCGCGAAATCGAGATCACATGGCCCAGCGGCATTCGGCAGGTGCTGCGGGACGTGCCTTCGGATCAGATTCTGAAGGTTGAAGAACAAGTCCAGTAACCGTTCGAACCAGCTACTCTTGCGCGGATTTCTGACGCTCCCACAGTCCCTTGTCCTGCAAAACCGTGGAAGGAAAACTTTCGGTTGACAGGGGCCCCGGTCGTTTTATAATCATTCTCATCCGATAATCATGCGCCTCACCCATGGACAGTTCCGGGAGCTGGCTGCGAAACACGGTTTGGCGGTCACGCACCAGCGTCAGGTGGTCTATGAGGCTGTCATCGCTTCCCACGGGCACTATTCCCCGGAAGACATTTACGCCGCGGTTAGGCGGCGCATTCCATCGATTTCTCTCGCCACGGTCTACAACAATCTGCGGCTGTTCATCGAGTGTGGCCTGCTGCGGGAGGTTACTCCGCATGCCTCCACGTTGCGTGTGGACGGCAATCTCAAACCTCATCACCATTTGGTCTGTTCCCGCTGCAAATCGGTGCAGGACATCGAAGGAGAGTTCATCGATTTGAAGCGGCTATCCCGGCAACTGCCGGACGGCTTTGATTTAACGCAGCCGCTGGTCGAGGTCTTTGGCCTCTGCCGCCGCTGCCGGGCCAAGAACTGAAGCAAGACATCCTGTTAGCAGTAGTTCGTAACAGTCTCTTAAGACAAGGAGCAATCATGTCAACCGAAGCAAAGTGTCCGTTCATCCATACCGCAGCTGGGGCCCACGGCAATGCCGACTGGTGGCCGAATCAGCTGAACCTGAAAGTCCTGCACCAACACTCCCCCCTGTCCGATCCCATGGACGAGAAGTTCAATTACGCAAAGGAGTTCAAGAGCCTCGACCTGCATGCCGTGGTCAAGGATCTGCATGCCTTGATGACGGACTCGCAAGATTGGTGGCCGGCAGACTTCGGCCACTATGGCCCGCTGTTCATTCGCATGGCGTGGCACAGCGCGGGCACGTACCGCATCGGCGATGGCCGCGGCGGCGCCGGAGCCGGGCAGCAGCGCTTCGCGCCGCTCAATAGCTGGCCCGACAACGTGAACCTCGACAAAGCGCGCCGGCTGCTGTGGCCGATCAAACAAAAGTATGGGCGAAAAATCTCCTGGGCCGATCTTATGGTTCTCGCCGGCAACGTTGCCTTGGACTCGATGGGATTCAAGACCTTCGGTTTCGGCGGCGGGCGCCCGGACACATGGGAACCTGAAGAAGACATCTACTGGGGCCCGGAAGGCAAGTGGCTGGCGGACGAGCGTTACAGCGGCGACCGTGATCTTTCAAATCCTCTGGCAGCCGTGCAAATGGGGCTGATCTATGTGAATCCGGAAGGGCCGAACGGCAAGCCGGATCCCATTGCAGCGGCGCGCGATATTCGCGAGACCTTCGCGCGCATGGCAATGAATGACGAGGAGACGGTTGCTCTCATCGCGGGTGGTCACACCTTCGGCAAGACGCATGGCGCCGCCGACCCGCTCAAGTATGTCGGCCCCGAACCTGAAGCCGCTCCCATCGAGGAGCAGGGCCTGGGCTGGAAGAATAAATTTGGCACGGGCAGCGGGGATGATGCGATCGGCAGCGGCCTCGAAGTCATCTGGACCACCACGCCGACGAAGTGGAGCAACAACTTCTTCCATAACCTGTTCGAGTACGAATGGGAACTGACCAAGAGCCCGGCCGGTGCGAACCAGTGGACCCCGAAAAATGGCGCTGGCGCTGGTACGGTGCCGGATCCGCAGGATCCGTCGAAGCATCGTTCACCATCCATGCTCACCACGGACCTCGCCTTGCGCCTCGACCCGGCTTACGAAAAAATCTCACGGCGCTTCTACGAGCATCCCGATCAGTTCGCAGACGCGTTCGCCCGGGCGTGGTTCAAGCTGACCCACCGCGACATGGGGCCAATCGCGCGCTACCTGGGCCCGCTGGTCCCGAAAGAGACGCTGATCTGGCAAGATCCGGTTCCCACCGTGGATCATAAGTTGGTCGGGGAGAAGGAAATTGCCGCTCTCAAGGCGAAGATCCTCGCCTCCGGACTGTCGATTTCCCAGCTGGTTACGACTGCCTGGGCGTCGGCAGCGTCGTTCCGCGGCTCCGACAAGCGTGGTGGGGCGAACGGAGCGCGTATTCGTCTCGCACCGCAAAAGGATTGGGAAGTGAACCAGCCAGCCGCACTGGCGAAGGTTCTTAAGAAGCTGGAGGCGATCCAAAAGGAGTTCAACGATTCCCAATCCAAAGGGAACAAGTCGAACGGGAGCAAAGCCGGCAACAAAGCGAAGAAGATCTCGCTCGCCGACCTGATTGTTCTGGGCGGCTGCGCAGCCGTAGAGGAAGCCGCGAACAGGGCCGGGCACAAAGTGAAGGTTCCCTTTTCGCCGGGGCGCACCGATGCTTCGCAGGAGCAGACCGACGTGCACTCCTTCGCCGTAATGGAGCACCACGCGGACGGTTTCCGCAACTATCTCCGCGCCGGGCAGAAGCTGTCGGCTGAGGAGTGGCTAGTGGACCGGGCGCAGTTGTTGACCTTGACTGCCCCCGAGATGACGGTGCTGGTCGGCGGCATGCGCGTCCTGAATGCGAACTTTGCGCAGGCCAAACACGGCGTCTTCACCAAGCGGCCCGAGACGCTGACGAATGACTTCTTCGTCAACCTGCTCGACATGAATACGAAGTGGGAGCCCTCCTCGACCGAAGGCGTGTATGAAGGGCGCGACCGCGCGACCGGCAAAGTGAAGTGGACCGGCACGCGTGTCGATCTCATCTTCGGTTCGAACTCGCAGCTCCGGGCACTCGCGGAAGTCTATGCGAGTGACGACGCGAAAGAGGCGTTCGTGAAGGACTTCGCGGCAGCGTGGAACAAGGTGATGAACCTTGATCGCTACGACCTGGCCTGAATCGGCGATAGAGAGGAGCTATCCACTTAGTACGAATAGCACGAACCCGGGTAGTGGGGCTGCGTCATTTGACGTAGCCCAATACCCGAACCCTGTTCCTTATCATCAGCGAAGAACCGTGGTCCAACCTGTAGGCTCGGAACCCAAGACCATTTCACCTTAGTAATTTGAAGAAAATAGCTGCAACGGTGATGATGGGCGGTGATGCCGAACTCCGACAAATCCAGGCGATGGCCTCGCCTTCCCATCGACATTCCCGTCCGGGTGGTGACGTCCAAGGGCTTCTCGACAACCGTGGTGGAGGGCCGGGGCACGGAAATGAGTGAAGGCGGCATGGTGTTGTATGCAGGAATCCTTCTGAATCCAGGCGATCTGCTCGAAATCGAGTTTGATACTCCCGCGCCCTCGCGGCTGCCGGCCATCGTGCGCTTCCGCAGCGGCTTCTGCTTTGGCCTGGAATTCATCACGCCGCTCCCCGCGTGATTCTGCGCTTCCCCCGGTTTCTCCCGTAGCATTGCCCCTTGAATTGGTCTAGCATGAATTGTTCCAGCATTCGAAAGCGACGTTGTGTCTGACGTTTTT
>CAWDBW010000002.1:0-6599 GCA_963800405.1 uncultured Acidobacteriota bacterium
CTGGCTGGCGTTGGCGTTGAAGGTGCTCAGGCCCGACATGTCCAGTATCGCGCGATGGTTTCCACTCGCGGCCCCTTGGCGCACCTTGAGTATCTGGTTGCCGGTGAAGACCAAGGTGCCACCACCGAGGATGGTAGTGTAGTTCGTCACTGTGGTGCCCTCTGGGCTAGAGTGGTGGAGTCACCAACCACGAACGTCCCTCCATCGAACGTGGGACCACCACCCACGGTAAGGGTGACCCCCGGGCGAATGTTTACGTGGTGTGGTAACAGTTGGTATGATCGTAAACCAGCGTTCCGATGGTCATGTTGGTATCCACGACATTGTTCGAAATCCCGAGGATGCCTGGGCTGGCGTTATTGGTGCCGGTTTGGTAGAATGCTACCGTAGAGCCACTGGCCGGCGGGACGCCGTTGGTCCAATTGGCGGCAGAGGACCAGTTGAGGTTGCCGCTTCCGCCTCCGCCGCCCCAGACTATGGTTTGGGCCGAGGCTAGGTGCGCGGTCAGGGAGAAGGAGACGATGAGGGTGAGGTGTTTTAACGTCGGAGTCACGGTCTTCATGGGATTCGGGCCTTGTCTTTTCATGTAGGAGTTTGATGAACTGTAGGGGGGAGTATGCGCTCACGCCTGCTCTGGCAGGCAGATGTGACGCCGCAACCTGCGACGATAGTAAACGGCGGCATCAAATGCCATAACCATACGCAGTAATCATCTTTCAACCGACAACGCTACGCTACGCATTATCCGACGAGTCTGTAATACTTTTCTGACCAATTTGATGGGCAGTGATTATAACGCATGCGAATAGTCTTCGAGAGGCTGACGAACGAACTGAAGGAGAGCTTCCTCCACCGGCGGGATCGCGGTACCGGGTTCAATTGTCTCTGGCGGGCTCATCCCGAACACGGGCTGGTCCTGGTTCTAAAAGGCAGCCGCGTTAGAATTGGCGGGGAGAACATGGCCTCCCTCGGTCCGGGCAATTGAGCTGGCTACCTCACTGCCATGCGGACGGTCACCCATTCGTTGGACTTGTAGCCGTTGTACGACCGGGGATAGGTGAGTACAATCTGCTTGTTCTCCCGGTCTTCGAAGAGCGTGAGGTGCGAAAGGCCCAGCCGGCCACGCGTCTTGTCTTCGGGGTGTTGGGTATCCACGGTCAGCACGCTGGAGCGGATCAACTTAAGACTGCGGGGGTCCACCTCCCCTGCGACCAACGGCCAGCGCGGCAGGTTGCCCTGGCAGTTGCGTGCGGAGAGGTTTCCCACCCAGAAATACCGCCCGCTCGAATGCTGGAATAGCACGGACATCGAAGAGGGCGAGAAGAAGGGCTGTCCGTCCTCGAAGATCCAGGGAGCAGGCGCCGACCAGGTCTCGCCGCCGTCCCGCGAAACGGCAAACCACTTGCAGCTTGGCAGCTCGCACTGCGGATCAGCTTTTCCCCCGTTGCTGCCGCGCATGACCATGAGGATGCGCCCATCGGGAAGCTCCGCCAGCGTCGGCTCAATCACGCCGCGGGTCGTGTGTTTGGGATCCCCGGTCACACGTTGCGATGACCGCCACGTCAGGCGCTGACCATTGGTCCAAGTGCCGATCAGGACAAGAACGTCCGTGTAGGTGTGGCCGCCGCTAGGGTTCCACAACTTGCCATCCGGCCCAAGCCGCGTGGTCTGGGCGGGGACGAGAATCTTGCCGGCGCGCGTGACCAGGGGCACGCAGCCAGATCGCCCAGGTAGATGCAATTCTTGCCAATCCAGACGCCCTCAAACGGATGCTCGGCGGTGAAGCTCCCTGCCTGCACTATGGGCTCGTCGAACAGCCAACTCTTGCCGCCGTCCGCAGATACCCGATAACGCAAGTAGTAGGCCTGCAGTGCTACCCGGGGCTCGTGGGCTTCGGGCTCGAGGCCGGGTGTGTCAAGGGCATTAACGATCATCAGCAAGCGTCCTGTGAACGGATCCAGTGTCGAGGTGCCCGGCTCCCGCCGGTAGCCCTGTGGCAGGCCGGTAATAAAATCCGGCGGCATGGGCTCTGCCCTCCAGGTGCGTCCGTTGTTGGTGGACACCAGGTCGCCGGAGCGAAGGTTGGCGCCGGCTGGCTGGAGATAAACGGCGTTATAGCAGCCGGGCCTGTCGGGGGAAAAGCGCCGGCTCACCACTCGCAACGCAGACGAAGAATCCGGCTCCTGCGGGGGGGCGGCTTCGAAAGCCACCTCGGGCGCGAAGAGCGCAAGGCAGAGGGCAATCGGGACTGGCGAGTTCACAGGGAAATGTCGCTGTTGCGGTGGCGCGCCGCAACGGAATAACGCGGTTGGGGCCGTGGACAGGCGCACGACAGAAATCTTCGTTGCCCTGCATGCAGGCGGTTTTCGGCGTCCTGAGGGTATGGGTTTCCATATACGGGTGCTTCAGCCCTGCTGCCGTGAGCCATCGCGTAGCGATGATCCGACGGTAGCGGCTTGAGTCCTTGTCATTACCCACATCTTCCGCCTCCTTTTTGCTGTGCAACTAATCATGCTAAGATCCTATCGCGCAATGACTTGTAAGGATTATGCTGGAGCAGCGTCTGTCAACATTCGGCCAACCCGCCCGCCACAGGCGGCAGCGCCGATATTCCCGCCCGCCACCGGGCGAGCCTGCGGAAGCGGTGGACAGGAATGTCCGCGCTCCTGCCTGCGGGTTTGCCCAAGGTTACCACCCCGTCACCACACCGTATCCTCCCCGTGACCACACCGTAGTACTTCATAATAGACTATTACGGTGTGGTCACGGTGAGGATACGGTGTGGTGACGGGGTGGTAAGCGGGAAGAGGCGGCCTAATCCCCGCATTTTCTCAAAACTGGGAAACTCCAGGCGGGTGGGCCGAATGTTTACCAGCGTCTGGCCTGCCACGGCACCCTGAACCCGCCTCCGCGGTGCCTAACGGGTGCCGCCTCCACCAGCCCAAGACCAGCATGGCGCTGTTGACGGGCCTTTTTCGAGTGAGCAGTAGGAGCACTCAGGCAAGAGGCGAAAAGATGTGGGTAATGACAAGGGCTCAAGCCGCCCGGCAACCGTCAGGCACCGCTACGCGGTGAGGGTCCCATCGGGCTCTAGAAGAAACCTGTCCTGCACCCGCCGTGGACGCGAGCCTTGCTGCAGGTCTCGGTTAAAGGTATAGGTCGGACCAAACCAGTTATTGACGCCGAGGGTATAGAGGAATTTGGTAAATGCCGCATGGCCGTCGGCAAATGAGACATTCCAGCGCGTGTCCCCGATCGTGGTATGCTTGAAGTCCACCGCAGGAATGGCGACGGGATTCCACGAAGTGAGGTAGCATCCGGTTTCGCCGAAGACTACCATTCGCGAGGTGCTTTTGATTTGCGTCGTCTTCCAACTCCGCAAGGAACTAGCGGCGGGATGAAGGTCCAGGGTCCAAGTATAGTTCACGTCGCAATTAGCGCCGTAGGAATTGCCGAACTGGTAATAGTTATCGTTCACGGTGTTGGTGTCGCATGGGCAGCGGGCGACTGCCACCACGTTGCTGTGGCTCCACTTGCCGAGATAGGGATTCAGGAGGCGGGACGTCGCGTCCATGTATGGGTAGCCGCCATAGGTGCCCGCGTTGCCAACCCACCCGTATTCCCCGCAGTTGACCCAGCTACCCTGGGTGTTCACGAGTCCACGGGGTGGAAACTCGTCGTAGAAGTCACCGCAATACATTACCGTGGCGAAGCCAATTTGCTTGAGGTTGCTCAGGCAGTGAACCTGTTTGGCCTTTCCCTTTGGCTTTGGCCAGCGCCGGCAGCAGCAACGCCGCCAGCATAGCGATGACGGCGATAACCACCAGCAACTCGATTAAAGGGAACGCGCGGCGCGCTGGGCGAGCGCCTCTCGGTCCATTCACGGTTTAAGCCGGGCCGATCACCGGAGTCGCGTGTCGCCTGCCATGCAAGTGCCGAGGGTGAGGTGTTTCAATGTGAGAATTGCGGTTTGCACGGGATTTACGCCATGTCTCGTCATCCTGAAGTTTGTTGAGAAGTAGGGAAGCAGCATGCTCTTACGTCGTTCTGCTCGCAGGAGTTACACGTTACGCTACAGCTTGCGACGATCGTAGCCAAGGGCATTATAAATGCTACACACATACCAAGGAATCATGTTGCAACCTGCGACGTCAGGCTACACGTTAGCCGCCGAGTCTATAATACTGTTCTGACCGAATGGACGGGCAGTTATAGTGGCGCATGAAACCAGTCTTCGAGCGATTGACGAATGGACCGGAGGAAGGCTTCCTCTTCCGGACGATTCGCAGTTCCGGATTCAACTGTCCCTGGCATGTCCATCCCGAACACGAGCTGATCCTGGTGCTAAAAGGAAGCGGCTCCAGAATTGTTGGGGACAACATGGCTTCCCTTGGTCCGGGGGACCTGGTGTTTGTGGGGGCTGGGCTACCGCACATCTGGCAGGAGGATCGAGTCAATGGTGCACGGGGTGTGCATGTGCTCTTAATACAGTTCGAGGCAAGGTTTCTGGGCGACAGCCTGCTCAACCTGCCGGCACTCGAACCAGTGCTGCGCCTGCTGCGAAACGCGGAGCGGGGACTGCACATCGCGGGGGCCACCCGCAAGAAGGTCAGCGCGCTGATGAAGCAGATGGCCAGGACGAAGGGGCTCAAGCGCATCGTGCTGTTCTTGCAGATTCTGGAGTTGCTGGCCAATTCAAACGACTGCCAGCCGATTGCGAGCGTCGGATTTCCGTCCACCCACGAGTATTATGACCAGGAGCGGATGGATCGCGTGTTCCAATTCCTCCGCGAACGCTTTGACCGCGAGCTTCGGTTGTCGGATGCGGCTCGCCTCGTTCACCTGAGCGAGGGGGCCTTCAGCCGGTTTTTCCGGGCCCATACCGGGAAGACCTTCCCTGCATTCGTGAATGAATTGCGGATTGGCCGCGCCTGCCGGCTGCTGACCGAAAGCAAGAAGAATATCACCGAGCTTGGGGTTCGAGTGCGGCTTCAGCAACCTCTCCAACTTCAACCGGCAGTTCCTCAAACTGAAGGGCCTTAGCCCTCACGAATTCCGGAGGCAGACTCAGGAAGGGCTCCTTGGCCCGCGCTGCCGATAGATCGGGCTTTGACGCAGATTTCGGCGACCGCGAATGGCCTGGGACGACAGCACAGGTCTATCCGGAAAGGGCTTCACTGCCAGGCTCAGGCTGAACCGGTCCTGAATTGCTTCCGCTGGAGCAGCAGCGACGACGGCTTGACCAGCTTTACCGTTCTTGTCGTGTGTATCGCAAGCTATGCAAGGTGCTGAACGTAAATCATTTGTTGCACGGCAGGCGATTGGGCTTATGTTCTGGGCATGGATTGGCAGCAGTTGGTGTCGCTGGTGATCGTGGTTGCCGCCGCAGGTTTGCTGGTGGGGGGCAAGTTTCGCCGGCAGAAGTTCAGTTTTGAGCGGGACACGCATTGCGGTTGTGCGGCGTCCGGGATCGTCCCCGCAGAGTTCGATCGTGTTCCGCGCGCGCAAAGGCGAGCGCGCCCGAGGTGCGGGTGAGAATGAGATGAGAGCGCGCTTGCGAGCCGCCAGGCTGAGATAGACTTCTTTTCGCTGAAGATGGCCATGTGCAAAGTCAGTTCGTCCGTGCATTTCGTGACCCGCTCCGCCGCGAGCGGGCAGGAAGCATCGGCGCGGGCGCATTGGGTGCCCAACACGGACGTTTATGCGACTGACAACGGGCTGGTGGTCAAGGTGGAGCTGGCGGGCATGCGCAGCGAACACCTGGAAATCACCGTGGAGGGCAACCAATTGCGCATCAGCGGCAACCGGCCGGACGGGTGCCGGGCGCCAAGGCGAACTTCCTGGTGATGGAGATCAACTACGGCCCCTTTGAGAGCGTGCTGGAAATGCCGCGCGGGCTATGATCTGAGCCAGGCCAAAGCGGCTTACTTGAACGGCTTCTTGCGCATTGACGTGCCGCTGGTGCAGCGGGCAGTCGAAGAACACCAAAGTGCCGGTTGCCGAGGGGAAGTAATCTTCTTCTGAATCTTTTGCGGGCGGCGGCATCTAATGTTAGGATGGCGCGACCATGACCTCGCCCGATACCGAGTTTATCAGCATTCTGGGGGCTGCCGGCAATCCGGAGGCGCCGCCGCGCGTTTCCTCACGCTCGCTCCGCGAGGTTGCCCATCCTGGGTTTGTCGGACATCGTGATCTTCCCGGGCATGGTGGCCCTTTGCTGGTCGAGACCCCCAAAGCACCAAGCTGATCGACGACGTCGTCGGCGGCGACCGCCTGCTGGGGGTGGTGTTGCAGCGCAACGCCGAAGCCGAGAACCCCCTGCCGCACGAGATGTACGAGGTGGGTTGCGCGGCCCGCGTGCTGAAGATGCTCAAGTTCCCGGACAACACCGTGCGCGTGCTGGTCGAGGGCCTCTGGCGCATCGCATCAAGGAGTACCCAGCACGGAGCCTTACCTGTGCGCCAAGTTCGAGCTGATGCGGGACCTCGGCGAGGACTCGGTCGAGTGACGGCGATGATGCGCAACGCGCAGGGTCAGTTCCAGGAGATCATCAAGCTTCGCCCGCTCTCTCGGAGCAGATCAAGATTGCCGCGCTGAAC
>CAWDBW010000003.1:0-78819 GCA_963800405.1 uncultured Acidobacteriota bacterium
CTGACGGTGGCAAGCCACCGCAAACCTAAAGGCTTGGAAAAAAAACGCCGCACTGCGCTTGTCCTCCAGTTCCAGAGCAGCCCGCCGCCAGCATGGTTCACCTGGCGAGCGCCCCGGACGCCGCTCCAATCGCCTTCACCGAGCATTTGTTTGTCGTTGTTGAAAGCAGTTCCACTGGGCCCTCAGATCAGCCGGTCTTTCAGATCCAACTGTGGCGGGTGACGGTTTGGCATCCGGCGGTCGATCCCAACAGCAACCGAATTCCACCGAAACAAACCTAGTTAAAAGTTAGTCATGAGAAGCAGCAGACAAGACGCGGTACCACGATTTTAAGAACTAATGAATTAGTTGTTCAAACTCTCGAAAGGATGTAACTCACATGAATGCAGGAATGTTGAAAGACAGCACAATCAAATGGACGCGGCGGCTGGCGGTGCCAATGCTTGCCGCCGCACTGGCCGTATCGTTCGTCACCCATGAATTCGCCAAGCCCTTCGGCGTCAAAGCCGCCGACGCATCGCCCTCCGCTCCGCCGCTCGACACCGACAGCGTCAGCGCCATTCTCGCGCTCGACAAAGCCATGGAAACTCTTGCGGCGCACGTCACACCCGCCGTCGTCAACGTCACCGTCACCTCGAAGAGTGACGCAAATGGCAAAGACATGCCCCAAGAAATGCAGCAGTTCGGGCAGCAATTCGGCCAGAACAATCCCTTTCAGTTTTTCTTTGGACCTCGCGGTTCCTCGCCGCGCGGCCCGCAGATTGAGCACGGCATGGGCAGCGGCGTCGTCATCTCCCCTGACGGATACATCGTCACCAACAATCACGTAGTCGAAGGCGCGGTCGACATCCGCGTCACCACCAGCAATCGCCGCGTCCTGAAGGCGAAACTCATCGGCACCGATCCGCTGACCGACCTCGCCGTTCTGAAAGTGGACGCGACCGGACTGGCCAGCGCTCCCTGGGGCGACTCGAAAGAAGTCCGGCCCGGCCAAACCGTGCTGGCCTTCGGCAATCCCTACGGATTCCGTTTCACGGTCACGCGCGGCATCGTCAGCGCCGTGAATCGCGCCAATCCTGACCCGTCGAATCCCAGCAAGCCCGGCGAGTTCATTCAGACCGACGCGGCCATCAACCCCGGCAATTCCGGCGGACCGCTGGTCGATGCCCGCGGCGAAGTCGTCGGCATCAACACCTTCCTCATCTCGCCTTCCGGCACGTTCTCCGGCATGGGATTCGCGATCCCGACGCAGATCGTCCGGCCCACGGTCGAGACCCTGATTCGTGACGGCAAAGTCAGCCACGGCCACATCGGCATCGGCATCGCCGACATCACGCCCGAGAACGCGAAGTTCTTCGACGAGACCAACGCAACCGGCGGAGTCGTCACCCAAGTCGAGCCCGATTCACCCGGAGCCAAAGCCGGCCTGCAGATCGGCGACGTCATCACCGAAATCGACGGCCAGAAGGTGAGCGACGCCGGCGAACTTCAGGTGCTGGTCGGACAGAAGAAGCCCGGCTCCACAATTTCTCTCAGGGTTCTGCGCGACGGAAAAACCATCAGCGTTCCCGTCACTCTGGAAGAACTGGGCAGCCGTTCGTCTGAAGGCAAGCAAGACTCCGGCAGCGGCGAAGGCAAAATGCACTGGGGCATCGGCCTCAGCAACCTTACGCCCGAACTGCGCGATCAGCTTCAGGTGTCTAACGAACTTCACGGAGCCGTGATCGAGGAGGTGCAGCCCGGCAGCCCCGCCGACAACGCCGGACTGCAACAGGGAGACATCATCCTCGAAGTCAACCGCCACAAAGTGCAGTCGGCCAGCGACGTGCAGCAAGCCCTGGGGAAAGTGCCCAAGGGCGAAGATGCCTTGTTGCTCGTCCATTCCAACGGCGGCAATAGCTTCCGGGTGCTGCATTCTCCCGAAGGCGCGTGATCAATCACGCCGCACTCTCTTCAAGTCAGCGAAGAGAGTGCGGCGGTTTTTCCATGCAACGGAGCCCCTCCCCAAGATTGTCATCCCGACCGCAGCCGGAGCGCCAGCGACGGCGAAGTGGCGGGCCCTGCTGTTTTGGTATAAGCATCCGGGGTTTGAAAGAGTGCGGCTTCCAGCCGCGCCGTCCAGCCCGTGAAGCCTACCCTTGCGGCACGTGAGCCAAATCGAGCAACGTCCTGGCCACATACGCGACCAGCAAGGTGACAATGCACGCCGCCACCAGCGGCCGGTAAGAAGTCTCGAGCAAATCCGCCAGCACTCCAGAAACGAAGATGAACAGGAACGGCGCGGCGGCCAGCAGAAATCCCGCCCCGGCCACGTCGGGATGCGCCATTCCCAGAATCAGGAACAGCCCCGCCACCAGCAGCGGCGCGGTGTTGCCAAAATAACGCGTGCGACCCCAGGCCGCATAAGTCACCAGCGCGACCGGAAGCGCCAGCGCCAGCGCGGGACAAGCTCTTCCGATCTGCACCGCAACCTGCTTGTAGACCCCGAGGACGCCGAAACCGCGCCAGGTCGCTCCCCAAAACGCCGCGTGACGCATGCTCTCTGCGAATGCATGCCCATGAAAGAGGTACATCGCGAACAGCAGTACGAATCCCACCACGCAAGCCGCGATCCAGATCACCACTCCCGCCTGCCGCCGCACCGGAGCAACATAAAGCAGAAAGCCCAGTGCGATCGGGACCAGCACGACCAGCGAAAACTGCGCGCCCATGGCGATCGCCAGCGAAATCCCCAACAATACAATGCGCCGCCAGTTCCACAGCACGACCTCGCGCGGAGCATAAAGCGTGTGCGCGACCGCGATGGCGGTGAATACAGTCCCGAACGCTCCCCAGACCGCAACGATCTCCGGTTCAGTATGCCAGACCGCGCTCGCCTGAATCAGAGACGGAGAGAAACAGTAGAAGGTGAGCGCGACGAACCCTCCGGTATTCCCGCACAGCCGCCGCGCCACGTACCACAGCGACGCGCCCAGAAAAACTCCGCAGGCCAGAAACGGAATGCGCGGCAGCCATCGCCAGTACTGCGCCGAATCGCCTGCGAAATCTTTTGGCCACGCCAGCAGTGGCCCCGCCGAAACCAGATACAGCAGCGGCGAATGTTCGCTATCGAATCCGCTGTCGTTACTGCGAAACGGGTCGGCAGTAATCGCGTCCGCAGCCAGGAACGGGGCCGCAGCCACGCCGCGGCCATGCAACTGTTTCCATCCCTCGCCGATGCGGACTGCTTCCGGCCCATCCGGCTCGTGACCCGCGCGCAGCTCGGTGTGCACCAGCCACAAAGCCTGCCCCAGAAAGCACAGCAGCAATAGTCCGGCAAGAAACTGCGGACGTCCGAAGCGTTCGCGCGTGAAATATGGCCGCATAAGGTCGAGCCGAGTGTTTTACCATGGCGGAGGCCGTTTGCGCGAAAGTTTGCTGGAGAAATGTGCTGCAATGAGTGAACTCGAAGTGAATACAGAGAGCAGTCCCGCGCCCGCGCCGTCCGCTCCCGACTTCGCGGTCGCGACCCAGCCCTCCTACGCCCGCACGCTTTTTCTGGGTCCGCAAGGTCTGCGTCCAGGTTGGGGATTGGCTTTCTACGCGCTGGCTTTTCTCCTACTGCAGAGACTGGCCGCCGATTTGGCCGCGTCACGCAATCTCGGCGCCAGCGGCTTGTGGTCGATGATGCTGGCAGAGTTCGGCAGCCTCGTCGCAGCCGCGATTCCAGCCTTGGTCTTGGCGCGAGTCGAGCGCCGCCCCTGCGGCGCCTATGGGTTACCCGGAAAGCAGGCGTTCCGACGTTTGTTTTGGATTGGTTCATTGTGGGGATTTGCCGGGGTCAGCCTGCTGATGGTTGCGCTCTACGAGTTGCACGCGTTCGACTTCGGCCACCTAGTGTTGCACGGCCTGCGCCTGGCAAAATTCGGCGGTTTCTGGGCGGCCATGTTCCTGGCGGTGGGGCTCTACGAGGAGTTTCTCTTTCGCGGATATTCACAATTCACGCTGGCCCGCGGAATCGGCTTCTGGCCTGCGGCCTTGGTCCTGTCTTCGGCCTTCGGGCTGCTTCATCTGGGCAACCCAGGCGAGAAATGGCAGGGCGCGCTCGCCGCGGCAGCGATTGGCTTCTTTTTCTGCCTGACCCTGCGGCGCACTGGAAACCTCTGGTTCGCGGTCGGCTTCCATGCCGCCTGGGATTGGGGCGAATCTTTTTTCTATTCTGTGCCCGACAGCGGAATGAAATCCCCCGGACATCTTTTGAGTTCGTCGCCGCGTGGCGCCGACTGGCTGAGTGGAGGTTCGGTCGGCCCCGAGGGCAGCGTCCTGTGCTTCGTGGTCATCGGCGCACTGTGGATCGCGTTCGACCGGATCTATCCTGGCTCGCATGCGCTCGCGGACCACGCGCCATTGCCGCTGCCGGAGGCAGCAGGTTCCTCGTCGCTGCGCTCCTCGGAATGACAACGCTTGAGTTGCAATAGCAAAGCTCGGTTCGGACTGACAAAGCTTGATGATGTTCCGCCTTGGGAGTCCGCGCTCCAATACATCTGCGGCACGAGCATTCTGGTTTCCGCTCGCCCTATACTGGTTCCATGACCCCGGAAACCGACCTGTTGACCCCGCTCCGTCGCTACTGGGGCTACAGCTCGTTCCGGCCTTTGCAAGAGCGGATTGTACGCAGCTTGCTCGCCGGAAATGACACCTGCGTGGTCATGCCTACCGGAGGAGGCAAGTCGCTGTGTTACCAGCTGCCCGCGGTGGTGTCGGAGCGCACGACGGTGGTGATTTCTCCGCTGATTGCGCTCATGCAAGATCAGGCCGCGCAACTCGCGCAGATGGGGATTCCGGCCGCGGTTCTGAACAGTTCCATCAGCAACGAGGAACAGAGCCGCGTCATGCGGCAGGCGCGCGACGGTGCGTTCCGCCTGCTGTATTTGTCGCCCGAGCGCCTCCAGCGCGCCGATACCCTGAGCTGGTTGCAGCAGGTGCCCATCTCGTTTTTCGCCATTGATGAGGCCCACTGCATTTCCGAGTGGGGACACGAGTTCCGCCCCGAGTACCGGCAACTGAGCAGCTTGCGCGGCAAGTTCCCAAATCATCCCATCGCAGCCTTTACCGCGAGCGCTACGAGGCACGTCCGCCACGACATTCTCGCGCAACTGGAGTTGCGCAATCCGGATAAGTACATCGCCAGCTTTCATCGCCCGAACCTGCGCTACCTGGTGCGCCAGTGCGACAGCGTGGAACATACCGCGTTGCTCGTAACTGCGCTGCGCCATTACGACGAAGGCAATGTGATCGTCTACTCACCCACAATTAACAAGGTGGAAGAGACTGTCGACTTCTTAGAAGACCAGGGAATCGCGGCAATCGGATATCACGCCAAGATGGACGCGAGCGACCGGCGCCGCAATCAGGAGCGCTGGATGTCGGACGAAGTCCGCGTGCTCGTGGGCACGATCGCGTTCGGCCTGGGCATTAACAAGGCGACCGTGCGGGCCGTCATTCACTTAGCGCTGCCGAAATCGGTGGAGCAGTTTTATCAGGAGGCCGGTCGCGCTGGCCGCGACGGAAAGCCCGCCGACTGCATTTTGCTCTGGCGCAAACAGGACGCCGGCCTGCTGGGATATTTTGCCAACCAGATTCTGGATTCTGCCGAGCGCGACCGCGCCTGGCAGCGCTATCACACCATCCGCGCCTTCGCCGAATCCGCGAAGTGCCGCCACCGGCAGATTTGCACTCATTTTGGCGAGATTCCGAAGTGGCCGTCCTGCGGCTCGTGTGACGTGTGCGGCGCCGCGCCCGAGTGGCTTACAGAAGTGGCGGCTCCGGCTGCGGTGCGCCGCGCGGTTGCCACATCGGGCGGCACGCGAGTAGTGTCGACCGTTGCTCAAGCCGATGAAGACTTGCGCGAGTATCTCCGCGAGTGGCGGCGCAAGACCGCCAAAGAGCAGGGTGCTCCCGCCTACGCGGTGCTGCACGACACCTCGCTTGATGAGATTTGCCGGTCGCAGCCCACCTCGATTTCTGAACTGCTGAACATTACTGGAATCGGCGAACGGAAAGCGGAACTCTACGGGCAGGGAATTCTATCGGCCCTGCGCCAGTATCGCGAAGGCGCGCGGCCGGCTGCGCCCCCGGAAAAGAAAACCGCTCCCGCGCTCGAGACTCTGCAACTCCTGGCGGACGGCAAGAGTTTCGAAGAGATCGCTACTATCCGCGGCCGGCAGCTTGCCACGGTTGTGAACGCGGTTGCCGGGCTGGTCGAGAAAGGCGAACTGGAATTCCGGCCAGAGTGGATCGATCGCAACCGCCTGGCCGTAATCGAAGCGGCCTGCGAGCGCCTGGGTCTGGCGCAACTGGAACGTCTGCGAACCCTGAAAGATGCCCTGCCTCCGGAGATCACCTATGATGAAATCCGGCTGGTGGTAGCCCGTCAGCGGCGCGAGGCCAGCCGGAAGAAGGCATCGATTCCCGCCTGATCAACCTTCCTAAATTGGGACGATGGCGATCTTGAAATGACACCATTAGGACGACTGATAAACACTCAGCTTGCACTCTGGGTGTACAATTCCCTGGGTTCCGATTCCTGCCCAGCCTCAAGCAGTCAGCAGAAAGACTAAGTAGATTTGCCAACTCTTGGCATCGCTCGTGACGCTTCCGTGCGGTGAAGCACGTAACTAAGTGCGATAGCGCACTTTGGTTCTTCGGAAGGGAGCAGTCATGAGAATTTTGCTGTACAACCCCGACAACGGTGTAACTCGCAATTTCATGCCCCACCTCTGGATGTTTCTACTCCAGTCGCTGACCCCGCCCGGTCATGAAGTCCTGCTGATTGACGGCAACGCGAAGCCCATGGACGAGGTTCAGATCGCGCAGTATGTGCGCGACGAGAAAATCGATCTGGTCGGCATCGGCGCCATGACCCGCATGATTGCCAAGGCCTACCGCATCGCCGACGCAATTCGCGCCACCGGAGTAAAGGTCGTGATGGGTGGACCGCACGTCACCGAACTCGCCGACGAGGCCCTGGGCCGCGACGGTGGCCCGCGCCACGCCGATGCCGTCGCTCTGGGCGAAGCCGACGAAACCTGGCCGCAGATCGTGAATGACGCAGAGCGCGGCACCCTCAAGGAAATCTATAGTCCGGTGGATGAAACCGGCAAAGAGCGCAAGCCGTCGCTCAAACAATATCCCGTGATTCCGTGGCAGTCGATCGATCTCGACCAGTTCAATCTGGTGCCGCACGCCGCCAAAGCCATGTTGCAGAAGGTCGGCGAAGGCTGGGGAACGTTTCGCATCATTCCTGTCGAGTCCGGCCGAGGCTGCCCTTACGGCTGCGAGTTCTGCACCGTGACTGGATTTTTCGGCGACTCCATTCGCTTCCGCACCAACGAGAGCGTCGTGAACGAACTGCTTCTTCTGAAGGCCCGCGCCCGCAAGGAAAAAGGCCAGATGGCGGTGTTCTTCATCGACGACAATTTCGCCATCAACGTGAAGCGCACTAAATCGCTGCTGCGCGATATCATCGCCGCCGGAGCGCAAGTGCATTGGGTGGCGCAGATCAGCGCCAACCTGCTGCGCGATGAGGAACTCGTCGACCTGATCGCGGCCTCCGGCGGCAAGTGGGTCTTCATTGGCATGGAGTCGATCGATCCCGCGAACCTGAAAGATGTCAACAAAGGATTCAACAAGCCGGGCGAGTACGCCGAAGTCCTGGAGCGCTTGGCGAAACGGAACGTGTACGCCATCACGTCGTTTATTTTCGGCATGGACAACGACACGACGGGCGTAGCTGAACGCACCCTCTCGCAGGTGCGCACCTGGCCGCCGGGTCTGCCCATCTTCGGGCTGCTGACTCCGTTGCCGGCGACGCCGCTCTACAAGCGGCTCGAGGTCTCCGGCCGGCTGACGCGGCCGAAGCATTGGAAGGAATTCATCCCCTTCGCCATGGCCCACACTCCGCTGAAAATGACCATTGAAGAAGCGCATGCCGAAGTGAATTACGGATGGGCGCACGCCTACAGTCCCGAAGCTCTGGCCCAGGCCGTCGATTCGCTGGACGACCAGCCGCTGGGCTATCGCATCAATATCTTCCTCGCGCGCCTGTGTTTCCGCGGGATCTACTTCCCCATGATGACTAAGTTTTCCTGGCTGAAGAGTGGTCGCCGAGAACCGCCATACCATCTTCAAGCTGGTGAAGGAAGGCTTCTTCGGGCGCAAGGCGCGGCCGCGGAATCCCAACAGCGAAGTGGCCTACGGCGAAGCCGCCGCACCGGAATCGCAGGCCAGCGCTTAGGAGCGCGGTTCTTCGGTTGCTCGAAAACAAAATGGCCGTCAATTGTTGACGGCCATTCTTCCTTTCCTGACATGTACGCAGCTAGGTCTCTGCCAGTTGTTTTGCTGCGTCTCTCCCCGTGCGCACGCAGTCCGGCACCCCGATGCCGCTGTAGGCATTACCGGCGAGCCCGACGCCAGGCAATTGCTGGCGCAGGCGCTCGATACGCTTGAGGCGATCCAGATGTCCCACGCCGTATTGCGCCATGGCAGACTTCCATTTGTAGACGCGTGCAAACAGCGGTTCGGCGCGCAGGCCATGGATCTGCGGCCCCAGTATTTGCTGCAACTCGTTGCGCACGATTCCGACGATCTGCTCATCGGAGAGCGTCCAGACATCTTCCGCGTTCCTTCCCGCGAAAAAGCAACGCAACAAGGCGCGGTCATCGGGGGCCCGATGCGGAAATTTATTGTGCACAAATGTCGCGGCCAGCAATCTCTTGCCCTCGCTGCGCGGCACCAGAAATCCAAAGCCTGGCGGCAGGGACTGCCGGACCTCGCGACCGTAACCCAGCCCAACCGTAATGGAGGAGCTGTACTGAATCGCGGCGAGTTCCGCTGAAAGCTCGGGGCTCACAATGCGAAGCACCTGCGCCGCCGCGGCCGCGGGCAGCGCAATGATGACGGAATCGAACTGGTCCGACTGCAGTCCAGTCCTTCGTGCCTCAGGATGAACTCCAACCGCCCAGCTTTCCCCCTCGCGCTGAATGCCCTGCACTGGCGTATTGGTCAGCAGAGACGCCGGGGTAAGGCGTGAGACGACGGTCTCAGCCAGATGCTGCATCCCGTTCTTGAGCGAAGTAAAGAGCGGCGGAGCAGGCTTGCGTGGTCCGGCAGACATCTTCTTTCGCGCGGCCAGCATGGCGCGGCCGAGACTACCGTAAGTGCACTCCATTTCAGCGAAGCGCGGCAGAACCGCGCGCACACTGAGGTTAGCCGCTTCGCCGCCATAGACGCCGGAGAGCAGCGGGTCGGCCAGCCGGTCAACCATCTCTGATCCGTAGTGGCGTTCGACGAAAGCCGCGACCGACTCGTCGTGATTATTTTCATCGCCGGCTACGGCGCGCGGCGGATGAAACAGTTCCTGCGCCATGCGCAGCTTGGTCGTCCACGAGAAAAGCGGCGACAGCCCCGTGGGCAGAATCTTTGTGGGGACCATGAACATCAGCCCGTCGGGCATTTCGACCAGCTGGCCGTGAGTCAGAATGTATGTCTTACGGTCGGCGTCGTTGGAGCCGATGAGCTGGTCGCCGATACCGAGGGCGCGGCAGAGATCGGTCGCCCACGGTTTCTCCGTGATAAACGAATCAGGACCAGCTTCCACGATGCATCCGTCGATGTGCTCGGTGCGCAGCACGCCTCCCAGGCGACCGGAAGATTCGTAGAGAACGTAATTGACGTTAGCGCCGGCGCGGCGACGCTCTTCCAGTTCGAAGGCGGCGGCCAGCCCGGAAATGCCTCCGCCGATGATGGCGATGCGAGTCATGAATTGCGGGGCGAATACTCCTGTACGAGGCGTGCCAGGTTCTTCACATTGTCGACGGGTGTTTCGGGCAGGATGCCGTGGCCAAGATTGAAGATGTGGCCCGCTCGTCCCGCGGCGCGGCGGAGGACGTTGTCCGCGCGCGATCTCAACTCTTTCCAGTCGGCAAACAGCAGCACCGGATCGAGATTGCCCTGCACCGCGCACGCGTGATCGAGTCGAGCCCAGCCTTCGTCGAGCGGGATGCGCCAGTCCAGTCCAATCACGTCCGCTCCCGTCTCTTTCATGGCCGGGAGCAGCGTGGCGCTATCGGTGCCGAAATAAATGATGGGCGCGCCGGTCTTCTGCAATGTCTTTACCATGCCCGTGACATGCGGCAGCACGTAACGGCGATAATCATCCACGCTGAGGCATCCCACCCAGCTGTCGAAAATCTGGATCACGTCGGCGCCGGCGCGCACCTGGTCGGCGGAGTACGCAGTGGTGACGGCGACCAGCTTGCGCATGAGCGCGTCCCACTCAGCCGGTGAGTTGTACATCATTTTCTTGGCGTGGATATAGTTGCGCGAGCCTCCGCCTTCGATCATGTAGCTGGCGAGGGTGAAGGGCGCACCGCAGAATCCGATCACCGGCAGCCGCTCGCCGAAGTGCTTGGCGACCAGGCTCACCGCCTCCGAGACATAGCCCAGTTCGGAGGCACGGTCCGTGCGCAGATTTGCGATGTCTTGTTTGCTGCGCACCGGCTTCTCAATCACCGGCCCTTCTCCGGCCGAAAAGTGAAACGGCAGGCCCATGACTTCGAGCGGCAGCAGCAGATCGGCAAAAATAATAGCGGCATCGATGCCCAGGATTTCCGCAGCCGTAATGGTGACCTCGGCGGCCAGCGCGGGCTTTTTGCAAATTTCAAGCAGCGAATGCTGCTTGCGAACCGCGCGATATTCGGGCATATAGCGTCCCGCCTGGCGCATGAACCAGACAGGCGTGCGGTCGACCGGTTGAGACTTGCAGGCGCGAACGAAGCTGGAATTAGGGGCTGACATGAATTCTTGAATGTAGCATTTTTTCGACAGGAACGCTGTGATGGAGGTCCAGCATGGGGGTTTTGTGCGAGACTGAGGGGAATCGGTTCGGGAAGCCAGGGGCGATCGACAGACAGGTTGACGGAGGTTTTCGGAGGTTATGTCGGTGGCTGGAATTACCAAAGAAAAAGTCGAGCTGAAAGTGGCTCAAAGCCCGCTGATGTTGGCCTACATCTCCCGGCCCGCCGACGCAGGTCCTCATCCAGGATTGATGGTCTTTCAGGAGGCGTTTGGCGTTAACTCGCACATTCGCAACGTTGCTGACCGTTTCGCCGCCGAGGGCTATGTGGCCATCGCTCCGGAATTGTTTCACCGCACGGCGCCCGCCGGGTTCGAAGGAGACTACAAAGATTTTCCCTCGGTCATGCCGCACGCTCGAGCGGTGACCAACGAGGCGGCCGAAGCCGACGTTCTCGCCACTTACGAATGGCTGCACTCGAATTCGCAGGTGAAGCCAGACGCGATTTCCTGCGTGGGATTCTGCATGGGCGGCCGCGTGTCGTTTCTGGCAAACAGTGTGGTCCCGGTCCGAAATGCAGTTTCCTTTTATGGAGGCGGCATCGCTCCCGGCCTGCTGGATCGAGCGGCGAAACTGCATGGGCCAGTGCTGCTGATCTGGGGCGGGTTGGATAAGCACATCACGCCCGAGCACCGGAAGGCCGTAACCGACGCTCTCACCGCGGAGCATAAGGTCTACGTCAACGCGGAATTCTCCAACGCCGATCATGGATTTTTCTGCAACGAGCGCTCGGCGTATGAGCCCAATGCGGCGTGCCAGGCGTGGGCGTTGACTTTGGAGTTCTTGCGCTCGTGAGAACTTTGGCGATTCTCTGCGCCGCAATCGCGCTCCTGACGGCGGTGCAATTCGGACAAGTGCAGACTGCCCAGGAGCAGAAAACTCCGCCGCCGACCTTCTACAAAAATGTCCTGCCCATCCTGCAGGATCGCTGCCAAAGCTGCCATCGGCCAGGCGAAGTTGCTCCGCTGCCGTTGGTGACGTATGAACAGACGCGGCCGTGGGCGGCCGTCATGGCGCATGTGGTCGAAATGAAGATGATGCCGCCGTGGTTTGCCGATCCCCGCTATGGACACTTTTCCAACGATGTTTCCTTAACTCCACAACAAATCGCCACGATTTCGACGTGGGCGGAAGCAGGCGCTCCCGCCGGCGCCGCGCACGACGCGCCCCCGCCGCGGCAATGGACTGAAGGATGGAATATTCCGCAGCCTGATCTGGTAGTGCGAATGCCCAAGGCAGTGCCGATTCCGGCTGAGGGCGAGGTGGAGTACACCTACGAGATCGTGCCCACACATTTTGCCGAAGACCGCTGGGTGCAGATGTCGGAATTTCGGCCCGGGAGCCCCGCGCATGTGCATCATGCGGTCGTCTACATTCGTCCCCCGGATTCGCCGTGGCTGCGCCATGCGCCGGTGAGTGAGCCTTTCACCGCATCCACGTTGAACGATCCGCTGGAGCGGCGCGAGGCGCACGAGACCACCAGCGATCTGCTGCTGGTGTATGCGCCGGGCAGTTCGCCCGACGAATGGCCGGACGGCATGGCAAAATTTGTGCCGGCAGGGTCCGATCTTGTGTTTCAGATGCACTACACCACCAACGGCACCGCGGATCAGGATCAGACCAGCATTGGGCTGGTGTTTTCGAAGACTCCGCCGAAGCAGAAGGTGATCACGCTGCAATTGAATAATCATGCCCTGATCATTCCGCCCGGCGCCGACGATTTTCGCGTGGAGGTGCAGGGCACGCTGCCCAATGATGCGACGCTGCTCAGCCTGTTTCCCCACATGCACCTGCGCGGCAAGCGCTTCGAATACGACATTGTGCATGACGATGGCAGCGTGGAAGTATTGTTACGGGTGAATTATCACTTTCACTGGCAGCTGAGTTACCGGCTCGCCGAGCCGCGCGTATTAAAGGCGGGAACTCGCTTACGCGCGATCGCGTGGTACGACAATTCGAAGAACAATCCGCACAATCCGGATCCGGAAAAGCTGGTCACGTGGGGCGATCAAACCTCCGACGAGATGATGGTCGGTTTCTTCGACGTCGCCGTGGCTGCCGGGATGGATAAATGGAAATTCTTTGTGCGGCACACAGACGCGAAGCCAGAGCAGAATAAGTAGCCGATAGGTGATACCAGCCGTCTGACTCATGTTTGAATCCATCAACCCGCCGAAACGCCCGAACTGGATGTTGCACGTCGCCTTGGCGGCGGTGGTGGTCGCGCTCGGGGCGGGCTTCGCGTCGCTCTGGCAGATCACGCAGATGCCGCGCAGGTCCTACCACGGGCCTCTTCCTGCGTTGTCCGCGGAACAGTCGGAACTCGCGGGCCGCCTGTCAGAGCATGTCAGATATCTATCGGAGACGATTGGCGAAAGAAATATTCACCGCCTTGGATCGCTGCAGGCGTCCAGCGATTACCTGCGAACTAATCTTGTTCATGCGGGTTATGCCGTCTCGGAGAAGCCTTACGCGGTTGAAGGCCACGTCGTGAGCAATCTCGAGGCTGAGCTGGCTGGAAGCGACGGCGCGGCGGGAATTGTGATTGTCGGCGCTCACTATGACAGCGTGGCCGAAACCGTCGGCGCGGACGATAATGCATCGGGTGTGGCGGCTTTATTGGAACTAGCCCGGAGGCTGCAAGGGAGCAAACCGCGCCGGACCATCCGGTTTGTGTGGTTTGTCAATGAAGAGCCGCCATATTTCCAGACGGAGCAAATGGGTAGCTTGGTCTATGCCCGCCAGATGCGGCGCGACCAGGTCCCCGTGTCGGCGATGATCTCGCTGGAAATGCTGGGCTTTTATTCTGACGCTCCCGGCAGCCAGAAATATCCCGCGCCACTTAATCTTTTCTATCCGAGTCGCGGCGACTTCATTGGTTTTGTCGGAAACTCCGAATCGCGCGATCTGGTGCGGCAAGCGACCCGCCGATTTCGCGAATCGGCCCGGTTCCCATCCGAGGGCATCGCCGCTCCCGCCAGTCTGCCCGGCGTGGGATGGTCCGACCAGTGGTCGTTCTGGCAGCAGGGCTACCCGGCGATTATGATTACCGACACCGCTTTCTTTCGAAACCCGTACTATCACACTCCGCTCGATACGCTCCACAAAGTGGATTTCGAAAAAATGGCGCGAGTGGTCGACGGAGTCCGCAGCGTGGTTGTGTCGCTGGCGAACCAGCCCTGAGCATTTGTTAGACTTCTAGGATTCCAACCGAGGCCAACGTCTGATGAACGCAAAGCGAGCGGTTGTTCTGGGAAGTATCGGATTATTCTTGGCCGGCTTGATTGTTGCGGCGATGGCGCAGTCCATTGCAACTCCGCATGCGGCCGATCCTGGCCAGGCGGCTGCCAACTCGGCCGGGCCGAAGAAAGCCGAGGAGCAGTTCAAGAACATTCAGGTGCTCAAGGGAATTCCGGCCGACCAACTTTTTCCCACCATGCAGTTCATCACCGCGTCGCTGGGCGTGCAGTGTGATTTCTGCCACGTGCAGGGCGCCTTTGAAAAAGACGACAAGAAGCCCAAGCAGACCGCACGCAAAATGATGGAGATGATGATCGCCATTAATGCGGACAATTTCGATGGGCACCGCGCCGTGACCTGCAACACCTGCCACAACGGCAACTCCAAGCCGCAGGCGATTCCCGCCGTGATGGCGGAGGACCTCAAAGAACCGATGGGCGGACCGGAGTCGCCAGACGCGAGCGGAGCCGCAGTCCCAACCGCCGAGCAACTGCTCGACAAATATGTGCAGGCGGCGGGCGGAGCGGCGGCCATTGAGAAGGTCACCAGCCGCGTCATGAAAGGCACAATCGATTTCGGCGGCAAATCGTTGCCCATCGATATATATTCGAAAGATCCCGACAAGCGCATTTCGTTTACTCACATGCCTGAGGGCGATAGCGTTACCGCATTCGACGGCCATGAGGGATGGCTGGGCACGCCGGGGCGTCCGGGTGTGCGCGAGATGCACGGCAGCGAAATCGACGCAGCATCGATTGACGCCGACCTTCACCTGGCCACGCATTTGAGGCCGATGTTCAGCGAGATCAAGGTTCAGGGGACCGAGAAAGTCGGAGATCACAAGGTTTACGAGGTGGTGGGGCAGCGCAACGGCAAGCCTCCCCTCCAGCTGTATTTCGACCAGCAATCCGGATTGCTGGTGCGGCTGGTGCGCTTTGGCGACACCGCGCTGGGCCTGCTTCCCACGCAGATCGATTACGCGGATTACCGCGACACCGACGGCGTGAAGATTCCCTACCGCTGGACGCTGGCTCGGCCGAGTGGCCGCTTCACTATTCAGCTGAGCGAAGTAAAGCAGAATGTCCCAGTCGACGATGCGAAATTCGCCAAGCCGCCGGCGGAGGAACAGAAGGGGCATTAGCCGTCCAGAAAACGCCCGGGCGTCTTTAACCACGCTGATCTTCTTTGATGTGTTTTGCGTCAGCCGCGCCTACTTCCTCCCTACCGGACCGCGTCTGACCTCGTCCTAGAGCGCATTGCCGCGCCTCCAGATGCGTCCCCGGCCCGCAAGCCAACCTCCAGCCGCTTTTCAATAACAAAACCTGATAGGCACGATAAATAGTTTCGATTTCCGCGAAACTGCCGCGAACGATAGAGTGAGGCGGTCTCACCTTAGGGAAAGCCGTGATTCTTTAGAGGAGCAAGAAGTGCAGGGACTGGTCTTCCAACACGGAGAAGGGGGATATGATTGGGAGGCGCGGCGTAGGGGCTGGCCGGGAGTCGCTGGAGCACTCTTACGCGGCGACGGCGTGAACAACGCAGAACAGGACTTGACATATGACGAAGATCGAGGCGGTCATTCAAAACTCCAAGCTGGAAGCGGTGAAAACGGCCCTGCACGAAATCGGTGTCGAGGGCATGACCGTGATCGAGGTGCGCGGGCACGGCCGGCAGAAGGGGCATACCGAGGTCTACCGCGGGCGTGAATACAGCGTCGATCTGATCCCCAAGACGAAGCTGGAAATGGTGTTGCCCGAAGCCCTCGTAGAGAAGGCGGTGCAAGCCATCCTGGCCGCAGCGCGCACCGGCAAAATCGGAGACGGGAAGATTTTTCTTTCCCGCGTTGATGAGGCCATCCGCATTCGCAATGACGAGCGCGGCGAGGGCGCCCTCTAGACGGGGTGTGATCAGCTCGGTCCTAACGGGACGCAACCGGAAAGCGTTTTGCAAGGCAGCCGTTGATGTCGCCTTCCCCCAGTGGCCAGCTTCACGGGGTGAATAACTTTCATGATGGCAGCGTCCTCGATCAGCGAATTACGGGGTTTTCTCAGCGAAGAATCGGCCCAGATTCAGCGGGAGTTCGAGGTCTCCGCCGATGGGCGCGCCGCCCTGGCGCAGCGCACGCGTCTGGTGGAAGGCATTCTTGCTCGCCTGTGGCGCGACATCGTTTCGCCCGATGAAGCCAAGCCCGCCAACTTTGCGCTCGTGGCTACGGGAGGCTTCGGCCGGGGATGGATGTTCCCATACTCCGATATCGATCTGCTTTTTCTGTTTGCCGACCGTGACGCCGAGAAGGTGTTCAAAGATCCCGTGCGCCGCTTTTCGCAGGAATTGTGGGACCTGCGTCTGAAGCTGAGTCCGGCGTCGCGCACGCTCGGCGAGTGCGACCGCTACGACCCCAACAATACTGAGTTCACGATTTCTCTTCTCGACTGCCGCTATCTCGCCGGTGATCACGACCTGTTCCGCCGGCTGCATGACAAGGTCATCCCCAAGCTGGTGATGCGCGAATCCAAGGCTCTGCTGCAGGGGTTGGCCGAGGTCACGCGCGAGCGCCATGCGAAGTATGGGATGACGCTCTATCACCTCGAGCCGAATCTGAAAGAGGCGCCGGGCGGATTGCGCGACTGCAACGTCGCTTCGTGGCTTGCCCTGATCTCCGCCATGGACAAGCTGCACGACTGGCCGGACGCGAGCTCTCTGCGGGCTCCGGTGCGCAAGCAACTTGATTCCGCGCTGGATTTTCTGATGTCGGCGCGTTGCTTCCTGCACTTCCGCCACGGCCGCGATGACAACACGCTGAGCTGGGAGGCGCAGGACGAAGCCGCGGCGCGCAAAATAGGAGCCACGATTGTGGGAGCGCCGACCGGCGGCGCGGACTCCGGAGAACTCTCGCCTGCAGACTGGATGCGGATTTATTTCGGACATGCCCGTGCCGTGCAGCGCACCGTAACTCAACTGCTGGAAGAAATTCCGGAAGCCTGGTCGGCGCTCTACCGGCAGGTGCAGAGCTGGCGCTCGCGGTTGACGACGGCAGATTTCTCCGTGGTCGATGGCCTCATCTTTCTGCAGCAGCCTTCGGCGCTGCAGGATCCTGAAGTGCTGCTCCGGCTGTTTCATTTCATGGCCCACCACGGATTGAAGTTGAGCGCGACCACGGAGTACCGCATCGAGCAGGCGCTTCCGGCGCTGGCGTCCATGCCGCCGCGCGGAGCTGAACTCTGGCTCTACCTGCAGGAAACTTTACTGCAACCGCATGCCGCTGACGCCCTGCGCGCCATGCATTCCCTGCGCCTGTTGACGCTGCTGTTGCCGGAACTGAAGCTCATCGACTCGCTGGTGGTGCGCGATTTCTATCATCGCTTCACCGTCGATGAACATTCGTTTCTGGCCATCGAGAGCCTGCACCGGCTGAAGCAGTCGCAGTCGGAGTGGGACAAGCGCTACGCCGAACTGCTCGGCGAACTGGAGAGCCCGGAGTTGTTGTATCTGGCCCTGCTGCTGCACGACACCGGCAAGGGCGTGCCCGGCGGCAATCACGTCGAGGCCAGCCTCGAGATTGCCGACCGCGCCATGGACCGGCTCGACATGGATCCGAAGGAGCGGGCAGAAGTGCTCTTCTTGATCGCTAGTCACCTCGAGCTATCGTCGGCGTTGCGGCGCGACATTTTCAATCCCGAGACGGTGGCGGCATTCGCCGAAAAAATGGGAACGCCGGAACGGCTAAAAATGCTCACGCTCATGACCTACGCCGACATCAAGGCGGTGAACCCGGAGGCGCTGACTCCATGGAAAGCGGAAAACGTCTGGCAGCTCTACATGGGCGCGGAAAACTATTTGAACCGCAGCGCCGACCAGCGCGTGCATGCCGATGTGAATGACGAAAAGCTGGCCCGGCTGCGGTCGCTGGCTCCGGTGACCAGCAGCAAGTTCAAAGAATTTCTCGAAGGATTTCCGCAGAGATATCTGCTCGTGCATTCCGCCGAAGAAGTCATGCGCCACATGGGCATGGCCGACGAACTCGGCGAAGATCCCGTACAGGTCGAGTTGAAGCGCGGGCGCCACTGGTATGAGCTGACCCTAGTGACGAGGGACCGTCCTTTCCTGTTTGCCAAGCTGTCGGGCGTGCTGGCCGCGTGGGGCATGAACATTGTGAAGGCCAACGCGTTCTCGAACCAGGCCGGCACGGTGGTCGACACTATTTACTTTACCGACCGCTTTCGCACGCTGGAGTTGAATCTTTCGGAGTGGGAGCGTTTCACCCGCAGTGTGACCAGCGTATTGCTGGGCGAGGCCGACCTCGAAAAGATGCTGCGCGACCGCCAGCGTGCCGAGAAGGGCGCGATCGCAAAAGTGAAAGTAGAAACGAAAATCGAGTTCGACGATTCCAGTTCGTCGACCAGCACGCTCGTCCAGGTGATCACGCAGGACCGTCCGCGGCTGCTGCACCGCATCGCGTCCTGCCTGTCGGATCAGGAATGCAACATCGAGATCGCCCTGATCGATACCGAGGGGCAGATGGCAATCGACACGTTTTATCTAACTTCGGCAGGGAAGAAGCTCAAGCCGGACCATTGCCGGCAAGTGGAGAAGGCGCTGGTGGAAGAGTTGCGCGGGGAGTGAAGCCGTTTCAGCGATAGAGCAAGATCGAGTTAGCCCGCCTCACTCTACTTCCACCTCACCCTTCGGACTAACCGTCAGCCTACGGCCGAGGCTGCAACCAGTCGCCTCACAATGTATGCTCGGGGCGCAAAAAACACCGCCTGCATACCGAATGCGAACTCTGTACTTCCCAGCTTTTATTAGCCCAAAAGCGTATCGCCCCTCGTTGTCGGTCCTAATCTTTCGGGCAACGATCCGCCCAGATAACAATTCGACTCGGATCCCGGGAAGAATCGCGCCTGCCGGATCCTCGAAAACGCCAGCCAGCGATTGTGGTTGGCTAACCTGAAACTCTTTCGAGACGGAGCAGTCTCTGGCATGCGCAGAAGCCGGCATCCCGCACGCGAGGGCTAGAAGAATGACCTCAAAGTAATAACGAAATCTCAGACTGCGCATGTTCTTTTGCCGACCATTCCGCATTGATAATCGCGAACCTCACTTGACCGAAAACTTAAATACCGTCTTTGACTTAAACGTCTCACCCGGCTTCAGAATCGTGCTCGGGAAATCCGGGTGGTTCGGCGAATCCGGGAAGTGCTGCGTCTCCAGGCAGAGGCCGTAGCGACGCTTGTAAACGTGGCCTTGCTTGCCGGTCACGGTGCCGTCGAGAAAGTTTCCGGTATAGAACTGAACCCCGGGCTGGTTCGTCGAGACTTCCATCACTCGTCCGGAAGTGGGCTCGTACACACGCGCGGCCAGAACCAGGCCACCGTCGTTGCTCTTGCGGTTGATGACCCAGTTGTGGTCGTAGCCGTGGGCCAGCACCATCTGATCGTAAGTGTCGTCGATGCGCGCGCCCACTCGCGTGGACGTGGTGAAATCGAGCGGCGTCCCCTTCACCGGACGAAGTTCGCCGGTGGGGATCAGATTCTTGTCGACCGGAGTGAATCGGTCGGCATTCAGCATGACTTCGTGATTCAGAATATCGCCGTTGCCTTCGCCCGAGAGATTGAAATAACTGTGCTGGCTCAAATTGATGGGTGTGGCTTTGTCGGTGGTCGCCTCATAGTCGATGATGAGTTCGTTCTGATCGTTCAGCGTATATGTAACTTTGACTTTCAAGTTGCCGGGGAAGCCGTCGTCGCCGTCTTTGCTGAGATAAGTGAAAGCCACGCCGCTCTTGCCTTTCAGAGCCTCGCCCTCCCATACAACTTTGTTGAAAGTCTTGTCGATGCCGCCGTGCAGCGTGTTGCTGCCGTCATTCTTGGGCAGGGTGTACGTCTTGCCGTCAAGCGTGAATGATCCGTTGGCAATGCGGTTGGCATAGCGCCCGACAACCGCGCCGATATACGGCGGGTTCGGAATGTAGCCGTCGAGCGTCTCGTGGCCGAGAACGATATCGGCAAACTGCCCCTTGCGGTCGGGGACGCGGATGGAAACGATGATGCCGCCATAATTCATGGCATCGACTTCAACCCCGTTGGCGTTGGTTAAGGTGTACAAGTTGACGGGCCTCCCGTCCCGCGTGCCAAAGTTTTTCTGCTGAACTCCGGGCTTATGTCTTGTGGCAGCTTGTGGGAACGCGAGTCCGCCCATCGCCAGGCTGAGCAGGACGGTCATCGATACGGATACGGATATAGATACGGATAAGGTCGTGAGGCGTCTTGGCATCATGCCGGAAAGTGTACTCCTTTGACCGGGTTCGTGCCGCAGCCCCTACGCCCGGCGCGCGCCCTCATTTCTGATACGGCCACTGCGCCTTCGTGAACAGCCCGCCATCGATCCAGATGGTCTGTCCGCTGATGAACGATGCTCCTTGGCTGGCGAGAAAAACCACGACTGGAGCGATGTCGGCGGTCGTGCCCACGCGCCCCAAAGGCGTCAGCTTCGACCACGTGCCCGCATAATCCGGGTCCTCCGCCCGCGTGCGCTCGGACTCAATCGATCCCGGCGCAACGCAGTTTACCCGTATTCCATATCGCCCCAGTTCGACCGCAGCTTCTTTGGTGAACATTTCAATTCCGCCCTTGCTCGCCGTGTACGCCACCAGAGACGGGAACGCGAGCTTGTTGCAACCCGATCCCAGGTTGACGATCGAGCCTCCGCCATGGTCCTTCATGTGCCGCGCGGCTTGTTGCGTGCATAGAAAACAGCCTTTCAGATTCGTCTCGATCACCAGATCCCATTCTTCCTCGGTCACGTCGAGAAGCGGCTTCCAGGTCTGCACTCCGGCATTGTTGACCAGAAGATCGAGCCGGCCGAAGCTACCGATCACGCGCTCGAACATCGCCGCCACTTGGCTGCTCGACCGGATGTCGGCCTGAACGGGCAGAACGTCTGCTTCCGCCCCGCCTCGCACGGCGCGAATCTCCGCCAGAGTCGCATCCACTAGAGGCGCCGGGTCGTTGTAGTAGTTCACCGCGACGCGATACCCGCTCCGCGCCAACTCAAGAGCAATTTCCTTCCCGATTCCCCGGCTTGCCCCAGTTACCAGAGCTGTCTGGGTCTGCATAGTCACCTCGATGGATTACAGAAGATCGAGCGCTGCGATCACAGCGAAGAGATCATAGAGATCATAACGAACGGTGGGCAAGGGCGGCCCTCGATTCCACCTGGGACCGGCAGGAGTCGCAAAACGCGCTCTCGCGCAGATCAATCCACTCCACCGAATGGGAAGAGGCCATCATGCAGCGATAATCCTGGCAGTGGCGCAGGTCCAGGGTGTGGCCCAATTCGTGGATCGATTCTTTGAGCAGCCGCTGGCCGAGAAGGCCATCGTCGCGGTCGAGGCCGTAGAACTCCTGCCGCAAGCGGTGCAGGGACACCACCGCGCAGGGCCCTCCCATTTGCGCTTCGCCAAAAACATATTTCAAGATGGGGATGTAGAGATCGACGTCGGCCACGGCCAGCAGACGCCAGTCCCGCGGGCGCACCAGCGCCTGCATGCGTTGCAAAATTTCTGACGAATGATACTGCTGACGTTCCGCATGATAAGACGGCGCTGGGTCGAGGCTCGCCGGGTAGATCTCGCAGTCAACCTGAAGACACTGCGGAATTTTGGCGCGCAAATCCCGCAGCAGCGAAGCGTCCACCTTGCCGACCGGTAGCAGGTGCACCAGATTCATCGCAATCTATCGAGTTTCCACCGGAGTGCGGCTCCAGCCGTAACGCTTGAGCTTGTGATGAAGTGTAACCCGGTCGATGTCGAGAACCTCAGCGGCGCGGCTCTGGTTGCCGCCGCATTCCTCGAGAACACGCAGGATGTGAGCGCGCTCGATCTCGTCCAGACTTTTGCCGGCGGCGGCGAGGACGGGCTGCGTCTTGAAAATGAAGTCCTGTTCCCGCAGTTCCGGTTCCTGCGCTACGACCATGGCCCGCTCGACGGCATTTTCGAGTTCGCGCACGTTGCCCATCCAAGGCTGCTGCTGCAACTGGTCCATGGCGGCCGGTGAGATTCGCGTCACGTGTTTGCTCATGGCCAGAGAAAATTTGCGCACGAAATGCTCGACCAGCGGAGGAATGTCTTCCCGGCGATCGCGCAGGGGCGGCAGCTCGATGCGGAAAACGTTCAGCCGGTAAAAAAGATCGGGGCGAAACGTGCCCTCCTCGATCATGCTTTCCAGATTCTTGTTGGTGGCGGCCACGCAGCGGAAATCGACTTTGATGACCTGGTTGCCGCCCACGCGCGTGATCTCGCGTTCCTGCAGCACGCGCAGCAGATCGGTCTGCGTCTTCAGGCTGATGTCGCCGATCTCGTCGAGAAATACGGTTCCGCCTTCGGCGATTTCAAATTTCCCCTTCTTACGGTATTGCGCTCCGGTGAAGGCGCCTTTCTCGTGGCCAAAGAGCTCACTCTCGAGCAGCGTCTCGGTCAGTGCGCCGCAGTGGATGACGACCAGGGGATGAAACCGGCGCATGCTGGCGGCGTGAATGGCTCGCACCACCAGCTCTTTTCCGGTTCCGCTCTCGCCCGTGATCAACACATTGGCGTCGGTGGGCCCGACGGTTTCGATGGCTTCGAATACCTTGCGCATGGCCGGACTCTGCCCCACCAGATCGCCGGGGCGTGTGACTTCCGCGACAGTTTCGCGCAGGCGGACGTTCTCCCTTTCCGCGCGCCGGTGGGCCAGCGCCTTGTTCACCAGATGCGCGATCTCGTCCGGATCGAGCGGTTTGCTCACGTAGTCGTACGCGCCATTCTTCAGAGCCGCGACCGCGGTTTCCACCGAGGCGTAGCCGGTCATCATGATGACGATCAGGTCCGGATCCATTTCGTGCAGGCGGCGTTGCAGTTCAATACCGTCGGTGCCGCGCATCTTGATGTCGAGCAAAGCCAGATCCCACTTGTTCTCCGCCATGCGGGTGAGCGCATCGCTGGCGCTTTCGGCGGTTCCGATCTCATAGCCTTCTTCACGGAACCATTTCCCGAGCGAATCGCGGACGCTCAGCTCATCGTCGACGATCAGCAGCTTGCCTTGCGTTTCCATGTCTTCATCACCTCTTGCTTGCAGTAATGGCAATTTCCTTGGCCGGGGACGGAGCGACTTGTTTAGCGTCCGGGTCCCAGGGCAGAGTTATCGTAAAAGTTGTGCCGCGTCCCGCCTCGGACTGCACCTCGATGTTTCCGTTGTGCCGCTCCAGAATGCTGTGGCTGATGGCCAGGCCCAGCCCAACTCCACGTCCCGTTTCTTTGGTGGTGAGAAAAGGCTCAAAGATGCGCGGCAGAATTTCCGGCGAATTCCGCAGCCGTCGTCGCGCACCACGATGCGCACCTGGTCCGGCTCATGAGTAAAACTGCTCGTGATCCACAGGTTGCCGCCTTGCGGCAGGGCGTCAAGAGCGTTCATCACCAGTGCGAGCAGCACCTGCTCAATCTGGGCGGCGTCGCAGAGCACCAGGGGCAAATCGGGGTCGAGTTGGGGTTGAACCTGAATGCCCGCGAGATCCAGCTGATGTTGCACCAGCGCGCAGCGAACGCTCCACCACCTGATTCAGGTTTGCAGGCTGCAGGTTCATGGGCGTCGTGCGTGAGAAGGTCAGCAGATTCCTGACCAGATCGCCGCAGCGGCGGCTCTCAGAGGCAATCAGGTCGAGCGAATCGCAAATCTCCTTCCGCCGATTCCGTCCGCTGTCATCGCAAGGCATTTCTTCGCGATCCGTCCACTTACGCAGCAGCTTGGCGTAAGTGAGGATGCCCGACAGCGGATTGTTGATCTCATGCGCCAGCACGGCGGCCATCTTGCCGATCGAGGCCATCTTCTCGGTGTGCAGCGCATGTTCGTGGGCGCGTTTGAGTTCGCGCGTCTTTTGCTCGACGCGCTCCTCGAGCGTGCGCGTCCAGGAAAGGTTCTCGTTGTGCTCAGTCTGCAACTGGCGGCTCATGTCATTGAAGGAGTTCGCCAGTTCGCCGAGCTCGTCCTTGGACTGGACGTGAATCTGGTAGCCCAGGTCGCCGGCGGAGAGGCGTTCGGTGCCGCGTTCAAGAGCTTTCACCGGCCGGCCCACGACTTGCCAAATAAAAAACCAGCTCAGCAGCGCGATCAACAGCAACGCGCAACCGGTGTAGGCAAGCATGCGGCGGCTGCTCTCCGCCACCTGCACGTCGGCTTTTGCCAGAGAAAGATTGGTGTCGAGCACGCCCAGAATCTGCTGCTCCGCGGGATGCGCGTGGCAGGCGGCGTTCGAACAGGCCGGCTGATTCTCGATGGGACTGATGATGCCCAGCACTCGCGCTCCCGCAGCGTTGCGATAAATGCGAAAACGGTCTGGGCGATTCAGCCGCGCCAGCGGTTGCGACTGCGCATGGCAGGCATAGCAGGCTTCGGCGGTTTTGTCGACCACGTGGTTCTGCTCGGCCGCGTCGGTGGTGTAGGTGATTCTGCCTTCCTGATCGAAGATGCGGATCTTCTCCATCCCCGGCTCGCCCGCCATCATCTTGATGGAGTGGTGTAGGCCCTCCCGGTCGTTGCGCAGCATGTAGTCGGTGGTGCTGTGCTTGATGATGTCGCTGACCCGCTCCGCGCTCAGCAAAGTGTTCTGTTCCAGATGCTGGCGGTGCAGGCGCACGTTCAGATAGCCCAGCAGAGCGAAGATCACGATCATGGCGCCGAGCAAAAGGATGTTCAGCTTGGCGCTGAGATTAAACGTCAGACGCAACCTGTGACCACGAGTTGGCTCAATCTCCTGCATGCTCCAGACTCGGCGAAACTCCGACCGGCGAAACTTTGATCTGTGAAACATCCATCTCAGTTGCATGCTCGCTAGATACCTCTTCCCGAGGGAAGATGGGCAAGTACTTCACTGCAAATCCAAACAAAGCGAAGCCGATGGCGATGATCATGCCGGTCACCGCCAACTCAGTCCACTTGGGAAAGTAGCGGACGCCCGTCGAGCCTTCGAAGCCCGTGATACTCACGTTCATTCGGTTAGTGATGAAGCCGAGAACGACGAGCACGGCGGCAAGGTAGAGCCCGTTCGCGCTGGACCGCACTTTGCGCTGCACCAGCAAAGCCAGGGGAAGGATGACGGCCAGCGAAATCTCCAGCCAGAAGAGGTACATCTCATATCCCGGCCGCAGCGCCAGCCCAAGCACTCCGCGATTCGCCAGATCCTCGAAGCGCAGGATGGCATAGACTCCGAGCACGACCACCAGAACCCGGCCGAGTTCCTGCAAAACCGGCAATTCCAGTTGCAGCCCGAAGTGCTTCGAACTCATCGACGATTCGAAGATGGTCATCGCCAGCCCCACGGCGATGGCCGAGAGAAAAAAGAACACGGGCAGCAACGGCGTGTACCACAAGGGATACAGCTTCTCGGGAACGATCAGATAAAGCGTCCCCAGAGACGATTGATGCAGCGTGGAAAGAATCACGCCGCAAATCACCAGCGGAATCAGAATGGCGCGAACTATCTTCAATGGCTTTTCCAGGTTGAACCGCTCCAGCACGATGGGCGAGAACTCCAGCGCCAGCACCGTGGTATAGAGCATCACGCAATAAGCCACTTCGAACATGACGGAGTGCGGATTCCGCATGATCAGCGGATGCCATATGTTGTACGGCTTTCCCAGGTCATACATCAGCGCGGCGCAAACCAGGATGTAGCCGAGGAAGGCAGTCAGAATCGTCGGCCGGATAATGGAGTGCAGTCGCTTGATGTTCAAAATATGGACCGCGGCGGTAAGCGTGAATCCGCCGGCGGCCAGCATCACGCCGCACAGTACATCGAAGCTGATCCAGATGCCCCAGGGAAATTGATCGCTGAGGTGCGTCGACGCTCCCAGACCCTGAGTGAAGCGCACGAACGTGGCGTAGAGGCCGGCGGCCATCAGAAAAAGAAAGACTAACTTCCAGAATGTGAACTTGAAAGCGGTACGGACTGTCGTCGCTTGCGCCATTATGGCTTCCTCCCATTCTTGTTGGCGGTTTTCGTATCGGTCGACTCGCCCGGCGCCACACGCCCTTCGGCCAGCGCCACTTCTTCGCGCCGGTGCGTAATCCACCACACCCCGCCCAACACCATTCCACCCAGAGGAATGAAATCAGGAATATGCGACAGCACTCGGTAGGTGAGCATCGGCATGGGATCTTTGGAAAGCCCGCTGTGATAGCCAAAGGTCTCGAACGGAACGGAGGAGAGCAGCAGCACCGCCGTGCCGCCGACTTCCTCGAGCCCGTAAATGTGTTCCACATATTTATCCGGGTTATCGCGGATCCGTTTCTCCGCCTCGGCGATCAATTCGTCGCGCTCGCCGAACTTGGTGGCGCCTGTAGGACAGATTTCCGCGCACGCCGTCTGCTTCCCCGCAACCACGCGGTCGGGACACATGGTGCACTTCTGCACTTTGGGTACGAGTTTGCCCCATTCATACTTCGGAACGCTGAACGGACACGCCACCATGCAGTAGCGGCAGCCCATGCACTTGGACGCATCGTAAGTCACCGGACCGAGCGCAGTCTTCTGGATCGCGCCCACTGGACAGACCGACGCGCACGAAGGATCGTTGCAGTTCATGCACAGGCGGCGCATAAACTTATCGCCGCGCGTGAGCACCACCGTCATTTTGTGGGCAGACTGTATTTCTTCGGCGGCGATGGTGTCGTCGTAAGGAAGTTTGTTCTGACTGGCGCAAGCCTGTTCGCATTGCTTGCACCCGATGCAAACCGTGGAATCATATAAGAGTGCTTTACTCATGAAGTATTTCTCCGGGCACACGAGTTCGAGCCAAAGAACAAAGAAGACACTGCCCGCAAATCCGTTCGACCGGCGCCTGAGCTGAATGAGGAAAGACAAAAAGGAGCGATTACCGGCGTAACCGCAGACGGAATCGGACCGCTTACAAGCTGCTCAGCTCATCAGATCAGAGGCTGTCGCGAAATTCAGCAGCTTCAGACAGCTAGTATTCTCATCAATCAGCAGTTCATCGGCCGTGACAGGCATCACCTTTGCGCGTGACGCTGGTCAATAGGGTTTCGCATCGCCGGAAGGGGCGGGTTGCGCGTTGTTTTTTGCAGCACTGTCGTGATGCACATTGCATCAGTTCCTCCACTCACGCCAAGTGATTGATGGCATGCCAGTTCAACTGTTTGGATGCAGCGATTCCAGGCGAATCGCTCCACTTCCTGTTGTGATGTTCATCATGAATCAATGCGGTGATTCTATGCAGCTTCGCCGCGAGGCAGAACGCGCCTGTCGCTATCTCACTCACAACATAAGGGATGCGCGCGTGGCCTCACGCATTCGGCAGCGTGTTTGAGTTTGGTCTGGCGATTGCCTTTAGGAAAAGTGTGAGTGACCCAGTAGTGAAAGGGAACTCCGGGCGAGGTGGGTTATGACAGTCATCATGGTTCTTCTGACATTCGCAATCTTTCTAGCAATCGACTACGTGCACGGACAAATGCAACTGGCCAAGCAGCCCGTTCTGCAGACTGCTCCACGGGAAACGGCGCCCCGTATGGTGCCATCGATCGTCTCCGGCTTCAAGGTTCCGGAAAATGTCCGTTACCACACCGGACACACCTGGGCGCTGAGCGAGAGCCGCGAGCTGGTACGCGTGGGTCTGGACGATTTCGCCTCGAAACTCGTGGGCAAGATTGACAGCATCACGCTGCCGCAGCGCGGACGCTGGGTTCGTCAGGGACAGAAGATCTGGACGATTTTCCGCGACGGCAAGTCAGTCGACATGGTCTCGCCGATCGAGGGCACCGTCACCGCCATCAACGAAGCTGTGATGAAGGATCCAGAACTGGCGCGCAAAGATCCTTACGGCGAAGGCTGGCTGCTGACCGTGCAGGCTCCCGACTCGAAGATCAACTTCCGCAACTTGATGGGCGGCACGCTGGCCCGCTTGTGGACCGAAGCCTCCGCTCTCCAGCTGCGCAACCGGATGCCGGCTCTGGCCGGTGCGCTGGCGCAGGATGGCGGCGAGGCCGTCGACGACCTGACCGCGCACATGCCCGGCGAAGACTGGGCCACCGTCACGAAAGAATTCTTCCTGTCGTAGTCGCTGTTGCTCAGGCACGGTCGAGAAATACTCGCCCGATATAAAGCCGCCCGGGATTCGAATCCCGGGCGGCTTTCTTATTGCCCTTCGGGGAAGATCTAGTCGGACAGAACGTTTTCACTCGCCGGCCGCGCGAAGGAACGAAGAACCGATCCGCCGACAATCACCGCGGAGGTCAGCATGATCACGCGGAAGTACTGCGCCACGGGAATGGCAGCATCGCCGAAGATCGTGCGCAGCAAGCCAAAAGTCGCGCTGCTCGCGCACAGGGCAAAATACACGCGCTCTTTCGCGCAACGCGCAATTCTCACCAGCCAGGTGAGGATCGACGCCACAATAACGTAAATCCCGATCAGAACGAAGTCGCCGGTCGCGCCCGACCCGGGCAGCAAGATTCCAGCCTTGGGAGAAGCAAACCCGTGCATCGCAATCCCCAGAAAAACCAGGGAGTGAATCAGCGCGATCAAAGCGCGCTTGCGATTGGTGAGAACCCCAAACTCGTTCATAAATGGCTGATTCAGTTTCGCCTGCCGACTGCAAAAAGCGTGTGACCCGTCTTACCGGAACCTGTGATTCCCGTCACAGAAGTGGTGGGGCAGTTTGAGAAGAAGGTTCGTATCAGGGCATGCCTTCAGGCATGCCACACGTCACGCGGTTCATACCAGGCTTTAGCCGCTGGCGACCTTAGCCTTGGCAGCTAAAGCCGTAACATCCTCGCCGCCTCCGGCGGCATCGCTGAAGCGATGCCATGATACGGATCGGTCTTCTCAAAATTGCACCACTACTGAACCCGAACCGGTCTGGCATCGCAGGATTCGCAGGTGATACCATCGCGGGCCATATGGCTATTCGAAGCACCGCTCTCAACTCGGCATTGTTGTCTCTGCTATTGGCGTTCGCCCTGAACGCCGGTGGGCAATCTCCCGCGCCCTCCCACGCGATCGTGCTGCATGCAGCGCGCCTGCTCGACGTGAAGACCGGCCGCATCCTCAAGCCCGGGGAAATCCTGGTCGAGGGCGACCGCATCGCCGAGGTTGGAACTTCGGTCAAGCACCCGGCCGGCGTCGAAGTTATCGACCTGGGCGATCGCACGCTTCTTCCCGGATTGATCGATGCCCACGTCCATCTGTTTCTTCATCCCGGCGCGGAAGACCTGCAGACCGTGCAGGAATCGGTGCCGCAGCGCACCATCACGGCCACGCTCGCCGCCCGCGACGACCTGATGGCCGGCTTCACCGCCGAACGCGATATGGGCACCGAGGGCGCGGGCTCGGCCGACACCGCCGTCCGCAATGCCATTGATGAAGGCCGCATCCCCGGCCCCCGGCTGCGCATCAGCGGCAATGCCATCAACATTCTCGGCGGCCACGAGGACGCCATTGGCTACAACCCCGAGCAGCACGTTCTGCCCAACGCAGACTATGCCAACAACGCCGACGAACTCGTCGCCGTGATACGCCACCAGTTCAAAGAAGGCGCCGACTTCATCAAGATCTACGAAACCGGCGCCGATGCGATTCGCGACGGAAAGTTCACGACTCCCTACCAGTACACTGAGTCGCAACTGGAAGCGGCGGTGAAAGAGTCGGCTCGCGTGGGCCGCCGCGTGGCCGTGCACGCCACCGGAGAACCGGGAACGCTTTTCGCCGCGCAGGCCGGTGTGGCATCCATCGACCATGCCGACCAGCTCAGCGACGAGACCATGCGGCTGATGAAAGAAAAGCAGATTTTCGCCGTACCCACCTTCACCATCTTCGAATATTTCGCCGAGCACGCACCCACGCCGCAGCAAGCCGCGCGTGAGCGTCCAGTGCTCGATTTGAAGATTCAGGAATTCAAGAAACAGGTCGCCGCCGGCGTGCCCATGGCGGTTGGCTCCGACGTAGGCCCGTTTCCCCACGGCACGCAGGCGCGCGAATTTGTGCTGATGGTGAAGTACGGCATGTCGCCCCTCGCCGCACTGCACGCCGACTTGCTGAACGGGGCGAAATTACTGGGATGGGACGGCCAGATCGGCTCGCTCGAGTCGGGTTACTTCGCCGACGTGATCGCCGTGCCAGGCGATCCGACGCAAGATATCAGCGTGCTCCAGAACGTCAGCTTTGTGATGAAGGGCGGCATCGTTTACAAGAAATAGCCGGTACAAGAGATAGCCGAGGTTGGTAATAGGTCAGTCTGAGCAAATCTCATTATTGTCATTCCGAACCGGGCTGAAAGCCCGGTGAGGAACCGGCTGTTCGCCGAGCAAAAGCAGATTCCCCGCGCGATAAGACCGCGCTTCGGAAACAAGTTTCAGACTAACCCACTCGGCGCTCGATTTACTGAGGGATGATTTTGTGGGACCGGGTCTCAGACCCGGTCAGGCGGAGCGCAGCTCCGCTGCTCTGCCACAGGCCATTCGGCCCTAGGCCGGGCCAAACGGTAAATCCGCGCGAGGATGTGCAAACAGTTGCACACTACCTAGCTATTCGAATCAGAGGCAGATGCTAACCAGCTAATTGTAAGCAGCTTGCCGCCCCTCCGAACATCCGGTGCGTGGCTGCCCGATTGCCCTCCCTAAAGTGCTGCGTCGGCTCTCGGCGGGCACCTATGACATCTCGCAGATTACGTCAGCTCTTTCGTCCACTCCTCCAATCGGCCGCCCTGTTGGTGGTGAGTTCTGCCCTTTGTCCGGTCGTGCAGGCGCAGACGTTGCTCGCCTCCGCAGCGCTTCCCGAAGCACCCCAACCGTCAAGGGAGGGCGCAGGCGCGCCCCCGGCCGCGATCAAGCCCGTAGTGATGACGCCGGTTGCCGTCACACCCACGAGCGGGACCACAGAACACAAATTCTGGGATACGCAGAATCGCGTGCTGCTGTTCGCCACTGCCGCCTTGAACGGCGCCGATTTCGCCGTGACTCGCGCCAACCTGCAGAGCGGCGGACAGGAATTGAATCCCGTGGTTCGCGTGTTCGGACGCTCCACCGCCGGGCTGGCCGTGAATTTTGCCGGCGAAACCGCAGGCGTCATCAGCCTCAGCTACTTCTTCCACAAAATCGGCCATCACAAGCTGGAGCGCGCCGTCTCCCTGGTCGACATCGGAGGCTCCGCCGGAGCCGTCACCTACGGTCTGGCGCACCGCTAAGCAGGCCGCGGAAAAACTCGATAGCACGCTGGATTGGAGTGCATGATTTTGGGTGGCGCAGCGCCTTCAGCGCTGCGATGAAGCCCTTCTTTTCTATGGAGGGCTTCAGCCCCTGGAGCCTCCGCAGCGAGTGCGTAAGGCGTGCCTCGAACTCGCGCCAACAAAATCACATCGCAATACGCCAGTAAGTTGGTAGTATTACTTGGCTAAATTCCGCCAGCAATCCAGCGCGCAATTGTGTGGAGGCAGGATTATGAAGATCGCAAAAGATGTCACCGAATTGATTGGCCACACTCCGCTGGTTCGTCTCAACAAGGTTACGCAAGGCTGCGTCGCCGAAGTGGTGGCCAAGCTCGAAAGCCAGAATCCGCTGTCCAGCGTGAAAGACCGCATCGGCGTCAGCATGATTGCCGAGGCCGAGCGCGCGGGAAAAATCCATCCCGGCAAAACCGTGCTCGTCGAGCCCACCAGCGGCAATACCGGCATCGGCCTGGCGTTCGTCGCCGCCGTCAAAGGCTACAAGCTCATTCTCACCATGCCCGAAACCATGAGCCTGGAGCGCCGCGTACTTCTGCTCGCCTTCGGTGCCGAAATCGTGCTCACTCCCGGCCCGCGCGGCATGACTGGCGCCGTTCTCAAAGCCAAGGAAATTCTCGCCAGCACTCCTGACGCCTACATGCTGCAGCAATTCGACAACCCGGCCAATCCTAAGATTCACTTCGAAACCACCGGGCCCGAAATTTGGAACGACACCGACGGCCGCGTCGACTTTCTGATTTCCGGCGTGGGCACGGGTGGAACCATCACCGGCATCAGTGAGTACATCAAGCCCAAAAAGCCTTCCTTCAAAGCCATCGCCGTCGAGCCCACCGACAGCCCGGTTCTTTCCGGCGGCAAACCGTCTCCGCACAAAATTCAGGGTATCGGCGCCGGTTTCGTTCCCAGCATCCTGCGCCGGGACTACGTCGACGAGGTCATCACGGTGAGCAACGACGATGCCATCGCCATGGCTCGCCGGCTTCCGCTCGAAGAAGGACTCTTCGTCGGGATCTCTTCCGGGGCAGCAGTAGTTGCGGCGTTAAAAGTGGCGCAGCGAGCCGAGAATGCCGGTAAGCTGATCGTGGTAATTCTGCCGTCTTTCGGCGAACGCTACCTGAGCAGTATTCTGTTTCAGGAACTGCGCGAGAAGGCGTTGCAGATTCCCACGGCAACGCTTCCGGCCTGATCTCGAATTAAGATCGAGAATCAATAAGCATCCATGCCGCACCTGCTGTCGCTAATTCGCGAAGACATCGGCAATGTGATGGAGCACGATCCGGCGGCCAAGTCTCGCCTGGAAGTGTTCCTGTGCTACGCCGGGCTGCATGCAGTCTGGTTCTACCGCATGAATCATTGGCTGTGGAACCACGGATCTCTTTCTCGCAGCGCGATGGCTGTCGCAGGTCGCTCGGCTCCTCACCGGAGTCGAAATTCATCCCGGGGCCAGGATCGGACGGCGGTTATTTATCGATCACGGCATGGGCGTCGTGATCGGCGAGACCGCCATCGTCGGCGATGACGTCACGCTGTATCAAGGCGTGACCCTGGGCGGTACCGGCAAGGAACACGGCAAGCGCCATCCCACCATCGAAGACAGCGTGGTGGTTGGCGGTGGCGCGAAGATTCTCGGCAACATCACGGTCGGAAAAAACTGCCGCATCGGCGCCGGTTCCGTCGTGCTGCGTAACGTCCCGGAAAATTCCACCGTGGTCGGCGTGCCCGGTCACATCATTTTCCGCGAAGGCAAGCGCGTCGTGATTACCGATCCCAAGCAGATCAACGACCCGCTCTCCGAGGCCCTGGCGTCGGTCATGACGGAAGTGAACAAGCTGCGCGAACGCGTGCAGCAACTCGAAGGCTCCGACGCCCCAGGTGGTCCGCTGCCGGAGTCGCTGCAGCGCATCATGGAAGACATCGACTACCAGATCTAACAGCCTCCCTGCGCTCGTCGACGGGTCCATCGTGCTTCTTAATTAGACCGCGGAGCTCTCTTGCGGCCCGCACGATCCTAGTCCCAGCCTTGGAAGAGTCGAGCCTTGGCCCCAAGCGTAGAAGAGCGGTCCTGTAGGGCCGTGTTAGAAATCTAAGAAGCAGGGCCTTCAGGCCCTGTGGCTTCTGAGACGCGACTCAACCGGCTCGCGACATCTCCCCGTCGAGCATCCGCCAAATGCCAAGCGGATTCGCGTCTTGCAAGTGCGTCGGGCAGCGCGCTGCCAGGAAATCCCTGGTAACAGACCAGCCGGGTGAACCGGAAAATCGCCTGCGTCCCCACCGATGTGGACCGTCCATCCGACGTCGACGGATAAGGCCCGCCGTGCACCATGGCGTGCGTCACTTCCACGCCCGTGGGAAATCCATTGAACACCAGCCGGCCCACCTTGGTTTCAAGAATCGCAATCAGGTCGCGAAACTCGCGCAGATCCTGTTCCGTGCCATGAATCGTCGCCGTCAGGTGCCCTTCGAGCCCGCGGGCAATCGCCAGCACTTGCTCGTGGCTGGAGCGCACCAGAAGAGTCGTGGGCCCAAAGATTTCTGCATCGAGCTCTGACCCAAGAAATGACGCCGCATCGGTTTCAAACAACGCGGAACTCACGGCAAAGCCCGCATCCGTCGATTGCGAGCCTTGGGCAACAAGTTTTACCGCCGCATCGGCCTTGCGCGCGGCAATCGCCGAATCATACGAAGCATGAATCGGCTTGGTCAGCAGGTGAAACGGCGTCGATCCGGCCACCAGATGCTGCAACTTCTCCACCAACGCCGCCGCGCCGGAACCGTCGGGCACAAAGACCATGCCGGGCTTGGTGCAGAATTGCCCCGCCCCCAGAGTGAACGATGTATGCAGCCCGGCGGCAATGTTCTCGCCGCGCTCCCGCAAAGCGCCCGGCAGAATAAACACGGGGTTCGTGCTGCTCATCTCCGCATAGAACGGAATCGGTTCAGGACGCGCCGCCGCCACGTCCATCAGAATTCTGCCCGCCGCGCGGGAACCGGTGAATCCCCCAGCTTTTACCAGAGGATGCTTCATCAGCGCCGTCCCAATCTGCGAGCCGCTGCCAAACAGAAGCGAGAACACGCCTTCGGGCAAGCCGCACTCTCGAACGCTTTCCTGCACCGCGCGCCCCACCAGTTCGCCGGTGCCCGGATGCGCCGCGTGCGCCTTTACGATCACGGTATTGCCTCCCGCCAGCGCGGAAGCCGTGTCGCCGCCTGCGACGGAAAATGCCAATGGAAAATTGCTGGCGCCGAACACCACGACTGGTCCCAGCGGCCGCAGCATCGAGCGAATATCGGGCTTGGGCGCAGGCTTTCGCTCCGGGTCGGCGCGGTCAATCCGCGCGTTCACCCACGATCCCTCCTCCGCGACTTGCGCAAACAAGCGGAGCTGCGCGCACGTGCGAGCCGTTTCGCCTTGCAGTCGCGCCAGCGGCAGCGCCGTTTCCTGTGCGGCCCGCTCCACCACTTCGCCCGCAATCGCTTCGATCTTCGCCGCAATCGTGCGCAGCAACGCGCCTCGTTCACGTCCCGAAACGCGCTGGTAGATCTCGAAAGCCTCCGCACCCAGCCGCACTGCGAGTTCCACTTCTTCCGCCGTCGCGGGAATGAATCCCGGCTGCAACCGCTCGCCCGTGACCGGATTCATGGCATACATGGCCTCACCCGTTCCCGTGCCTTCTCGAAATCCAATCAGCGACCGCCCTGAAAGTTTTGCCATTTATTTTCCATTCTGCAGCGCATAGCTGCTCACCGGCCGCGGCCGCGCCTGCAGAGCCTCCCCGATGATTTTTCTGTTGTGTTCGAGTTCCTTCCCCACCAACTCGAGACGTGGCGGCCGAACCCGCGAATTTCCCATCCCCACTTCCACCTGCACCAGTTTAATAAGTTGCACAAGATTCGGAACCGTATCCATGCGCAGCAACGGCAGAAACCAGCGATACAACTCGAACGCCTTGTCGCTCTCCCCCTGCACTCCGAAGTTGAAAAGCTCCACCGACTCGCGCGGCAGCGCATTCGCCAGGCCCGCAATCCATCCTCTTGCCCCGGCTCCAATGGCCTCGAGCACCGCGTCATCCACGCCGACGCAGATCGCAAGCCGCCCGCCCAGTAGCGCGCGGATTGCCGTCACCCGCCGCACATCCGTGCTCGATTCCTTCACCGCCGCCAGGTTCTCGTGTTCCGCCGCCAGTTCCCGAATCTGTTCGGGAACGAAATCGGTGCCGTAGGCCACAGGATTGTTATAGAGCATGCAGGGCAGTGGCGTGGCGTTCAACACCGCGGCAACGTGTGCCTTCATCTCGCGCCAGTTGCCCTGATACACGTAGGGAGGCAGAACCATCAGGCCATCGCAGCCCAAGTCCGTGGCCGCCTGCGCCAGCGCCACGGCTTCGGAGGTTGAAAGTGCCGAGATAGCTGCTACCACCGGCCCGCGTCCGTGAACCGCTTTCACACAGGTGCGCAGCACCGCCAGTTTTTCGTCGAACGCCAGGGTTGCGCCTTCTCCCAGCGATCCCAGGACTACGATCCCGGTGCAACCGTTGTCCAGCAGCCAGCGGCAATGGTCCACCATGATGCCGTGATCCACGCTGAGATCGTTGCGAAAGCAAGTCGTCATCGCGGGCATCACACCTTTCCAGTTCATCGCACGCCCTCCTAAGAAAGTGGTCAATGGCTATTCTCTGCAACGCCAGCCAGACTCTCCAGTCGTACCGGAAACACCGGCGGCCGCACAGAATCCGTATTCCACTGAAAAAGAAACTCCGTCGCCGGTCCGCATACTCTGCCCTGGCACGGTCCCATCCCGCAACGCGAATGCAACTTCGCCGCCCGCCACGAAGTGTGCGGCTGCAAACGCGAATAGCGAACGTCCTCGCATCGGCAAACAATCGTGTCGGCGGAAGGCAAGTCCCTCAGTTCCCGGCGCAGACGGAAAGTCCGATCCAGCATGCGCGCAAACCTTCGTGCCGTCCGTCGCTCACCCAACAATTTTCGCGCCTTTGCCCGGCCGCCGCCAGCGGCCAGACCGGAGATCTGTCCCTCGACCAGTGCCAACTCTACTCCTCCAATGCCCGTCGGCTCGCCGGCACAGAAAACTCCTGGCGCCGAAGTCTGCTGGAAGTCGTCTACCTGCACATAGCCGCCGCTGATCTTGCAGCCCAGCAGCGATGGCAACTCGACGTTTGGCACCAGATGAAATCCGCAAGCCAGATAATCGCAGGGGATAACCTCCGCGTTGCCACTTCGCGCGATGGTGACACTCTCGATCGCGGGCCCGCCATGCGCCGCCAGCGGCCAACTGTTCGCGGCGAACGGAACACCCGCAAGTTCGCGCTGCAACCGCATTCCCTGCGCGATCTTCCGTGGGTGGCTCATCAGCCCCACGCTGAACTGTGCGAGTGCGCTCCACGACGCCTGTTCACAGATCATCGCAATCTCCGCGCCCTGTCGGCGCAGGTAAGACGCCACCGCCAGCAGCAGCGGGCCCGTGCCGGCGACCACCACGCGCTTGCCGTCAATCGGCAGTCCCGCCTTCACCATCGCCTGCAACCCGCCCGCCCCCATCACGTTGGGCAGCGTCCATCCCGGAAACGGCAGGAAGCGTTCCCGCGCCCCCGTCGCCACAATCAGATTCTGGTAACGCAACTCGCCAACGCCATCCCGTCCTTCGGCCAACAGCACGCCCGGTCCCGGCTGCTGAAAAACTCTCATCCCGTAGAGCTCAGTTACGTCTGCAGACCGCAGCCGCCCGGTCCATTGCGCCGCACCCTGACTGTCGCCGTCTTCACCCTCGCTGTCTTGCGAAACTCCGCGCCAGATCTGCCCCCCGGCTGTGGGATTGTCGTCCACGATTCCGACGCGCACGCCACACTCCGCCGCCCGCACCGCCGCCGCGATGCCGGCCGGACCTGCCCCGATCACCAGAACATCGAAGCCTTGCGTCGAATCTCTACTCATCCGTATTCACTTCCATGCCCGGTTCACACAAAATCTGGCAACTGCGGCAGTGCGGTACTCCGTCAATCGACACGCGGCACTCGAAACAGATTCCCATCCCGCACAACGGCCCACGCGCCTCGCCGCTAACCGAGCTTCGGCACGTCTGCCCAGCGATCGCCACCGCTACCGCAACCGTGGCCCCCGCCCGCACCGTCACAGGCAAGCCGTTCACGCTCAACTTTACCGGAACAGGCGAGGACCCATCTGGCGAATCAGGCATGGGAAGATTCCTTCGCGACCCGCGCTGGCAAGTACGGTTCAATCGGAATCTCAGCCTCCGCTCCCGTGATCTGATCTGCGAGAATTTTCGCGGTCCCCAGCGACGTCGTAATGCCGAGCCCTTCATGCCCGGTCGCCAGAAACAACGTCGAATCGCCCGGCCATGGCCCAATCAACGGCAACTTGTCAGGCGTTGCCGCGCGGAATCCGGTCCACGTGCGCACCGCCGACATCGGTCCCAGCCCCGGCAAATATTCCTGAGCGCGCCGCAGCATGCGCGCAAGCATTGGCTGGTCGACCTCTTTGTGCTCGGCTCCATATTGCCGCGAAGATCCAATCAGAACCTGTCCCGTCCGCCGCGGCTGTACATTAAAGGCAACCGAATCGCTCGTCACCGCGTGCGCGCTTCTCAAGTATCCCAACTCCACCAACTGATGCCGCAGAAACCCGGGATAGCGATCGGTAATCACCAGATGTCCCTTGCGCTTGTTGATCTCCACTCCACTCGTCAACTCCGGCGCCCATGCACCGGCCGCATTCACGATGATCTTTCCTGTGATCTCGGCATCGTCCGACAGCCGCACTCGCCCTTGTCCGACCTCGGCGACCGGAGCACCCAGCCGCAACTCCGTCCCACGCTTCCGGGCGCGCTCCATCAGAAAGCGCGCCGCGCACGGCGGATACACCACCGCATCCTCCACCACCAGCAGACCGCCGGCCAGGCCTTCCCGCAGATTGGGCTCAAACCGCCGCAAGACCTGCGGGTCCAGCACGGTCGCAGGAACTCCGCGCTGCGCGTAGTAGTCGTGCTTGCGTCGCACCTCGGCCATTTCTTCTTCGTTCGCCGCTACCCAGATCGTTCCAGTTTCTTCGTATTCGACATCGTCCGGCAACTCCGGCCGCAGCGCCCGCCACAATTGCTGCGAATGGCGAGTCAGCGCGAATTGCGCCTCGGAGTCGTCCATCACCACAATGTGCCCCATCCCCGCGGCCGTAGCCCCGCTCCCCACCACGTCCCGGTCGACCACCGCAACCCGCATACCGCGCCTGGCAAATTCGTCCGCGCAAGCCGCGCCCACGATCCCCGCTCCCACAATCAACACGTCATACGGAGCGCTGCTCATACGGTCAGCCGGATCCGGCCGGCACTGCCCTGAGTCTGGATGAAACTGGATGGCACGCTCGGTATTTTATCCACATTCCGAAGAAGCGATCGCATGCCAAGATCTTTACCAAGAAGGGCGGCAGGTCCTACGCTGGGAATTTCTATGCGAGCAATCCCTTCGTGTCCTTCGTGGTTGAAGCCTTTTCTTTCAGCGTCCATTCTGCCCAACTCAGCCCGTGCTGCGGCGAATCCCAAGGCGTTATCTCTTTGACAAAGACAGGCGCATCCGTTTAATGTTCGGTTGCGTAAACGTTTACGACAACGGTTTGGCCCGCTTGATCCTGAGCGTTAAGCAACCTCCTTCTTCCTCAATGCTGCTGCAAGACACTCCGCGAAGAGGTGCTGGAAGCGAACCTGGAGTTGGTTCGCCGCGGCCTCGTGCTCTACACCTTCGGCAACGCCAGCGGGATCGATCGCAGCCAGGGCCTGGTCGCCATCAAGCCCAGCGGCGTGCCCTATGACGAGCTCAAGCCCGAGCACATGGTGATTACCGATCTCACCGGGAAAGTTATCGACGGAACTCTTCGCCCGTCCTCCGACTTGGCGACTCATCTTGAGTTGTATCGATGCTTTCCAGCTGTCGGCGGAGTCGCGCATACCCATTCCGAATTCGCCACCGCCTGGGCCCAGGCCGAGAGGCCGATTCCGTGTTTCGGCACCACTCATGCCGATTCTTTTCACGGCCCGATTCCCGTCACCGCGCGGCTCAGCGCATCTCAGATTGCCGGCGGCTACGAGCTCGAAACCGGCACCGCGATCTGCCGCGTATTTGCCGAGCAGGATCCCCTCGCCGTTCCCGCCGTGCTGGTGGCCGGGCACGCTCCCTTTTGCTGGGGCGCGAACGCCGCCGAAGCCGCCCACCACGCGGTCATCCTCGAATACGTGGCGCGCATGGCCTGCCATACGCTTTCCATCAACGCCGAATCCCGGCCGCTGGCACGCGAGCTGCACGACAAACATTTTCTGCGCAAGCACGGCCACAACGCCTACTACGGACAGGTAAAAACGCGATGAATCCTGCTCTGCTGGTGCTGAGCTCATCCACCCTGGTGCATCTTTCGCCAGTCGACCTGGTCATCATCGTTTTCTATTTTGTCCTGGTGCTGGCCATCGGCCTTTACCTGAAGGAACAGGCCAACACCGGCGAAGATTTTTTCATGGCCGGCCGTGAAATGACCGCGTGGGTCGCGGGCCTCGCGTTCCTCTCGGCGAATCTGGGATCGCTCGAACTCATGGGCTGGGCCGGCAACTCGTATAAATACGGCATCCTCGCCGCGCACTGGTATTGGATCGGCGCCATCCCCGCGATGCTGTTCCTGGCACTGATCATGATGCCGTTCTACTACGTCTGTAAGACCCATTCGGTGCCCGGTTATCTCAAGCTGCGTTTCGGTCAGGACAGCCAGGCCCTTTCCTCGATTTCCTTTGCGCTGATGACGGTTCTGATGAGCGGCATCAACATGTACGCCATGGCCGTGGTCATGAAAGTCGTGCTGGGCTGGGATCTCAACTTCAGCATCATCGTGTCGTCGGTCACCGTGGCCATCTATGTCGCCCTCGGAGGCTTACGCTCCGCCATCTTCAATGAAGTTCTCCAGTTTTTTCTTATCTGGGCAGGTGCTCTGCTCATCCCCATCCTCGGCCTGATCGAAGCCGGAGGGTGGGACGGAATGAAGGCCAAGATTCTGCACAATCTGACCGAGCAACATGCCGCCAATCCCGGCGCCTACACCCACCTGTGGTCGACCTTGGGAAACTTCAGCGATAACCCCATGGGAATCAATTGGGCGGGCATCGTGTTCGGATTGGGCGCCGTGATCGCGATGGGCTATTGGACGACTGACTTCCTGGTGGTGCAGCGTGTTTTGTCCGCCAAGGATTTGCGCTCCGCCGAACTCGCGCCCATTATCGGCGCGGCTTTTAAAATGATGGTTCCCTTCATCGTGATCCTCCCCGGCTTGCTGGGTCTGGCGTTGCTCCGCGACGGCAGTGGCAACCTGCTTCGCCTGGTGCCCGCCGACCTGGCGTGGTCCCCCGCTGGCCAGGCGCAAGGATTGCACGGGTACGACGAGGTCCTGCCCCTGATGTTGGCGCGGTACTGCGGACCGGGCCTGCTCGGTCTTGGCGTTACCGCGCTGATCGCCGGTTTCATGTCCGGCATGGCCGGCAATGTGAGCGCGTTCTCGACCGTCTGGACGTACGACATCTACGGTGCTCTCATCAACAAGAACGCCACCGACGAAGGCAAGGTCAGGATGGGCCGCTGGGTCACAGTGATTGGCGTCGGCATCAGTATCGGTACCGCATATCTCGTGATGCACGCGCAAAGCATCATGGACTACGTTCAGGCTCTTTTCAGCTTCTTCATTGCGCCGCTGTTCGGCACCGTCATTCTGGGCATGCTGTGGAAGCGGGCGACCAAAGCCGGCGGCTTCTGGGGTTTGCTCGCCGGCACACTCTCCTCGGTCGGAATGTATGCCTGGGGGAAAATAGATCCCTCATCGGTGCGTTATCTCGCTCTTTCCGATAAAGCTCAGGACCAGGCGCAGAACATGTTCCGCGCCTTGTGGTGCTGGTTAATTTGCTTGATCGTTACCGTGGTCGTCAGCCTGCTGACCAAGCCGAAATCCGATGACGAACTCAAGAACCTGGTCTATGGGCTGACCCCCATTCCGAAACAGGAGCAAGTCCGCTGGTTCCAGAGCCCCATCTTCTGGGGAGTGGTCGTGGCCCTTGCGTTCATCGTCCTGCAAATCATTTTCTGGTAGGAGGAATTCATGAAATCCGGCGGATCGTTGTCGATCTGGTTCTTCATCGGCGTATCTCTGGCCGTGAACGGAGCCGTGATTCTCGCCCGTGGCATTTATGAACTCGCATATCCTCCCGAGCATCAGGTCGTACTCTACAACCTCCACGCCAATGTTTGGTGGGGCGCGGTGTTGCTGGTGCTTGGGCTGTTTTTCAGTCTACGTTTTTCTCCCGGACGCGAACGGGCGCGCATGGCAGCAGAGAAGTCTTAATTAATTCATAGAGGAAGAAGGATTCTTATGTCCGATAAACATTGGTCCGAAAAGAAAATGACGATGGGCGTCATCGTCGGGAACCGCGGATTTTTCCCCGGCCAGCTGGCGCAGTCCGGACGCGAAGAAATGATCCAGGCGCTAACCAAGGCCGGCATCGATTGCGTGGTGCTCAGCCCCGAAGACAGCAAGCACGGCGCGGTCGAGACTCACGACGAAGCGAAGCGCTGCGCCGCCCTGTTCCGCAGGAATAGCGAGCGACTCGATGGCATAATCGTCTCGCTGCCCAACTTCGGCGACGAGCGCGCCATCGCCGACACCCTCCGCCTCGCCCGCCTCGACGTTCCCGTGCTGGTGCAGGCCACGCCCGACGACGCGTCGAAGATGACTATCCTGCACCGCCGCGACAGTTTCTGCGGAAAAATGTCGGCCTGCAACAACCTCCGACAATACGGCATTCCGTATTCGCTGACCAAGCTGCATACCGTGAGCCCTGACTCTCTTGATTTTCAGCACGACCTGGCGTGGTTTGCGGCAGTCTGCCGCGTAGCCAACGGCCTGCGCAACCTGCGCGTGGGCAGCATCGGCGCGCGCCCCACCGCTTTCAACACCGTGCGCTACAGCGAAAAACTGCTCGAGTCCCACGGCATTTCCACTGAGACCCTCGACCTGTCGGAAGTTTTCGGCCGCATCGCCAAGCTGAAAGACGATCACGCCGGAGTGCAGGCGAAGCTCGCCGAGATTCACAAGTACGTCACCACCAGCGGCGTGCCCGACGCAGCCCTGGTCAAAATGGCCAAGCTCGGCTTCGTCATCGATGACTGGATGAAGCAAACCGACGTGAAGGTCAGCGCCGTGCAGTGCTGGACTTCGATGGAAGAATATTTCGGCGTCGTCCCCTGCACTATCATGAGCATGATGAGCAACAACCTGCTGCCCGCGGCCTGCGAAGTCGATGTATGCGGAACCATCAGCATGCACGCCCTCGCGCTCGCGTCGCAAACTCCTAGCGCCCTGCTCGACTGGAACAATAATTATGGCGACGATCCCAACAAGGCTGTCTGCTTCCATTGCAGCAATCTCCCCAAACATTTCTTCCAGGACGTGCGCATGGATTACCAGGAGATCATCGCCGGGACCGTCGGCAAAGATAATACGTTCGGCACTGTCGTCGGCCGCGTGAAACCCGGCGCGATGAGCTTCGCCCGCTTCTCCACCGACGACACCGCCGGAGTGATTCGTGGCTATGTCGGCGAAGGTTCATTCACCAGCGACGCGCTGAATACATTCGGCGGCGTGGGCGTGGTGCAGATTGCCGAACTGCAGAAATTGCTGCACTATATCTGCGAAAACGGATTCGAGCATCACGTGGCGGCAAATTTCTCCACCACCGCTGCGGCCGTGCACGAAGCCGCCGTCCGCTACCTGGGATACCAGATGCACTGGCACGGCAATTAGTTTCGGCTGACACGTGGAAGAGACGTGGAAGAGCGGCCCCCTCGAATCAGGCTTTAGCCGCGGTTTCCCGCAGCTAGATTCGAAAAGAAAGAAGATCACATGGCCATCGTTGCAGGAGTAGATTTCGGCACGCTCAGCGTGCGCGTTTCCATTGTCGACAGCGAGCGCGGCCTGCTGGCTTCCGCGCTCGCGGAATATCCTCTGCATCGCAAACGCGAGGGGACAGAGTACGACCCCGACTTCGCCACCCAATCCCACGACGATCACATGCGCGCTCTGGCCGAGGCCACGCGGCAAGCCGCGAAGTCGGCGGGAATCGCCGGCGATCAAGTGCAGTCCATCGCCCTCGACACCACTGGCTCCAGCGTCGTTCCCGTGGGCGAGGGAATGATCCCTCTCGACGATTACTACCTGTGGTGCGATCACCGCGCAAAAAAAGAAGCCGCGCAGATTACGGAACTGGCGCGGCAGGAAAAGCTGGAAGCGATTCAATGGTGCGGCGGTGTCTACTCCTCGGAGTGGGGATTCGCCAAACTACTGCACTGGCTCCGGCACAATCCCGAAAAGCGCGCGAAGTTCGTCAGCGCGTTTGAACACTGCGACATGGTCGCCGCCACGCTCTGCGGAATCACCGAAGCCAAGCGCGTGAAGCGCAGCGTCTGCGCCATGGGACACAAGTGGATGTGGAATGCCGCGCTGGGCGGCCTTCCGCCGGAGAGTTTTCTGGCGAAAGTCGACCCGTTACTTGCCGGCGTGCGCGCGAAACTCGACGGCGAATACGCGACCTCCGACAAAATTGCCGGAACCCTCGCCCCGCACTGGGCCGAGAAGCTTGGCCTGCGTGCAGGCATCCCGATCCCCGTCGGCGCCTTCGACGCCCACTGGGACGCGATTGGCGCGGGCGCAAAAGAGGGCGACGTGGTCAACGTCGTGGGCACGTCGACCTGCATCATCGCCTACGCTGCCAAGGCCCAATTAATCCCCGGCGTGTGCGGCGTCGTGCCGGGTAGCGTGCATCCCCAGTTCACCGGCATCGAGGCCGGGCTCTCGGCCACGGGAGACATTTTCAGCGCGATCGCGCGCCGCGCCAACACGACCGTGGAAGAGTTGAGCAAGGGACTGTCGAATTATCGCGCGGGCCAGACCGGCCTGCTGCGCATGACTTGGGACAACGGTGACCGCACGGTGCTCGTGAATCCAAATCTGGGCGGCATGACGCTGGGATGGAATCTGCTGCACACCGCGCAGGACGAACTGTTCGCTGCCATCGAGGGAACGGCGTTTCATACCCGCGTGATTCTCGATCGCATGAGTGAGTACGGCGCGCCCACGCAACGCGTCATCAACGGCGGCGGAATTCCGCAGAACAATCCTGTGCTCAACCAGGTGTACGCGAATGTGCTGGGGCGTCCCGTGCTGGTTCCAAGCGGCAAGGTGACGGGCATCGGCTCGGCAATTTTCGCGTTCCTCGCGGCGGGAAGTTTCAAGACCATCGAAGAAGCGCAGCGCAAAGTCTGTCCATCCTACACGGTCTACCCGCCGCAGCCGGAGACGCAGAATGTTTATCGCGAACTCTACGAACTCTATCGCAAGATTTATTTCGAGTTTGGCCGCCCCGTTGAAGGAGCAACATTCGGCAACGTGCTTCCGAAGTTGATCCAGATCGCGCGCGGGTGACAAAGTCGGATTACCCGCCTGCGATGGCCCCCACAATCAGGAGAGGTTCTTTCCCTGATGCGACCGCCTCGGGTAGCGGCGCATCCGGGGGCTCATGCGACAGGTCTTCCTGGCAGGCAAAGAAGCGCAAGAACGCCCGCCGCTGCTGCGTGGCTTGATCGCGGATAGTCCCGCGCAGCATGGGATAGCGGGCCTCGATTGCGTCGAGGACCGCGCGCTGCGTGACCGGACCCTCAACCTCAAGTTCCAGCTCCTGCCCGACGTGCGCCAGCGTCCGAAGATGTTGCGGAAGCTCGACTCGAATCACGGCAGGGTCTGCACTTCCACCGACAGCACCGCTGGCAGATCGCGAACAATCGGATTCCAGCTCTCTCCAGCGTCGGCCGAAGCATAGACCTGGCCGCCGGTGGTGCCGAAATAGATGCCGCATTCATCGAGCGAGTCGACGGCCATGGCGTCGCGTAGCACGTTGACGTAGCAGTCTTTTTGCGGCAGGCCGTTGCTGAGCGCCTCCCATTCGTTGCCGCCGGTGCGGCTGCGATAGACCCGCAGTTTGCCTTCGTGAACGTAGTGCTCGCTGTCGCTCTTGATGGGCACAACGTAAATCGTTTCCGGCTCGTGCGCGTGCACGTCGATGACGAATCCAAAATCCGTAGGCAGGTTTCCGCTGATTTCTTTCCATTGCTCGCCGGCGTTGTCGCTGCGCATGACGTCCCAGTGCTTCTGCATGAACAGCACTCCCGGTCGCGACGGGTTCATCGCGATGTGATGCACGCAGTGGCCCACCTCAGCCGTCGGGTTCGGAATATATTTCGAGTAGAGCCCCTGGTTGATCGGCTTCCAACTCTGGCCGCCGTCGTCGGTGCGGAACGCACCCGCAGCGGAAATCGCAATATACATGCGATCGCGATCGCTGGGATCGAGGATGATCGTGTGCAGGCACATGCCTCCGGCGCCGGGTTGCCACTTGGGACCGGTGCCATGACCGCGCAGGCCGGGGAGTTCGTTCCAGTTCTCGCCGCCGTCGGTCGAGCGAAACAGCGCTGCATCTTCCACTCCTGCGTAAACCGTGTTGGGATCGCCAAGTGACGGCTCGAGATGCCAGACCCGCTTGAATTCCCAGGGATGCTGCGTACCGTCATAAAACTGGTGCGTGGTGAGCGGCTTGCCAGTCTCCGCAGAAACGTCGTAGACGAATTTGTTGCTGTCAGACTTGGGCGGGCCGGGGGCAGCGGGCACGCCGGGCGCGGTTCCGGGCTGGTGCCAGGTCCTGCCGCCGTCGTCGGAGCGCTGCATGATTTGTCCGAACCAGCTGCTGGTTTGCGAGGCGTAAATGCGATCAGGATCGGCGGGCGAGCCCTTGAGGTGATATATCTCCCAGCCGGCGAAGTACGGGCCGCTGATGTCCCAGTTCTGGCGTTTGCCATCCGCCGTGAGAATGAATGCCCCTTTGCGCGTGCCTACCAGGATTCGAACCTTGCTCATCCGGACCCTCCCCACCGCAACCATAGTTCTGAGATTTTATCTGAGGGGACGATGAGCAAGTCAACCGCGCACTGGAAGAAAACGAACGAGTATGCACCTTCCAGCTGCCCATGCCAGGAAAGTCCAGGTCCGAGGACCAACTTAGCTTTGAGCTAATCAGGCCATTCCCACACCGCGAGGATTTGCGAAGATGTTTTACGCGCGTTCGCGCGCGTCTTCCACTGCTACGGCCGCGTCCGGCAAATTGAAGTATGTGTTCGGACGCTTGGGCGCAACCTTAATCCGGCGCGGCGCAGCTTCCTGCTCAATCTGTCGTAGCACGGTTTCAGCGGCGGATGCGCCCCATTCCGCGAGCCACGCCTGCATGCCATCTTCAAAAGGCTCCAGAAGATTCATATAGTCGAGGTCCACGGAAGCTACCGGCAGACTCAATTCCTGCGGCAGAACTGCGTCGATGGCGATGACGCCTTCGATTCCGCGCTGCTGCAGCTGGACAGGAATGGTGTTCCATTCCGAGGCGCAATCGAAACTTCCGAGAGCCAGCAGATAACCCCGACGGTGCAACACACTCTGCACGCCGGCGAGCACGCGGGCAACCGGACTGCGGCCAATGTCAGGAGTGATGGCCGCAACCAGGCGGGTTCGCCTGGTTCGCAGGGACCGCGCCCAGAAATTCGGACGGTAATTCAGTTCACGGGCGGCGCGAAAGATGCGGTCTTTTGTCCGCTGCGGGATCGCCAACGCTGCCGCGGTGTTGTTTAACACGGCAGAAACCGAGCATGGCGCAAGTCCGACTCGATCGGCCACAGTTCGCAGGCTTACTACCGCTTTTTTATCAGACATGATCCCCCTCGTTTTTTCAGGATTCGCAAATACTCCGGCTCTGTTCTTGAAAGCGCAGGCCTTCGTTCCGACAACGAGGTCAAAACAGGGATACCATGCGTAGGTAAACCAAACGGCAAGAGACAAGACTTTGGTCGCTCGTCTGCGACGTTGCAGAGGACGTACAAACACTTTGGAGCAGGCTGGCCAGATAGTCCAACGCAAAAAATCCATCGTAAAGATGTAAAGATCAGTGCCGCGATCGACGAGTTGGCCAGGCCGCAGTCTCCCTGGCCATCCGACGACATAGTTGTGCCTGCATGCGTGCGGTATTCTTGAAGGTCATTAAAAAAGATGAGAAGCAGCCTGCCATCGCGCGATCAGAAGCTGATCCAGATCGTGGACGCCGCGCTGGCCGACGCCACCCGCCGCAGCGGTGCATGGCTGGCCTGCCGGTTAGGATGCACGCAATGCTGTGTCGGCGTGTTCTCCATCAATCGGCTCGACGCCTTGCGCTTGCGCCGCGGCCTCGCCGATCTCGAACAGCACGCCCCCGAGCGCGCTGCGCGCGTGCGCCAGCGGGCTCGCGAGTCGGTGGCCCGGCTGTCACCGGACTTTCCCGGAGATCGCATCACCGGCATCCTGCACGAAAGCGAAGCTGCCGAACAGCAGTTCGCCGATTTCGCCAACGACGAACCTTGCCCGGCGCTCGACCCGCAGACCGGAAGCTGTGAGCTTTACGAATCCGCCCCATGACTTGCCGCGTTTTCGGGCCGCCCGTGCGCTCCGAAGACGGCCTGGGAGTTTGCGAACTCTGCTTTCAAGGGGCGTCGGAAGAAGAAATTGCCGCCTGCGAGATGAAGCCCGACCCGGAAAACCTGGAATCGCGCCTGCTCGCGCAACTGGAAAAAAATTCGGGCACACACGGGAACACGATCATCGCCTTCTGTCTGGCATCCTGAGCGAATCGAATCAGGCCTGTTGTTTCTTTTCCAGTTCAGCCCAGCGGGCGTATAGTTCGTCCACTTCGCTCTGCGCTTGTTCCAGTTCCGCGTGAGCCGCCATCAGGCGAGCGCTGTCGCTGGCGATGGCCGGGTCGTCCGCTGCCACTCGCTTCGACTCCAAAACAATTTCAGCGGCTGCGACGCGCTCCTCGATGCTGGCGTATTCGCGAGCTTCCAGATACGACAGTTTCTTTTTCGCCGATGCTGGCTCTGCTGCGGCCGGGCCACGAGCGGCATCTCGTCCGCCGGTCGCGACCGCTTGCTGGCGCTCGTCCTGCCAGGTTTCCCATTGCGAATAGTCGGCAAAACGCTCGGTGCCACCCTGACCATCGAGTCCAAGCACGACGGTCGAGACCCGGTCGAGCATGTAACGGTCATGCGTCACCAGCACGAGTGAGCCGCGAAACTCCAGCAGGCTCTCCTCGAGTATTTCGAGCGTCGGGATGTCGAGATCGTTGGTCGGCTCATCCAGCAGAAGAACGTCGGCGGGCTGCAGCATCAGCTGGGCAATCAAAACCCGCGCCCGCTCGCCTCCAGAGAGCCGCTCGACCGGCTGGTTGAGTTGTTCGCCCTTGAACAAAAACTTCGCGGCCCACGATGCCACGTGCGTCACACGATCCTGATAGATGACCGAATCGCCTTCTGGAGCCAGCGCGCGGCGCAGCGTCACATTCGGGTCGAGTTCGCGGCGCTGATCGAAATACACGATGCGCAATTTGTCGGCGCGACGAATTTCTCCGGTGGTCGCCGCCACTTCTCCGCGGATCAGGCGTAGCAGCGTCGTCTTGCCGCTGCCGTTCGGGCCGACCAGGCCGACTCTCAATCCCGCCGTGATGATGAAGTTCAGCCCCTGGAAAAGCCGCCGCCCGCCAATTTCGTAGCCGACATTCTGCAGTTCGATCAACCGCTTGGTCTTGCGATCGGTGGCCGAGAAATCGATTTGCGCAGTGCTGCTGCGGGTGCGCGTATTCAGGTCCGCCAACTCTTCCATCAACTCACCCGCTTTGTCGATGCGCGCTTTCGACTTTCGGGTGCGCGCCTTGGCCCCGCGGCGCAGCCATTCGATCTCGCCATGAACTAGGTTTTCGAGCGCCTCCTGCCGCTTCGATTGCGCGTGCAGAAATTCCTCTTTCTTTTCCAGAAACGTGCTGTAACGCCCCTTCACCCGCAGCAATCCGTCGGGATAAACCCGGCTGAGTTCCGCCATCTCGGTAGCCACATTTTCCAGAAAATAACGGTCGTGACTGATCACCACGCAGGCGAAACCGGCCTGCTCCAGCACCTCTTCCAGCCACTCGATTCCGGCCAAGTCGAGATGATTGGTGGGCTCATCGAGCAGCAGAATGTCAGGCCCCTGCACCAGTGCCTGGACGATTGCCAGGCGCTTCTGCCAGCCTCCCGAGAGCGAGGCAGCTTCCGCATCCAGGTCGACAAATCCGGCGCGTCCCAGCGTCTCGGCAAAACGCGTGCCTCGCTCCGAGTCGGGCACCGCGGAACTTTTCAATGCAGCGTCGATCACAGATCGCACCGTGTCTCCGGGCCGGAATTCCGACTCCTGCTCCACATAACTCAGCCGAATGCGTTTGCGGACGGCGATTTCTCCGTCGTCCGTATCTTCTGTACCCGCAAGAATTCGCAGCAGCGTCGACTTGCCCGATCCGTTTGGACCGATCAGCCCGATACGATCTCCCTCGGAAACGGTGAACGAGACGTTCTGAAAGAGCGGGTCGGCCCCAAAAGCTTTCGAGATGCTGCGGACATTAATCAGCGGCGGCAACGAGGTGCGATCTCCTGAATGTCGAATGAAGGTCTAGCTTGAGATTATCAGGAAGCGTGGCGTGGCCGCCGCGCGGCGAGCGCCTATAGCTTTAAGATACTTGCGGAAATGCGGTGCTCACCCACTACCAGGCGGGCTTGCCGTCTTTGAAGCGCAGCGTCACCGTATCGCCGCTTTTGATCACTTCGCGGGCCAGCATCAGGTCGGCGCCATCCTGTTTGACCTTGGAGCCGGTCACTTCAATCTCGTCGTCGGCCTTGAACACGATGCCCATGTCGTCGAGAAATTTCTTGGGACAAAGAAAGACCTGCACTGAATCTGGGCCGCTCTTCATCACCAGATAAGCCATCGGTTTCGCGCCCGTGGCCGGAACAAATTTCAATTCCGCAACCACACCTCTGAACTTGCTTTCCGTGGCAGGATCATATTTGAGTGGGGCCTGGGAAAATGCTGAGGCAGTGAGGAAGCTGATGGCAGCGAGTTTTAGGAATCGGTTGAGTATCGGGCCAATCGCAGACATGGCGGGCCCTCCAGCCCGCAATGCTAGGCTTCCCGCAGGCTAAAAGCAACGCCTCGGAAAAGCTCCCTCCAGCTTTCCAAACTGCACATTGCCAGGTTCTTGCCGTGCCTTGCGCATTTCACCCGGTTCCGTTAACGTTTACGGGTCCCGGGGCTTCTAGCTGCTTCCCCGGCGTCTGAACCGTTTGTTTCAGCAATACGGGTCACCGATCCATGGGCAAACCTCCCACGACTCTCCGTCACATTGCGCAGGCCCTGGGAACTTCGATCGGCTCCGTGCACCGGGCATTGCACGACAATCCCGGCGTCAGTCCAGCCACCAAGGCCAGGGTCTTGCAGATGGCGAAGACCCTGGGCTATCGCCCCAACCTCGCGGCCCGATACCTGTCATCCAAGAAAACTCTGCGCATCTCAGTGAACACGCTGCAGGGAACCACGTCGTTCTGGGACGAAGTGCGGGCTGGAATTCGCGAAGAAGCCGCCTCGATCCTCCTCGAAAATGTCGAAATCGAGTTTCGAACTTATCCTCGTCTCGGGGAAGGGGAAGAAGAGGCCTTCGCGGCCGCCATCCACGAGAATGTAGATGGGATTATTACCTTCCCCAGCCGTCCTGAGGTTTTGCGGCCCTGGATCCACCGTGCTTCGCATGTCGGAATTCCGGTTGTGTGCGTGGCCACCGATGCTCCCAGCAGCGGCCGCTTGGGCATCGTGTCGATTGATACCCTAGCCAGTGGTTCCATCGCTGCCGATCTCATGGGAAGATTTCTGGGCCCGCGCGAGGGCTCCATCGCGGTCACCCTGTTTGATATGGCCATCACCGAGCATGCGGAAAAATACGCCGCCTTTGAAAATACCTTGCGATCCTTTTATCCCAAACTCCGCGCCCTGAAGCCCATCGAAGATCATGACGTGGAGGCGGAAGCCTATCGCAAGTGCCGTGAGCTCTTTGAAGAGTACCCGGATCTGTGCGGAATCTACGTAACGACGGAAGCTTCCATTCCCGTGCTGAATGCGGCTCGCGACGCAAAGTTGCTGGAACGCCTGACTGTCATAACCACGGACTTGTTTTCCGATCTTGTTCCTGAAATCAGGTCCGGCGCAGTCGTCGCGACCATCTACCAGCGTCCCCGGGCCCAGGGCCAGTTCGCATTTCGCATGTTGCACGAGTTCCTGGCAGAGGGCGGCCAGCGCTCGCATCAAGTCGCCCTGGCTCCGCATTTGTTGATGCGCGGGAATCTGGATTTCTTCCTCCAAAAACAATCCCAGGAATCGGTCAAAGAAAAAGTACAACAACATCGGGAAGCAGCCCGCGAACTGGCGGAGGATTTCGCTTAGAGCACGCGCGCCGCGAACCGGCGTTAAGAGGAAACATCGAGGAGGCAACATCTCTTATCTTGGCATCGACGTAGGTACCGGCGGCACGCGCGCACTCCTCATGGACGCGGCCGGAAAAGTCATCGCCTCCGGATCGGAAGAGCACGAGCCCTTCGCCAGCCCGCGCCCCGGCTGGGCTGAGCAGGATCCGCGTGACTGGTGGCGCGCCTGCGGAGCGGCCGTTCGCAAGGCGCTTCATTCTTCGAATCTGCGCGCCGACGACATTGCCTGCGTCGGCTTCTCCGGCCAGATGCACGGCGCAGTCCTGCTCGATTCCCGGGACGAAGTCGTGCGAAACGCCATCATCTGGTGCGATCAGCGCAGCGAGGCGCAGAGCCTCGAACTGGAAAAGCTGTTTGGCCGCGATGCCCTGATCCGGCTCACCTGCAATCCTCCGCTCACGAATTTCACTCTCACCAAACTGCTCTGGGTGCGCGAGACCGAGCCCCTGGACTGGGCCCGCGTCGCCCACGTCATGCTGCCCAAAGATTATGTTCGATTCCGCCTCACGGGCGAACGCGCCATCGACATGGCCGACGCCTCGGGAACTCTTCTTCTGGATGTGGCCAACCGCCGCTGGTCAGCCGAAGTGTTGAGCAAGTCGGGCATTGACGCTGGCTTGCTTCCCGCTCTTCACGAATCTCCTCAGATTTGCGGGAAAGTCTCGGCCGCGGGCGCCGAGGCCACCGGCCTGCGCTGCGGAACTCCCGTAGTTGCCGGAGCCGGGGACCAGGCGGCCGGCGCCGTTGGCATGGGCATCGCCCGCGCCGGCGCCGTCAGCGCCACCATCGGAACTTCCGGCGTTGTCTTTGCCGCGACCGATCGTCCCGCGCTCGACCCTCAAGGCCGCTTGCACACTTTCTGTCACGCCATTCCCGGACGCTGGCACGTGATGGGCGTTACGCAGGCCGCAGGGTTGTCCTTACGCTGGTTCCGCGATCGCTTCGGAGTCGCGACGGATGCGAAAGCGGGCTTACAGAATAACGCCGGCCGCGACCCCTACGACGTTCTTGCCGAAGAGGCCAGTTCCGCGCCCGCCGGTTCCGAGGGCGCTTTCTGGGCGCCCTATCTCATGGGAGAGCGTACTCCTCATCTAGACCCCAACGCGCGCGCCGCGCTGCTCGGACTCACCGCCTCCCACACGCGCGGCCACATCATCCGTGCGGTTATGGAAGGCGTGGCCTACAGCCTGAAAGACACGTTCACCATCTTCGACGAGATGCAGATTCCGGTGAGTTCGATCCGGCTGGGTGGCGGGGGCGCGCGGTCGCCGCTGTGGCGGCAGATTCAGGCCGACGTCTACGGCCACGAAGTAGAAATCGTCGCCGCCGAAGAAGGCGCAGCCTACGGCGCAGCCATTCTGGCGGGCACCGGAATCGGCGCGTGGAGTTCCGTCGATGAAGCTTGCGACCGCGTGGTTCGCGTGGCCACGCGCATCCCCGTGGATCCGGCCGCATCGAAAACCATGCAGCAGGCTTACCGCACCTACCGCAAAATCTATCCGGCCCTGCACCAGATCTTCAGCTAGCGCAATAAACTTTTGTCATCCCGACCGCAGCATGGCCTTCCCGAAGGCAAGGTCATGAGAAGTGGAGGGACCTTGCGTTCCGCCGACCGCGCATCGCAGCTGCTCATCACTCCGGCAACTTCTGCTCCCCGCGAATCGTAAGCCGCGCCTGCGCCCGCGCAGCTGACGTCCCCGGCTGTCCCCCGCCCGCGCTAATCACATAATCTCCCGCCGCCACCACTCGGTCGCCAGCTTCGTTGACATAGCTCAGGTCGCGGTCCTGGAGCGCAAGCGACACGTGACGCACTTCTCCCGCCCCCACGTGAACTCGCTTGAAGCCGCGGAGCGCCCGCAGCGGCGCGCCCGCCAGCTTGGGAAAACTAATATAAAGTTCCACCACCTCATCGCCAGCCCGCGGGCTGGCGTTCTTCACATCCACATCGACGATCAGCGGATTGCCGGCGTCGAGTTCGGCGTTCGACAGTTTCAGATTGCTGTATTCGAATTTCGAATAACTCAATCCATAGCCGAACGGATAAAGCGGCTCTCCCGCAAAATAGCGATACGTGCGGTTCTTCATCGCATAATCTTCGAACTCCGGCAACTGCTCCACGCCCTTATAAAAGGTCACGGGCAACCGTCCGCCGGGATTATTCACGCCGGCGAGCGTCTGCGCGATCGCCGTTCCACCCTCCTCGCCCGAGTACCAGGCTTCTAGAATTGCGTTAGCGTGATCGTTCGCCCAGTTCACCGCCAGCGCGCTGCCGTTCATCAGCACCACCACCACCGGCTTACCCGCGCCCTTCACCGCTCCCAGCAGGGTTTCCTCTTCTTCCGGCAGGTTGAGGCTGGTGCGGTCGCCGCCCCTGAACCCGGGCACTTCGACCTTCATCTCCTCGCCCTCCAGCTTCGACGTGATGCCGACCACGGCCACCACCACGTCGGCCTCGCGCGCCGCGGAGGTGGCTTCGACCAGAGGATCTTTCCCCGCCGGCCGCCACACCAGCTTGATGCTGAACGCGCCTTTGAGAAACTCGATCTTCACCGGATAGCGATGCCCCTTGCTGAGAGCAACCGTGGTGGTCTGCACGTTAGGATCGTGCAGGACGGGGTCATCCACGAGTAACTTGCCGTCCAGCCACATGCGCTCGTTGGAGCCGGCCAGCCCGATTTCGTAGCTGCCCGATTCCGTGGGAGTGAGAAATCCGGTCCAGCGCACCGAAAAATCTTTCATTCCCTGCGGAGCCGGTAGGGCCTGCGTATCGGGAATGAACGCGAAGGTCTGAAGATCGACAATCGGATCAATCCGCGTCACCTGCGGCGTTCCGGCCAGGTCCCCGGCGAAGTATTCGGCCTTAAGGCCGGGCTTGCCGTCCTCGGTCGAAAGCGCCGAGGTTGGAACCACCGGATCCTCGCGCAGAAAATTCGTTCCCGGCTCGAACGAAACCTGCGCCCCGGAAACTGCTTGCGAATGCCTTCCAGCGCCGTGACCGCGTGCGAAGCCGTGCCGCTGTAGTTGCCATGCAGCACCTCGGTTTGATCGGCCAGCGGACCTACCACCAGAATTCTCTTCACGCTCGCCGTGAAGGGAAGCACGCCGTCATTTTTCAGCAGCACCATCGATTCGCGCGCCGTTTTCAGCGCCAGCTCCCGGTGCGGTGCGCTGTCAATCTCAGATTCCGGCGTCTGCGCGTAAGAAACTTTCTCCGGAGGATCGAACAGGCCCAGCCGCATGCGCGCCGTAAACAGCCGGCGCAACGAAGTATCGAGATCCGCTTCGGTGAGCAATCCCTGCTTCACCGCATCCATATACGGCTTGTAGTCATGGTCGTCCTTAACGACCGTGAAAAAATCCGCGCACTCGTTGTCCATGCCCGTCTTGATCGCGGCAGCCGCGGCCTCCGCCTGGCTCTTCACGAACTTGTGTCCCTCAAGAATATCGACGATCGCGCCGCAGTCCGATACCACATAGCCGTTAAACTTCCACGCCCCGCGCAACTGATCTTTCAAAAGAAACGTGTTGGCGCAGGCCGGCTGGCCGTTGACCCGGTTATAAGCGCACATCACCGATTCCGCCTTGCCTTCCGTCACCGCCGCGCGGAACGCCGGCAGGTACGTGTCTTCCATGTCGTGCTTCGATACCTGCACGTCGATCGTGTGCCGCGATGGTTCCGGCCCGCTGTGCACCGCAAAATGTTTCGGCGTCGAAATCACCCGGAAATATTTCGGATCATCCCCCTGCAACCCCCGCACAAACGCCACGCCCATGCGCCCCGTCAGAAAAGGATCTTCTCCATACGTTTCCTGCCCGCGGCCCCAGCGCGGATCGCGAAATATATTGATATTCGGCGACCAGAAATCCAGCCCCTCCATAATGTCCCGCCGTCCCGCTCGCACCGCCTGGTTATGTTTAGCTCGCGCTTCCGTGCCGATCACAATAGCCATGTCGTGGATCAAAGGATCGTCAAACGTCGCCGCCAGCCCGATTGGCTCGGGAAACACTGTGGCCGTGCCGGCGTTCGCCACGCCGTGCAAAGCCTCGCTCCACCAGTCGTAGGCCGGCACTTGCAGTCGCGGGACGGCCCGCGCCTGATTCACCAGTTGCTGCGCTTTCTCCTCCAGAGTCATCTGCGTGATCAGATCATCGACGCGCACCTCGATGGGCTGCGAAGGATCCAGATAGACGGGGCTGCCCGTCGTTTGTGCGGTCGCGCGGACTAGCCCATTTACGAGAATGAGTGCCAGAAAAAAACTGATCTGCAGGATGGATCGCGTACGCGTTCTCATGGAAGATTCTCCTCCGCAACCGGTGCGGTCCACAGGCTGGCCAAAGCGCTGGTTGATGAATTAGGGGTTGCAGCGTTAACGATTACGGTCGACCGTCGCTTGTAGCACAGCGGAAATCGCGCGGTCAAGGCGCGCTCGGCAGTGGCGCGGGTTTTATCAGAAAGGTCAGGCGACCGTTTATAGGAATTAACAGGCAACCAACGGAGAAAGAACAACCGCAGGAAGGAAAACATGTGGGAGGAACGAACGTGGAAGAGCGGCGCTTCAGCGCCGCGTTACGAGTTGTGGAGGGGCCAGGGCTTTAGCCCCGTGTGGATTGCGCGACGAACCGCCTACGCCCGCCCCTTCTTCGCCGCGATCGCAGCCTCTTTGCCCGCTACTTCCCACGGACGCTTCGGCCGATCCACCACCGCCTTGTCGCGATTCTCAATGCGGTCGTAGTGGTAGGACTCGCTCACCGTCCCCAGAGATTCGTTGTAAAGGCTCGGCAGGCCAAGCCCCTCTTTCAATTCTTCCGAAAAAGACTGCAGCGCCTTCAAGTGGTCAGCGGTTGCCGGAACCTCCGTTTTCGAGGTCTTCAGAAACTGCTGGTACCCGCGGTTGACCAGCTTCGAAATCTCGCTGCCAATCAAGTAGCCGGGATAGGCGAAAATCTTTACCGTGTCATCCGGCCCCTTTTGGATCGCCGCCGACACGTTATACTTGCGCAGAAAAACGCGCACGGTTGCTCCGGGAGCGTCGGTTAAGTCGAACCCGTGGTCGCGCAGCCAGGCTAGCGCTTCCTCGTAGGTTCGTGCTTCAATAGTTTTCGACATCGCTGTTTTGGTTCAACCTTTCCTTGCCGGGTCGATGCTGTTTTATTGGATGCTGCAATTATTAGAACGGGCGTAACTTTACATGAACTGCATCCCCGGGCGAAGCTGATTCATCTAAAGCTGGTTCACTAAACAAGGTACTACATACATCGTTTCCGCACACATAGCACATTACGTTGGTCACGGTGTTTCGGTTCCTCATGGCACACGGTTCTTCAAAAATGGCGCCAGTTCCGACTTCGGTAGAACCCGATCTATCGCGGGAAGCCTCGTCAGGACTAGGCGAAACGCTCGGCCACAGCCTGATCGAGCGCATCGGCAATACTCCGTTGCTGCGCCTGGACGCGCTCACCGCCGACCTGCCCGGCGTAGCCCTTCTGGGTAAGGCGGAATGGTATAACCCCGGCGGATCGGTCAAAGATCGCGCCGCGGCCAACATCGTTGCCGAAGCCCGCCGCCGCGGCCAGCTCCGTCCTGGCCAGATTCTGCTCGACGCCACCAGCGGCAACACCGGCATCGCCTATGCCATGCTGGGCGCCGCTGAAGGTTTCCCGGTCACGCTGTGCATGCCGCAAAATGTTTCGCGCGAGCGCAAACAGATCCTGCAGGGCTACGGCGCCAACATCCTCTATACCGATCCCGCCGACGGTTCCGATGGCGCCATTCGCATGGCCCGCGAGCTGGCCGCCAAACATCCCGATAAATATTTTTACGCCGACCAGTATTCCAACGACGCCAACTGGAAGGCCCACTATCACTCGACCGCCAACGAAATCTGGCAGCAGACGCAAGGCAGAGTCACGCATTTTGTCTCGATGCTCGGCACCAGCGGCACTTTTGTCGGAACCACGCGCCGCCTGAAAGAACTGAATCCCGCCGTCCAGTGCATCTCGCTGCAGCCCGACTCGTCGTTCCACGGCATCGAAGGCGCCAAGCACATGGCCAGCGCGATCGTCCCCAAAATCTACGATCCCCAACTCGCCAATCAGAATCTAGAGATTGCGACCGAAGACGCCTACGCGATGGCGCGCCAACTCTCGCGCACCGCCGGACTGCTGGTAGGAATCTCCGCCGCCGCCGCCGTCGTCGGAAGCCTCAAGATTGCCCGCGACCTGCCCTTGAAGCGCGGCCGCGAGGCCGTGATCGTGACCATCCTCTGCGACTCCGGCGACAAATATCTGAGCGAAAGATTCTGGAACGAAGGATGAAGAAGAATAACTGACGGTGCCCCACCCTTGTCGCGTTCTTTGCGACAGGGTGGGGATTCTGACTCTGGTTTAAAGACTTGTAATGCTGAAACTCTCCCGCCACGACTACGATTCCCTTCGCCACCACGGCGAGCAAACCTACCCGCACGAATGCTGCGGCGTCCTGCTAGGTCACATAGACGATGACGGAACCCGCGTCGTGACCTCGACCGCCCCCTGCGGTAACACCCGCACCGACTCCGCCCACAATCGCTACAACATCGATCCCAGGGAACTCGTGAAGGTCCAGCGCGAAGGCCGCGCCCGCGGAGAAGACATTATCGGCTTCTACCATTCCCACCCCGACCACCCCGCGCAGTGGTCGTCCACCGACCTCGCCGAAGCCCATTGGTTCGGATGCTCCTACGTCATTACCAGCGTGGAAAAAGGCAAGGCCGCAATCACGAACGCCTTCGAACTGACCGGCTCCGACGAAAATGATAAGCAGCTCGTGGCTGAGAAAATCGAGATCGTGGAATCCTGAGAGTGGTTAACCTGAGATCAGTTGCCCCCGGACTGATGAATCGGTTCAGAATTCGAGCTTCAGAACCGCAAGCGCGTCGCCCGACTTGGTTCCTTTAACAACCACCTGCTGTCCTCCGGAAACTTCATCGCACGGCACTCGTTCTGTTTTCCGGCGGCACTGGCTCTGGTCGTCAAGCACCAGGGTCAATTCGCCGGCCGACCCTTCCGGTTCGTACACTAAAGCCAAAGAATTGTCCTTCTTTCGGATCCGCCCCCGGCGTTCGATCAGCGGAGTGCAGCCTTTATATTGTCTGCCCCACGCGGCCAGGATCAGCGGATCGCCGAGGGCCGCGCAGTCCGCTTCCGCTACGCCGACATAGCGGAGTGCGACCTTGCCGTACTGCGGGCATAGATCGCCGCAATAGTAGATCTCTTCCACTGCCCGGGAATGGAATGTGCCCAGGTGCTTGGGCAGGTTTGTCGCGTTCGGGGGCCACTTTCCCTCATGTAAAGCCTGGTTCACGGCAACCAGCCGCTCATACTCCGCCAGCAGATCCCATGCGCTGAGCTCGGGACCGCCGTCTGAAGCGACGCAACTGAGAGCAAGCAAACCAATCAGAGCCACACCAAGCGCTGGCCTCACGATCCCTCCAATAATCTAAGAACGAATCAGCCGCCGGAGCTTGCAAGCTGTCAGGCACAACTCCCAGCTATTTCCAAACGCCGCGCCGGACGCGGGAAGTGCATGATTCTCACAGGGCCACAAATGAAGCCGTGCGGCGGCCGCACATCGATTCATATCCATACAGGAAGCAAAACTCCGCGTCCAGCGCGGACTGCGCGAGAAATGCGTTTCGGGTTTGCACCAAATCCGGTCACGCCCCTGTGGACGGCGTGCACTCGATTGAAAACACGTGTACTTACAAACGCGTATTTTTCGTTGACGAAAAAAATAGAAGGAGTACAACAAGATCGTTCTTTGACAGCTTCTTAAGTTTTTCCGGTTGGTGCGGCGTCCGGGGCTCAAGCGGAGTCACTTTCCTGATCGAAAGATTGGGAAGGAGGGTGAGCGAGGGTCTATAGCAAAGCGCTGGTCGAGGCGAACGAAGAAGACTTGTTGAAGGCAAGATAGAGTTCCGAGGCGTAGGGTAGGTTTATCCGGTTGGCGGTGAGCCCGGAGCCCAAGCGAAGATCGCGCGGAGGTCCCCGCAAGGGAAGCTCTGAAAGCAGGTCGAGCAAGGGTCAAACGCGAGCTACTGGCCGAGACGAATGGACCCCACACCACCTCGGAACTCTTATTTTTTGCAGCGTGAGCTACCAGCAATCTGTCAGCAATCAGCTGTCAGCCGTTCGACCTCCAGTCCGAGCCAGGCCCAAGCGGTTTCTTCATCATCGCCTTCCAGGTCCTGTGGAAGGGCGCGGCTTTAGCCGTGCCGCAAAATCCGCCAAGAAGAGACAGGGCTTCAGCCCCTGAGGGCTCGAGTTCAATGCCCTTCGTGATCCGGTTCAAGCGAAAGAATTCAAAATATCTTGCGCCAAGCCTGCGCAACTGGCCCGGTCGGGAACCGCCGACGCAATTCTCTCTGGATATTCATCGTAAGTACGGTCGTCGAGCAGCCTGCCGTTCTTGGCTTTCCTCACTCCGCCCCACTGCTTGAAGAAAAATGGAACGTGGTATCTGCGGCATTGATCACGCACGGAGATCACCCACTCCTTCCGCATCGGACGAGCACCGGGCCCGCTCTCGCCGCCAACAATTGTCCAACTGATGCCCGAAAGGTCGAACTCCCCCAGACCTTCCAGCAGCGGTTCGATCGAAAGGAAACGGACCATGGCCGGAGCATCCTGCAGATGGCCGATCCGAGGCAGACCATATTTCTTGTCCTCGACACTCACGCCCCACCAGATGTGATCCTGCTCCGCCGCAAAGCGCAGCGGGCCGCTTAGCAGTTCCCTGAGCCTTTCCGAGCGCTTGGTCAGCACCTGAAACGTATGCCATTTGGCAGTGACCATGACGCGGCATACCGCTTCGATATAGCTTTTAGGAACGCCCTCCTGAAAGAGGTCGCTCATCGAATTCACAAACACCAGTTTCGGTGAGCGCCAGGAGAAAGGCTCGGTCAACTTTTCAGGGACGAGGCGTAAGTCAAACCCCTGTTCATAAGGATGTCCCTTAACCCCGCGAAACCGCTCCGCAAAAGTCTCGGCATAGCAGTGCTTGCACCCAGGACTAATCTTCGTGCACCCGCGCACGGGATTCCACGTCGCGTCCGTCCATTCGATGTGAGAGTTGAGGCTCATTTGGTTCTCTTACGCGCCGTCGGCTTGGCAAAGGTAACGCGTACATGATCCGCAAACGTGCCTGCTCGTCGTTTTCTAGGTTCACACTGAATCAATTCCTTCTCCTCCATCTTGAGCAAAACTGCTTTGTAATTTTTCATTGTGTAGGGACGACCGACGTTGTGCGCATCATAGATCTGCTGAGTCGTAACCGTTCTTCCTGCGAAATCGCTGAGGAGCATATCCTCCAGATCATCCAAGGGCCGGTTAAGTTCGAACAACCTCGGGTGGATGGTAGAAGCTGGACAATATCCAAAGGAGGCAACCCCCTGGTGCCGCTCTGAGCTGTACTTTGCCATGATGTCTTTCATGATTCCGTAGCCTAAGGGATGCTTAGTTGCGAAGACCAGATGATGGCTCGTGCGAGCGCCTCGGTCGTCCTTAAAACAGAACGGAAGCACGTACTTAGCGCCGAGTCCGTTCAGGGCCTCGCAGAGCGCTTCGACGATTGCGGGTTCCCGCTCGTATGACGGTAAGTTCACAACTCTTTCTCTCAACTGCTCGGCGCGATCTATTCCAAATAAGCGATCCATGTGCTGCTTCACTGCCTCATTATTCAGCCCCGGATTGATACGGTTGTAGTTGAAGAAGAATACGCAGTCGCAGCCCCAATCTTTCAGGCAGGATCCTATCAGAGAGAGCGATAGGCCCTTGTAGCCCCAAGGGTCAGCGAAGAGAAGGGTCGGAACTAAGCTGATTTTCTGGAATGCTTGAGCGGTCTCATCTCCCACCTCGCCGGCATCAATGTCTGGCTGATGCTTCAGTTTTCCAATGCCCGGCAACCCTGCGATTGCGGCCTTTAGCGAGCGAACATTGATTGGTTTCGCGTCATTGAAAATCGTGACGAGCCGCTCTCGCATATCAGAGTCCGCAATTGCCCTTTCCAATACAAGGAGCGGAGTCGATTTCGTCCCGTCCTTGTAGAGTCCGGGGCCGGCGAACAGATCGATGTATGCGATTGGCCCCCGTTGCTTTTTGAGGACAATCTTCGCCCATGCCCAGAAATAATCTCGGACGATTGCGGACTTGATGCGCGATTGCTCTGTCGACTCTTGGAAGAAATTGTCGATATCCAAAGTGCGCTCATTAGGCGAACAAAAGACGAATCTAAACGTCCATAGTCTACCTAAGGCGCCGGCCCGTTTCAATAGTTTCCGCGGTACCCATGCCCGAATAAAGCGCCTATGACCGGACCCTACAGCGGAATATTCCCATGCTTCTTCGGCGGATTCTTATCCCGCTTGGTCTCCAGCATGGCCAGCGCCTGGATCAGCTTTTTCCGCGTCTCCCGCGGCTGGATGACCGCATCCACAAATCCGCGGTCGGCCGCAACGTATGGGTTGGCAAACTTGTCGCGGAACTCTTCAATCTTTTCCCGCCGCACCTGCTCGCGATTCGCCGCCGCATCCAGTTCGCGTTTGTAGACGATGTCGACCGCGCCCTCCGGCCCCATGACCGCAATTTCAGCCGTCGGCCACGCATAGTTCACGTCCGTGCGAATGTGCTTCGACGCCATCACGCAATAAGCTCCGCCATAGGCCTTGCGCGTGATTACCGTGACCTTCGGCACGGTCGCTTCCGCGAATGCATAAAGCAGCTTGGCCCCATGCTTGATGATCCCGCCGTACTCCTGCGCGGTGCCCGGCAGAAATCCCGGCACATCTTCAAACGTGACCAGCGGAATGTTGAAGCAATCGCAGAAGCGCACGAAACGCGCGCCCTTCACCGACGCATTAATATCCAGCGTCCCGGCCAGCACCGACGGCTGGTTCGCCACAATCCCCACCGGCCGTCCGTCCAGCCGCGCAAATCCCACCACAATGTTCTTGGCGTAGTGCTCGTGTACTTCGAAAAAGTAAGCATCATCCACCACCGCGTGGATGACATTCTTAATGTCGTAAGGCTGGTTCGACTGCGCTGGAACCATCGTGTCGAGCGCACTGTCAGCCCGGTCCACCGGATCGGTGCAAACTTTCCGCGGAGGCTCATCCAGATTATTTGACGGCAAGAAGCTCAGCAGTTCGCGCACCATCGACAAACATTCGGCGTCGTCGTGCGCCAGAAAGTGTGCCACGCCTGAAGTTTCGTTGTGCGTCATAGCGCCGCCCAGCTGATCCTTGGTGACCTCTTCCAAAGTCACCGTCTTAATAACGTCCGGCCCGGTGATGAACATGTACGAAGTCTTGTCCACCATCAGCACGAAGTCGGTGATGGCCGGCGAGTAAACCGCCCCGCCCGCGCACGGCCCCATGATCGCCGAAATCTGCGGCACCACTCCGCTGTACAACGTGTTGCGCAGAAAAATGTCGGCATACCCCGCCAGCGACATCACGCCTTCCTGAATCCGCGCCCCCCCGGAATCATTCAATCCAATCAGGGGCGCGCCCATCTTCGCCGCCAGATCCATAATCTTCACGATCTTCGCGGCGTTGGTTTCCGAGAGCGACCCGCCAAACACGGTGAAGTCCTGCGCAAACACATAAACCAGCCGGCCCTCGATGCGCCCGTAACCAGTAATGAATCCGTCGCCGTAAATTTTCTGCTCGGCCATGCCGAAGTCGTTGCACCGGTGCGTGACCAGCTTGTCGGTCTCTTCGAACGTGCCCTCGTCGAGCAGGAACTCGACCCGCTCCCGGGCCGACATCTTGCCCTCTTTGTGCTGGCGCTCGCGCCGCTTAGCCCCGCCGCCGTCTTCAGCGAGCTGGTTTCGTTTGTTGAGTTCGGCAACTTTCTGTTCAAGATTCATGGCGGGAGGATTATATCGTCCAGGGTGCCCCACCCTTCTCGCGTTTTCCGCGAGTGGGTGGGGATTTTGAATTTCCCACTCAGCCGCGCTCGAACAAAACCGGGTGCCCCATTTCTCGCGCGTTCTTTGCGCGAGAAGTGGGGATTCTGAGCGTTCTGTCACTCCCGCACCGCCAGCCCACAGCACCCAGCCCTGATTGCGTTACACTTCCCTCGTGTCCTGGCTCTCCGATCAGATGGGCTTCAGCTTCCGCCCGCCCGAGCGCCGCGTCTGGAAAGTTCGCGATCTCGTCGCCTCCGTCCGTTCGCACATCGAGCGTGAATATTCCGACGCCTGGGTGGAAGGCGAGATCTCCAACTTCCGCGCCCCTGATTCCGGTCACCTCTATTTCACTCTCAAAGACGGCAACGCCCAGATTAAAGTCGTGATGTTTCGTTCCAAGGCAGTCTTACTGAAGTTTCGCCCGGCCGACGGATTGCAAGTGGTCGTCCGAGGCAAAGTCACAGTGTACGAAGACCGCGGCGAGCTGCAGATCTCCGCCGAGCACATCGAGCCCAAGGGCGCCGGATCGCTGCAGCTGGCCTTCGAGCAACTCAAGGCCAAACTTGAGGCCGAAGGCTTGTTTGCCGCCGAACGCAAGAATCCAATTCCCACGCTGCCGTCGCGCATTGGCCTGGTCACGTCGGCGCAGGCGGCCGCGCTCCGCGACATTCTCAACGTTCTCCAGCGCCGCCATCATTCCGTAAATGTTGTAATCTATCCCGCCCAGGTGCAGGGTGACGCCGCTTCGCTCGAGGTCACCGCCGGCGTCCGCTACTTCAACCAGCACGACAATGTCGACGTGATCATCGTCGCCCGCGGCGGCGGCTCCGCCGAGGACCTCGCCGCGTTCAACGACGAAGCGCTGGCCCGGATGGTCGCCGCGTCCGAAATCCCCGTGATCTCCGCCGTGGGCCACGAAACCGATTTCACCATTCTTGATTTCGTTGCTGACCTGCGCGCTCCCACGCCCTCAGCGGCCGCAGAACTGGTCATCCGCTCGCGCCAGGAAGTGGAAGATCACGCCGCCGCTTTGAATGACCGCCTCAGCCGCGCCATGCGCTACCGCCTGCTGATGGGCCGCCAGGCTCTGACCGAACTCGCGCAACACGGCGCCTTCCCCCGCATGATGGAACTCATTCACCAGCGGCAGCAAAAACTCGACGACCTTACCCACCGCCTGGAACTCGCCCAGCGCCAGTTGCTGGAGCAGGCGCTCCGCCGCTGGGAAAAAATCTCGGCAGCCGTCCGCCATTACGATCTTCGACTTGTGCTTTCCGGCGTGCGCAAAGAACTCGACAGTGGAATCGCCGCCCTGGCCGCGGTGATGCGCAATGTCCTGCTCCAGCACCGGGTGCGGAGCGAGCGCTTGCAAACTGCGCTGGAGTCGCTGTCTCCGCTGGCCATTCTTGAGCGCGGCTACGCCCTGGTGTTCGATTCCGAAGGCAAGCTGCTGAAAGACGCGCGCGGCGTCGGGGTCGGCGACAAGATTTCCGCCCGTCTAGCCCATGGCGAAATCCACGCCTCCGTGACCAGAAAGTAGGAATCAGATTCCATCTTCCCTTGCGCTCAGCTGTTTGTAAAAGTTCGTAAGACTGCCAAGGCCAGAAAACCCGCTGCATTACAATGGTTTTTCAATCATCAGGGTGTGAAGGGGCGCAGCTTGTGAAGGGGCACGGATTGTGGAAGGGCACGGCTTTAGCCGTGCCGCAAGCACCGCACAAAAAATTTGGGCTTTAGCCCCTGAGGATTCTTATCGAACTGGAAGTGCACCAGGAGCGTGACTCGATTGATGCCAGTGATCACATCATGGACGCAAGCCGCATGGATCGCGCTCGATATTCTCCTCGTGGCGCTCATCATCTACCAGGTGCTGGTGATGATCCGCGGCACGCGCGCTGCTCCCATGCTGGTCGGTCTGGTCGTCGTCACTATTATTTTCTACTTCGCGCGCATCGGTGAACTCACCACTCTGAACTGGGTTGTGAGTCGGGTGTTGCCCTACCTGGTGTTCGCGCTCATCGTCGTGTTTCAGTCGGAGATTCGCCACGTGCTCGCCGACCTCGGCCGGCGTCTAACTTTTCTCGGGGGCTCCTCGGCCGAGAGCGATTCCTACGACGACATCGTGCTGGCCGCGAATCTTTTTTCCCAGCACCAGACCGGCGCTCTGATCGTGATTGAACGCGAAATCGGATTGCGCACTCATATCGAAAGCGGTGTACCCCTGGACGCCCGTCTTTCCTACGATCTGCTGGCCACGATTTTCCGTCCTAGCGCCCCGCTGCACGACGGCGCGGTGATCATTCAGAAAGACCGCATCGCCGCCGCCGCCTGTTTCCTGCCCCTTTCCATGAATCCTCTGCTCTCCACTCAACTCGGCACACGGCATCGCGCTGGCATCGGCATCACCGAAGAAACTGACGCCATCGCCGTCATCTGTTCCGAAGAAACGGGAGCGATCAGCCTCGCCATCGGCGGCAAGATCGAACGCGATTTGACGGTCGAACAACTCCGCGAGCGTCTGGGCAGCGAACTGCGCCGCTACATGGCTCCCGTAACCCTGCCCACCCCCATCGCCCACGACGACGATGGCTCCGAAGTGCTGCTGGATTCTCCGCTGCGCGATCCGGCGTCGCCAAGAAAGTCGGAATCCGCCGCCGAATCGGAGTCCCAGCCATGATCGGATTCTTCCAGCGCTACGTCCTGCATAACTTCTGGCTGAAAGTACTGTCCTTACTAACGGCCGCGGCTCTCTGGTTTCTGATTTCCCCTGACCAGCAACCGGCGGAAGTCGCGATTCGCGCTCCCATCGTCTTTGAGCACGTTCCGGAGCACCTTGAGATCAGCTCCGAGTCGATTCCGGAGGCGCAAATCCGCGTGCGCGGGCCCGAGCAGGTCATTCGGCGCCTGCAGGCCAGCGAGATCCACGCGGAAATCGATCTGGCCGACGTCAAGCCCGGCGAGCGCACCTACGATCTGACCTCCCAACTGGTGCGCCATCCCCGCGATGTTACGGTCGTTCAGGTCGTCCCCAGCCAACTACACCTGGCCTTCGATACTCGTCTGACTCGCGACGTCGAAATTCATCCGCGGGTGATGGGCGTTGCTGACGACGAATACAAAGCCGAGACCGATCCCTCCCACATCACCATCACCGGCCCCCGCAATCATGTGGAGAAAATCGAATGGGCGACCACCGATCCGATCGACGCGAACGGAACGCGCGGCAGAGCTGTTTTCACTACCAACGTCTATGTCGCCGACCCGCTGGTGCAAGTCGTGCAGACCACTTCGATTCGTGTGACGGTCGTCGTGCAAAAAGCCGGCAGCGCCCCTGCGCATTGAAACAACTGCGCCCTTTCGGCGTCATCCCGAGCGCAGCCGTCCTTCGGGCGGAGCGAGGGATCTCGCCCGAACTTACACTCGCCCCGCCCCGCCCCCGGCCAACTCGAGAATGAGCGCTTTCCTCCGCCCTCATTTATCATCTCTAGTCGCATCTTCTTTGATTGTTCTTATGAGCCAGCAACGGCAACTGTTCGGGACTGACGGAATCCGCGGTGTGGCGGGAGAATTTCCCCTCACCAAACAAAGCACCTATCTGATTGGCCGCGCTCTTGGCCATGACCTGGTTCGCAGTACTGCAAAGGCTCAAGCTGTGATCGGCCAGGACACGCGCCAATCGAGCGCGTGGATTGCCGACCGCGTGGCCGAAGGTCTCGCGGCCGTCGGCGTCGATGTGCATAGTGCCGGCGTGATCACCACTCCCGGCGTGGCCTACCTGGCTCGCTCGCGCTCGCTCGCCGCCGGAGTGGTGATTTCCGCGTCGCACAATCCCTGGATCGATAACGGAATCAAGGTCTTCTCGGGCGATGGTTTTAAACTCACCGACGAACGCGAACTGGCCATTGAAAAAGAAATTTTCACGCTGCTGCAAAATGTTTCTGCCGCCGACGATACCGCCCTCAAGTTTCCCAAACCTTCCCTGCCTGGCGAAGCTGAGTTGCGTCATGCTTACGTAAGATCTCTGGCGGCGGGCGTGTCGTCCGATTTGAGCAAGCTGCGCGTTCTGGTTGATTGTGCCAATGGCGCGGCCACAGCCGAGGCGCCCGAACTATTTCGCAGCCTCGGTGTTCAATCAACCTTCGTTCACGTTTCGCCCGACGGAAAAAATATCAACGAGGGCTGCGGCGCATTGCACCCGGAGACGCTGGGCAAAGTGGTGGCGGAATCCGCAGGCAAGTTCGATCTGGGCGTGACCTTTGATGGCGACGCCGACCGCGCCCTGTTCTGCGACGCCGCCGGCCGCGTGGTTAACGGCGATGGCGTGCTCCTCGCCGCCGCCCGCGACCTGCACGCGCAAGGAAAGTTGAAGGCCGACACGGTCGTCTCCACCACCATGTCGAACATGGGCCTGGAAATTGCGCTGAAAAACTCTGGCATTCGCATGCTGCGCGCCAATGTCGGCGACAAATACGTGCTCGAGGAAATGCTCAAGACCGGCGCCACGCTCGGTGGCGAGCAGTCCGGCCACATCATTTTCCGCGACGGCGACGCCACCACCGGCGACGGCCTCCTGACCGCGCTCCGCCTGATGGATATCATCGTGCGCGCAGGAAAGCCCTTGGCGGACTTAGTCGGCGACCTGAAAGTATTTCCCCAGAAAATTCAGAACATCCGCGTCCGTGAAAAAATTCCGTTCGCGCAAATACCGGCGGTGCAGACCGCAATCCAAGCCGCCGAACGCGAACTCAACGGCAACGGCCGCGTCGTCGTCCGCTACTCCGGAACCGAAGCATTGGCGCGAGTTATGGTCGAAGCCGAATCCGAAGAGAAGATGCGCGCCCTCGCCGCCGCAATCGCCGCCGAAATTCAAAAGGCTCTCGGGGTATAGCGAAGTTCAGCTCAGTGTGTCGGCGGATTCAGCTTTTTCCAAGGTGTGCAGCGAATGCTGCATTTGGGGAATGCTACTTTGGGTGTGCAGTGAATGCTGGTTTTGGGTGGCGCAGCGCTTCAGCGCTGCGATAAGTGGCCTTCGAAGGGTCGGGCTTTAGCCCGGGGGTACTTTCTGGGATGTTAACAGCAACTTACCTCTTCTTCCGCTTGCCCTTCCCCCGCACCGGCTCCTCCTCCAGCACCGCAAACTGAATCTTCTTCTCCACTGGATCGATCCGGTCCACCAACACCCGAATCTTCTGTCCCAAGCTGTAAATCTTGCGCGACCGCTGCCCGATAATCTCCCGCGTATTCTCGTGATACGTATACCGGTCGTCACTCAAAGTATTCAGTGGCACCAGCCCCTCAACGAACAAATCCGTAAGCTCCACAAAGAATCCAAACTTGGTCACGCTGGTGATGAGCCCGTCGAACTCTTCTCCCACGCGGTCCTGCATGAACTTCACTTTCTTCCCCTCCATCAACTCCCGCTCAGCATCGGCAGCCCGTCGCTCCGCCCGGCTCGACTCCTCCGCAATTTCGTGCAGTTCTTCCAGCGGGATCGGCCCGCTCAAAGGTTCGAAGGCCTCGCGGTGCCCCGCATGATCCCGCCGCTTCGACCAAGGCGACGGCTTCTCATCGTTCGCCGGGTGCCCCACCCTTGTCGCGTTCTTTGCGACAGGGTGGGGCTTTTGACTTTCGTCCTGCCCCCGATTCTCTCGCAGCACATCCTTCAACACCCGGTGCACAATCAAATCCGGATACCTTCGTATCGGCGACGTAAAGTGGGTATACGAAGTCGCCGCCAGCGCGAAATGCCCCAGATTTTCCTCCGAGTATCGCGCCTGCTTCAGCGACCGCAGCATCAGATAGCTCAGAATCCGCTCCTCCGGCTTGCCTGCAATCTTCTCCGTCAGCTTCTGATACATGCGCGGCGTGATGTGCACATCCTGCGGCACTTCAATCTCTCGCGCCCGCTTGCCCGTGCCATAAGCCGCGCGCCGGTCAGTCTTGGTCTGCACGCGATGAATGGGCAGCGGGCCCACGCCCAGCGAATATCCAAACGTCGCCGCAATCACTTCGAAATCGTAAACGCGTTTTGCGTCCGGCTTTTCGTGGATGCGATACAGTGACGCCACGCGCCTCGACTCCAGATCGTGCGCCACGCACTCATTGGCCGAGAGCATGAATTCTTCGATCAGCCGGTGCGCAATGTTGCGCTCCGACCGCGCAATGCTCTTCATCATGCCCAATTCGTCAAACTCGATTACCGGCTCCGGCAGATCGAAATCAATTGACCCGCGCCGCTCGCGCTTGCGATTCAGAATCAGCGCCAGCTCGCGCATCAGCTCAAACGTCTCGACCAGCGGCGCATAGCGCTCGCGCGCCGCCGCATCGCCTTCCAGCACGGCGTTCACAGCCGTATACGTCATGCGCTCCACCGACCGGATCACGCCTTCGCTCAACTCGTAGCCCACAATTTCGCCGCGATGGTCCATCTCCATCACGCACGACAGCACCAGTCGCTCCACCTGCGGCCGCAAGCTGCAAATGTCGGTCGAGAGTTCCAGCGGCAGCATGGGCACGGCGCGATCCGGAAAATAAACGCTGGTGCCGCGCAGCCGCGCCTCCTGATCCAGAGCGGAGCCCGGCGTCACATACTGCGCCACATCGGCAATGTGCACCTGCAACTCGAAATTCCCGTTCGCGAGCATGTGTACGTACACCGCGTCATCGAAGTCGCGCGCGGTCTCGCCGTCGATGGTCACAATCGGCAGCCCGCGAAAATCGCGACGCCGCTCCAGTTCGCGGGCGGAAATAATGGATGAAGCGTCCTGCGCCTCTTCCAGCGCCGCCACCGGAAAATGATGCGGCAGATGAAACTTCCGAATCGTGATCTCGACATCGACGCCGAAATCATCTTCCCGCCCCAGAATCTCCACCACCCGCCCCCGGGGATTCTGCGTCGGCGAAGGCCAGTCGGTAATCTCAACATCAACTACCAGCCCTTCCAAGTTGTCCCACTGCGAAGGCCGCGCCACGTCGTCGCCCAGCACGCGATCGACAGATTCGTTTTTCTTCTTTTTATATTTCTCTGCGCCCTCCGCGCCTGCCCTGAGCGAAGCCGAAGGGTCCCCTGCGTTGAAAAGTTTAGGCTGTTCCTCCCCCGCCGGAATCACAATCTCCTGCGTAATCTTGCTGTCGATCGGCCGCACATATCCCCCGCGGCTCCCGTAATGAAAAATCCCCACCACCGTCGGATGTGCCCGCATCACCGGCCGCACAATCCGCCCCTCCGCACGCCCATCCGGCCGCACGTTCGAAATGTCGACCAGCACCAGGTCCCCATGCATGGCATTGCCGATGAGATGCGGCGCGATGAAAATATCGCCGGTAAGCCTCTGTTTGAGCGCCGGGCTCAGCGACTTCGCGTCTGGAATGACGAACCCGAATCCATCGCGGTGCATGCTGAGTCGCCCCGCAACCAGGTTCTTGTCGGCCGCGGCCTGGGGCAGGGAATAGCGATCGGACTCAGCTTGAATCAGCGTCCCGCGCGCCACCATTTTCTGCAGCAGTGCGTCGAGTTCCCGCCGCTCGTCTCCGCGCAGCCCGAGTTCGCGCACCAGTTGCTTGAACCCAGCCGCGCGCTTGGCTTGCTTGGCAATGTGTTTCAGGATTGTCGAATCAGAGAGCATGGGAAGCTGTCGGCTATCAGCTGTCAGCTCTCAGCATAACTCACGCGTCAGTCGTGATTGCGATTTTGCTTTGTCACGTTGATTTGCGTTGTCATCCTGAGCGAAGCGAAGGACCTATGCAATCCTGAGCAGGTTGCATAGATCCTTCGGCCCGCAAAGAGCGCGGTCCTCAGGATGACAGGGCCGAGATAACCGCCGGTTCACCACGTATCCCCGCCCCCGCGCGGCGGCCACGCCCCCAGCGCACGCCGGATCAACGTGATCTGCCCCACGTGATAACTGTTGTGCGCCACCATCTGCCACAGCACGCCCTCCACTGAGCCTGCAACTTTCTGGTCGGCTTGGTGCACGCTTTCAACTTCGCGCTGCACTTCCTGCTGGGAAGATTTCGCCAACTCGGCAAACTCGCCTAACAACTCGGCCATTCGCGTCCTCAGCCGATCCCACTCCGCCGAATCGACCGACGGCGCCGCCGGAAAACTCTCCGAATTGTGTTTGGGATAAACCGGCATCTGCCCGCGAATGCGCCGCAGCTCGTAATCCATCCAGTAATTCATGTGGAAGACGAGTTGCGCGATCGAGTGCGGAAATCCCGCAACCTGCCGCGCCGCCAGTTCCGCAGGAATATCCTCCACGCACGCGATGGGATCGGCATGCGCGCCCTTACCGCGAAGCAGTTCCGTCAACGCTCGTTGTGACATGGCAGATGGGAATCAGATTGCTCTGTCATCCTGAGCGAGGCGAAGGACCTGCGCATCTTCGCCCGCGGGCACGGTGCAGAGGCTCTTCGCTTCGCTCAGAATGACAAAGAAAAAACCGCGTTCATCCGCGCGATCCGCGGCAACAGAGTTACCGCCCCGCGAAGTACTTCTCCTCCAGAATCCGCCGGTGATGCAACTCGTGTCCGGCCATAATGTAGGCTAGGGCGCGCACGCTCACTTCATTCTTGTTGGCCACGCCGCGCCGCATCCACGCCGCTTCATCCAGATTGCGCAGCAGGGTCAGCGTCGCCCGCCGCACGGCGATGTAGTCTTCAATAATCTCCGCCAGCGGCGCCCGTGCGAATGGACCATGCTTCACATAGTCGTCCTGCTCAAAGCCCGCCATCGGAGTCTGGTCGCCGCGCGCAATGCGCAGCGCCCGATACGCAAAAATGCGTTCCGTATCGCACACATGCCCCAATACTTCTTTCGCATTCCATTTATCCGGCGCGTAGCGAAAGTCTCCGTCGCTTCTCGTCGCGCCCCGAGAGCAGCACCATCATCTGCCGCCTCTGCGCTTCGAGCGTTCCCAGAATGTCGGGCCCCGCGATCAGTGAAATATAGCGGTCATAATACGGTGCATACTCGCCCGGCTCCGGGCGCGCAATGGTCAACGCTGCGGCATTCACTACGGCTGATTCTGACATGTTCTGCTCCATATCTGAGAACGAGAATTACATCGAAGAACGAGAATTACCCCAAGACTGGATTCCCAATAATTTAGACTCTCCACCCCGGTTTCGGTTTTCGATAAATCTTCGACCCTGCCAGAATAACTCTCCGGCCCTGTGGAAGGGTACGGTCCGGACAGTTTTTTCAGGAATGGTTACACGGACCGGGCAGAAAGTATGTAGGTCGCCGCCCCATCCCGCAGCTTCGCTAACCAGGCTCCGCGGGCATCATTTAAGTTACTATTGACTGAAAATAAAGGATTTCCACAGCGCTCAGTTTGAGACGCGGGAGTACAATCCTGTTTGGTCACGAAAGTGCGGCCAGTGACCCCTAATCCCAACCAGGAAAGGAACTTTTATCTCCATGTGGAAGCCGACCAATCAGCCTCAGACTCCTGCGCAACCTGCCGTGCCGGAGCGCCCGACTATGCCGTCCCCCAGCGCGCCCGCAATGGCAAGCGCTGAACCCGCCGCTCCCCGGCCGGTCACCACCACCACCGCCGACCAGGCGACGATCGGCAAGTCGCTCGTCATCAAGGGCGAAGTGACTGGTTCCGAGTCGCTCTACATTGACGGCCGCGTTGAGGGCTCCATCAATCTCGCCGGCAATCGCGTTACGATTGGGCGCAACGGAGTCGTTGCCGCCAACATCAATGCCCGCGAAATCGTGGTGCTGGGCAAAGTCCGCGGCAACCTCACCGCCAGCGATCGCGTCGATATTCGCAGCGACGGCTCCCTCACCGGCGACGTCATCGCCGCCCGCATCTCCATTGAAGACGGAGCCTTCTTCAAAGGCGGCATCGACATTCGCAAAGGTGGCCAGCCCCAGCAGCAAAAGCCCAACGGCGAAGACAAATCCATTCCGGCCAGCGAGCCGGCAACCGCCGGCGCCAGGGCGTAAGTTTTTTCGCGTAGGGGCGGACGCATTCGTCGGCCCCAGGTTTCCACAACGGGCATCCGCAAGGATGCTCGTTTTGCTTTTGTGGCACCTCGGATCTGGTGCACCGTCGTAGATGCCTGCGCCGTGGAAGAGCGGCCCATCAGGGCCGCGCAAGCTCATGCCGAATGAGTACGTGCTTCAGCCCCTGGGCCCGCCGGCCATCCAGTAATGTCCATCAAGCAGAAAAAACGGCCGGGATTGTTTTCCCGGCCGTTTTGTTGGTCCGCAGCTTACTGCACGATCAAGGTAACGTCCACGCTATGTGTCGGCGCCGAAGTACCGGTGCCGGTGGAAGTCACCGTAACCGTGTAGGAGCCCGCAGGCGTGCCCACGGCTTTTGTAGAGCTGCCGTTGTCGCATCCCACCACCGTGGCCATCATAACCAGGAGCAGGACTCCGAGAACGATTCCCGCCCGACGCTGGCGCCCTTTCTTGCCAGTTCCGGCCAGCAGCATCCCGAACAGCCCCAGGCCGCCAAAGCTGGCCAGCAGAATCGGCGAGCCAGGTTGTGATCCCGGAAGCGCCGGCTGCATCATGCTTGCCGTCGCGCGCGCCGTGGTCGTAATGGTTAGAGTCGTTGTGAGAGGCAGGTTGCCGTTTGCCACCACCGACGCCGGACTGAACGAGCAGGCCGCCCCCGTCGGTAGTTCGCCGCAACTGAGCGTGATCGTTCCGCTGTAGCCGTTGAGGCCGGCTAGATTGAGCGGGTAGGTGGCAGAGGCTCCGGCCGTTACCGTCGCGCTCGGCGTCGGCGCCCCCAAGGTGTAGTTTCCAGTCGTTCCGCTGCCGTTCGCATTCAGCATTACGCTGAACCCGCCCGACTCGTCGTCTCCCGTCAACACGTCCATGGACCCGTCGCCATTTACGTCGGCCAACGCCATGCCCCAGGCGTATTCAGTCGTGGGAAACTCAGTAGGTGCGGCAATGGTGCCATCCCCATTGCCCAACGCCACCGCCAGCGTCCCATACTCGTCGTTGACATAGACCAGGTCCAGATTTCCATCCCCGTTCATGTCAAACATCTGGATGTCGGCCGGATATGAGTATCCCGTAGTCCCACCGAACGTAGACGCCTGATACGCGGTCGGTGCCGTGGGGAACGTTCCGGTTCCATCGTTCAGGAAAATCTCGATCTGGCCACTGAACGTGAGACCATCCTCCTCGGTGACGGCCATATCGATCTTTCCGTCTTTGTTCAGATCGCCCAGCGCGATGTCAAGCGGGTACCCGTTTACGCTCACAAAGTGCACTGTCCCGAACGTGCCGGGAGCCTCGCTGTCCGACAACAGGACCCCGATCTGATCTGGACCCTCCGTATAGGCTGTGACCACCAGATCAGGATAACCATCGCCATTCAAGTCCGCGGCCGCGATCATCACGGGCTCGTAACCCGTAATCGGATAGCTGACCGCCGCTGCGAAGGTCCCGTCGCCATTGCCCAGCAATACTCCCACGTCATTGGTTGCGGCGTTGGCGACCGCGATGTCCATCTTGCCGTCTTTATTGAAGTCGCCCACCACCAGATCCTCGGGGTACGGACTTCCCGCGCCAGTAGGATAAGCCGCTCCAATACTGAACGTGCCATCCCCGTTGCCCAGAAAAATCTGGACCACGTTGTTGGTTTCATCGGTGGCCGCGATGTCCAGCTTGCCATCTCCGTTGAAATCACCCACGGCCACGTAGCCCATGTAGGCTGAGGTCCCGTAGCTGACTCCGGGATAAAAAGTGCCGTCTCCCTTGCCCAGGTAGACCACCACTCCCGTGGAACCATTGTTGTCCTGCTGACCGACAACCACGTCCGGTATACCGTCTCCGTTGAAGTCCCCACTGGCGACGCTGTAGGTGTAGGCGTCTTGGTCAAAGCTGTTGGGCAGACCATACGTGGGAGCGGCCTGGAAGGTTCCGTCGCCGTATCCCTGCAGATAAACCAGGTTATACAGATCGTCGGACTCGACTACGTCGAGCAGCCCGTCTCCGTTGAAATCGGCGATCAGCGGCGTGTTCCAGGCATATCCACCCACATCGAAACTGAGCGGCTGAACGTCAACCGTCCCATCTCCGTGCCCCAGAAATACGCTGACGTCGCCCACCTCGTCATTAACGGCGACGATGTCATTCTTGCCGTCGCCGTTCATATCCGCGATCGTCCCGGCGTAGATCCGCTGATACTGGTCGCTGTTGTTGTTGTAGTAGACGCCGGTCCCAAACGTGCCGTCGCCATTGTTCACGTAAATCGTAATCGTATTGGCTTCGCAGTTGAAGCTGACGATCTCCGGCTTGCCGTCGCCGGTGAGATCTCCCGTAGCGGAGTTGCAGGCGCCGTCGACGCCGTCGGGAGTCGACAGGCTGACGGGTGCATTGGCGAAGAGCCCGGCTCCTGTCGCCAGAGTCACCTGTAGGCCACCTCCCGCTTGCCCCACAAAGTCAATTTTTCCATCGCCATTAAAGTCGGCGAAGATCATGTTGCCGGGCGCGCTCGCGGTCAGCGTCCCCGGACTGGTCATCGCCTGAAAAGTGCCGTCGCCATTGCCCAGCATCTCGACGATGTTCGCCGGAGTCGCGTTGTCGAAGGCCAGCACGTCCAGCTTGCCATCCCCGTTGATGTCGGTCAGCAGTCCGCCCTGCAGCGAGTTCGACGTCACCGGGTAGTTCACCGCAGTGGCGAAAGTGCCATCGCCGTTGCTGAGCAGCACATCGATCGAGGCTTCGCCGCAAGGCAGCGTTTCCGGACGCGCTCCAGCCTTCTGGGCCTGGTTCTTCTGGGCCTGGCTGCAGCCACCTCCGACCGGGTGGACCTGCACGATGTCGTCCTTGCCGTCGCCGTTCACATCGCCCACCACAATCGGATCATCGGCGTCGCTCGGTGTATTCGTAACAATCGCCGTTTTGAATGTGCCGTCCCCGTTTCCCAGCAAGACGGAAATCTGGTAGGTCGAGCTTTCTCCGGCAATGTATGTCACTTTGGCGACATCCATTTTCCCGTCGCCGTTGAAATCTCCCATTACCGCTTGCGTCTCGTCGTCGTCCTCGCCGGCCCATGCGGTGCGGGCGCCGGCAATGAAACTTACCGTCGTGCTGGAACTGCCGCTGGTGAACGGGCGGGCTACGAAACTCCCTTTGCGGGCAAGGTTCGTTCCTGTCTTCGTCGCTGCCTTCGCCGGCGCCGACGAAGGCTTCACGCTGTCGCGCCGGTGTGCGGCTGCGTTCCTGTCCGCCTTACGGGAGACAGAAGATTTGTTGGCATGGAATTGGCTCGACCGGCTCGGTTGCGCGTTAGACCCAAAACTCGGCAGCGAGCCGAGGAACAATGTCATCAAAACCAAATATTTTTTCATTTCGATTTTCCTTTTTCAGCGTCTGAGATGCGCAGTCTGTCTTGCTTCTCATCGCTCCCCACGCGCGAACTCCAGGCTGCGCTGGCAACGTGTTCAATCATCGGTCAGACTTGCGGCCGCACATCATCACCGAAGTACATTTAGTTTGGATTGGGTTCGATTTTGGGACGGTATTCCGTTCTTGGGACAGAGCCTCGTCTGCACTTTTTCCGCTTTTCTGCCGGAAAGTCCGCTCTCCGCGCGGGGTGCGCGGTCGTTACTCCACCAACATGCAATCTCCGTATGAATAGAATCGATAACGCTCGCGCACCGCGTGTTCGTACGCCCGCATCACCTTCTCTTTTCCGCCCAGCGCGCAGACCAGCATCAGCAGCGTGGACTGGGGCAGATGAAAATTCGTCAGCAGCGCCCCCACCACCTGAAACTTGTATCCCGGATAAATAAAAAGATTGGCCTCGCCCGTCCCCGCGCGCACCTCGCCCGGTTCCCCTCTCGCGCGTTCCGTGCGCCAGAACGCCTGCCCTGAGCCTGTCGAAGGTTGGGGAGCTTCACTGTGCTGCGCCGCATATTCCGCCGCGAATTCTAATGTGCGGACCGTCGTAGTCCCCACGGCAACGATCCGCCGCCCTTCCCGCCGCGCCCGCCCAATCTTCTCCGCCGCCTCTTCCGAAATCGAATACGCCTCCGAATGCAGCCGATGTTCTTCCACCCGCTCCGCACGCACCGGCTGAAAAGTTCCTAAGCCCACGTGCAGCGTGACTTCCGCAGTCTCAATTCCCCGCTCCCGCATCCGCCCTAGAATCTCCGGGGTAAAATGCAGTCCCGCCGTCGGCGCCGCCACCGACCCCCGCTCCCGCGCATACACCGTCTGGTACCGCTCTCGATCGCCAGCCGAATCCTCGCGCGCAATATAAGGCGGCAGCGGAATGTGCCCAATCTTCTCCACCAGCCCGAAAAAATCTTCCGCCGGAGCGAACCGAATCCGACGTTCCCCAAACTCTCCCCGCCCGATTACCTCAGCCTGCAATTCATCCTGCTCCCCAAAGAAAAGCTGTCCCCCCACCCCAATCTTCCGTCCCGGACGCACCAGGCATTCCCATTCATTCGGCTCCGCCAGCAGCTGCCGCGTCAGCAGAACTTCAACCCGCCCCGCCGGGTGCCCCACCCTTCTCGCGTCCTGTGCGAGAGGGTGGGGATTTTGATTTTCCGGGTGCCCCATTTCTCGCGTTGTTTGCGAGAAGTGGGGGTTTTGATTTCCCGAGGATGCCCGCCTTCCATAAAGCCGCGCCGGAAACACGCGCGTGTTGTTGAAGACGACCAGATCGCTCGGCCGCAGCAACTCCGGAAGCTCGCGAAACGTCCGGTCGGCCGCGCCCGCCGCAGCCGAATTCACATGCAGCAGCCGCGAGCCGGCGCGGTCCGCCAGCGGCTCTTGCGCAATCAACTCTTCCGGAAGTTCGTATTGGAAATCGGAGACCAGCACGCCCTCCGATTATAGGGACGGACGCCGCTCACCGCGCCGCAAACCCGCGAAAACTGCGTGGAATTCGTCTCTGTTTTTTAACGAAATTTGCGATTGTTTCCGCGACCCGCGGGCTGATACTATGCGAATGCCAGATTGCGGCCT
>CAWDBW010000004.1:0-11100 GCA_963800405.1 uncultured Acidobacteriota bacterium
AGCCGCAGCCTGCGCCTTGCCTTCGCGATCGAGTTCGTCCGCCAGATACAGGTGCGCGAGTTTCTGTCCCGGATCGACGGCCAAGGCCTGATCCCAATTCGCCAGAGCCTGGTCGGCATGCCCGCGCCGCAGCGCGAGCAATCCCCGGTCCACCAGCAGATTCGCATCTTTCGGCGCGTACTTGAGCGACGCCTCGGTCAGATTGAAAGCTTCGTCGAATCGGTCCTGATCGATGAGCAATTGCAGCAACCCCTGGCGCGGCGCCGGATCGGCAGGATTGGCCTGCATTGCCCGCCTCCACGCAGCCTCCGCCTGTTGCGCTTGGCCGTCCTCCATGGCCCGGCGAGCCAGCCGCATTTGCAAAGAACTGTCGAAGGAATTCAGAGCCTCGGCCCGCTGCAATCTTTAAATCGTCGGTGTTGAGCGCCAGATAATAACGCGCCTGGTCGACTGACCCCCAAACCAGCAGCAGCAGAGCCGCGCCTACTCGCAGCGAACGAGCGCTTGGCCGCCGCCCACCAGCCAACGCCAAGCCGTGGCAAACTGTCCACCCGCTTCTCCCGCCGCATCCGAAATGCGCTCCCGCGAATTGAGCAGCAAAGCTGCGATCCGCCCGTCGCGAAGCTTCCAAATCGCCCCATCCAGAATGAAGTGGTGAATATTTACCAGCGCCGTGAAAATCAGAAAGCTGGTGGTGAAGTCGTGATGAAACGCGCGGCTGGCCAGCCACGGTCCGGGCACAAACAAAGCAATGCCGCCCACCACAAGCACGCCGAAATAGGCCAGCGGAGCCAGTTAACGCTTACCCTGCGTATCTCTTTCTCCGAGCGTTCGCCGGAAGCCTCGCGGCGCGCGTAGTAACTCGTGATCCGAGATACTGCGCCGAATGCATCACGGCCAGCACTCCCGAACTGTACCGGTTCTGCGGAATCTCCAGACCCTTGATCAGCGAAATTGCCGCCGGTAGAAGAACCACAAGAACTGCGATGAGAACAAAGTCAACGAGCAGGAATCAGCTCTCCGCCATCCCGTCGCAGCACCAGCCGCGAGAGCCCGAACGCACAGCGGAACGCCACCATCAGAAGGACTGTCTCAGCGGCTCACCACCCCCGGAATTCCCAGCGAAATAAATAGCGGGTCGGTCGAGGGCCCTGTGTGGAAACCGAGAGAACAGAATCAGATACGAAACTACGAAGGCGCCGTATAACGCTGCGGCGCATTCTTGTCAGGATCGGCCCCGGCCGCGGCGCGAACATCATGAACAGGCCGGTAGTTGTCCGCTGTAGTGCCACGGGCTCCAGGTCAGGTAGATCGTGAGATCCAGGGCAAAAGCCGAGCCAGAAGTGCGAGAGCACACCGTCAGCAAGATGAACCCAGTGATGACCGGTACGGCGCAACTGCGGAAGTCTTTCGCTGCGATGGTAGGCGCGGTAAATCGTCGCCATGTAGTGCGGATAATTAAAGAACAGCGCCAGCACGTAGAACGCAACCGACCAGGCGCGCGCACTCGAAGCCGCCGAAAAGTAGGAAAGCAGCAGCAGCGGCGCCGACCACGCTCCACAGCCCACGATCAAGTCGAGTCCCGGATTGTAGATCCAGAGCGCGGATTGTTGCTTCGAATTCTCTCGCGATTTCTTCATCATGCAATGAGCAAATTATAGGTGGGGAAATCGCCACAACGCGTACCTCGCGAGATGCAACAGGGGTAACGAAGGTAACGAGCAGAGATTCCGCTATTCGAACTTCCAGCGCGTGGATTTGCTCTGGAAATACTTCTCCCACAGCCCGAACACGACCGCGGACGCACCGCGAACACTGGCTCTTTCATCGACAGGATGTCGTCTTTCATCGACGACATATCGAACTTGTACTTCTTCTCATACGCTGGAAGGAACTTGCGCCGCGCTGCAACGTCGGCGACTTCGGCCACGCCCTCGACGATCACCGCTTCCTGCGCGTGTTCCGTGCACACGACGAATTCTTGTTGCGCTCCAGGTTGCGCGCTTTGCGTGACTTGCTCCCGGTGCTGAACAGGAAACGTCCGTCCTGCCAAGGCCCCAGACGACCAGGGTATGCGGTGAGGAAGCGTGCGGTGAGCGATCGGGCTTCACCGTGGTGATCCAGTAGTTGTGTGATTTCTTCAGCCGCTGCTCCGCCCACGACCAGGGCTGCAGACCCTTGGTGCCCTTTGGAAAACCATAACCTGGGGTGGCGATGCGGGAAGCTTGCGGGTCACGCGACCGGCGCGTCTTATTTGTAGTCGGCACAGAAGTACCCCCTCGATGTCCTCCGGTTAGGCCGGGGGTAGTCGACGGATCATTGTAGCTAATCTCCGCCGCTGTCTCCTAAGTGACTTTCGGGACGCGGGAGTTGTAAGTTTGCTTGTCTGCAGCGGATTCTACCAGTAATTTTGAATGGGAGGTAGCGAGAGTTGGAGATGACTACGAGCGACGGGCCGCAGAACCAGTCGAAGTGGCGAGGTTATGTCACGCTACTGGCGGCGTTTCTGGGATTGTTTACCGCTCTGTGCACTGTCTTTGCGCTGGTCGTGACCGCAGCGCTGGCTTGGCAGGAACATGCCGAGGCGCACTGGCCAATGGCAACCGCGCGCGTCCAGCAATGCGGCGTGGATCTCTACAACCACACTGCTGGGCGGGAGGCCATTTGGATCAACTGCAGCATCACTTACACAGTGCGCGGCGAGGAAATTGTTTCCCGGGTTCATTCGCTCACCACGCCGGCTCCGCAGCGGCTGACCTGGCAATATCCAACGGGGCAGATCGAGCAAATGCAAGACTGGGTGCGTGAGCATCCCGAGGGAACGCCGATCGCGGTGCGCTACGATCCTGCGAATCACGCCAAGGCCGTGCTGGTGGAGACCGATATGCCACGGGGTGGGCCGCAAACGCCGAATAATTTGAAGCTGCTGGGATTCTTTGCGGCCGGTTGTGCAGTGTTTCTTGCAATTGTGCGAGTCGCACGGCCACGAACGGCCGCGTCAAAGGCTACGGACACTTAAAGTTCCGAAGCTGCCGACTCGAGGTCAAGCAATTCTTCGCTGGAGTACTCCAAAAGGAATCTCGCATGGGTTCGAGCGCCTTTTTGCAAAGCGATCATGCTGAGTATCGCTCGAACCTCTCCTACCTCTTTCGCTCTGTTAATTTCTCTGATGCCGATTTCGGCCAACTCTCGAAGGGCGTCGAAGTAGCCCGCTTCCAGCCAAGCAGGCACTTGCGGATTATGACCCTCCCCACGTTTGAGTTCGACGATCACAGCGATGCCGAAGGTATTCCAGTCCAATATTCCGCGCTGCCGATAAATTCGCACAAGATGCGGGACACACGCGTAAGAAGCCTCATCCACATCGCCTTGGTGGTGGAGTTCGTCCCACAAGGTGTGCCAGACCGCTTTTGTGTCCTCGCCGCGCTCAAGCTTGGCGAGTAGCGGCCGAGGATCACACGGCGTCCGACGCCCTCCCTTAAGCTGAGCCCAGCGCGGATCGTCGAGACTGAGCATAGCGGCTACAGATTTTTCTTCGTCCACTGATCGACGCGGTCCAGCGCCTGCTGCAGGTTCTCCAGCGAATTGGCCACGCTGAAGCGCAGGTAGCCTTCCCCAAATTCGCCAAACGACGTGCCCGACAGCGCGGCCACTCCGGCCTGTTCCAGCAGCGCGTCGGCCAGCGGCTTGGACTTCCATCCCGTCTTTGTGATGTTCGGGAAAACATAGAACGCGCCTTTGGGCATGCGACAAGAAAAGCCTTTGATCTTATTCAGTCCCGCCACGAACACGTCGCGGCGGCGCTGGAATTCGTCGCGCATACGATCGACTGAAGCCTGATCGCCGCGGATGGCTTCAATCCCCGCCACCTGCGTAAAGCTCGCCGTACAGGAATTGGAATTCGTCATCAGGCGTGTCATGTGCGCGGCCAGGTCCGGCCGCATTACGCCGTAGCCCATGCGCCATCCCGTCATAGCGTAAGTCTTGGAGAAGCCGTCGAGCAGGATCGTGCGCTCCTGCATCCCCGGCACCGACATGATGGAGAAGTGCTGGCCTCCGTCGAACAGCAGGCGACTGTAGATTTCGTCCGACAGGATCATGATGTTGCGGTCGCCAATCAACTTCGCGATCTGCTCGATGTCGCGCCGCTCCAGCACTCCGCCGGTGGGATTCTGCGGCGAATTCAAAATAATCAGCCGGGTGCGGTCATTGACGAGCCCGGCCAGTTCATTCACGTCGAGCGAGAAGTCGCGATCTTCACGCAGTTGAATCGGCACGGCCCGCCCGCCCACGTAGTGGATCATCGACTCGTAAATCGGAAACCCGGGATTGGGATAAATGACTTCATCTCCTTCATCGATCAGCGACAGGATCGTGAAGAAAATAATCGGCTTCCCGCCCGGAACGACCACCACTTCGTCGCTCGAAACTTTCACCCCGCGAGTACGGCTGACGTAGTCAGCTAACGTCTGCCGTAACTCGGGCAATCCGGCCGAAGGACCGTAGTGGGTCCAGCCCTTGCGCAGGGCGTCAATGCCCGCTTCGACCACGTTCGGGGGAGTATCGAAATCTGGCTCGCCGATCTCCAGATGGATGATGCTTTTGCCTTGGCGCTCCAGCGCGCGGGCTTTGTTTAGAACCTCGAAAGCGGTTTCAGTGCCCAGTCGCGACATGCGGCGGGCCAGATGCAATTCGTGTTGTGTGACTTGTGGCATGATGATAAAACTCCTGCGCCGGCCAAACGGCACATTATACGCCCGCGGGTAGGACCTGCATTGCTTACTCGGCAGCAGAACTCGGCGGAACAACGTCGTCCTCTTCGGCCGAGACGATCGTGCCCTGATGGTACAGAATGCGCCAGCCCTCAGGCGAGTCCTGCCAGATGGTAGCCCGACGGGTGAGACGCGGTCCCTGCCGCAGCGTATAGGTCAGCAGATACGTGTCTGCACCCAGTCGGCGAAGGCCATGGTCATAGGTTTGCCAGCCTGCCGACGCCGCGTTGACAGGAGGGTTTTCACTCAGTGTGTTGAGGATGAACTCCCGGCTGTACCGGCGGCCCGAAGCTCCCACCTCCCAAAAATGAGGAACCGTCACCCGTTCGAATTCAGCCCGGCTGTTGCCGAACTCCGAAGTGTGAAAGATGGGCTCGCGGCGGCGAAGTTCCTCGAGGACAACGAGCAAGTCGGGGTCGACACGTGTGAATATCCTGCCACTGGTCATAGCACGATCATTTTATGATTGGGCGATGTGCGGCTGACGGACAAAAGTGAAGCGACCATGGGCGTGCCGGGGCAGACTCAGGATTGCGTTCATGCGGAGGAATTCATGGATTCTTATCTCGACGAACTTTATGCACACCAGGAATGGGCCGATGCCGAGCACTGGCACGCCTTTGAGGCGCACCCACCGGCGCTCGAAGATAAGGCGATCCGCGAGCGACTGCTGCACATTCATCTGGTGCAGCATGGGTTCTTGTGGGTAACAAGTCCGCAGCGGTCCGATTTCGCCTTTAAGAAACTGGAAGACTTCCCTTCCATGGCGGATCTGAAGCGGTACGCCCGGCAAGGTCTCGACGAGTTCGGTGAGTTACTGAAGAAGACGGATCAGGGTCGTATGGACGAGATCATTGAGGTGCCGTGGTTCAAGCCACCCGCGAAGATCAGCGTGCGGCAGGCTCTGACGCAGGCGGCCATGCACAGCCACTATCATCGGGGCCAGAATGCCACGCGCTTGCGGGAGCTGGGCGGTGAACCGCCGATGACGGATTTCATCGTCTGGCTGAAGGACGGGCAACCGGCGCCGCACTGGAGCTAGCTTTGTAGAAACGTTGCTCGCAACGTCTCTGGAGACGTAGCACGCTACGTCTCTACGACGAACGCTTATTCCGAGACGCTGTGCTCTTCGTTCTGCGAGCGCAGCACACGGTCAACGGAGTAGGGCGCGCGGCGACTGGGTTCGTGGTAGTGGCGAACCTGCATTTCGCCGAGCAGTCCGATCGCGAGCAGATTCAACCCGCCGAGAAGCAGGCCGAGCGCAGCCATCATCAGTGGGCCGTGCGTGGCCATGACCGGCACGTGGCGCAGAAATTTCTCTACGCCGAGCCAGAGCACGATGGCGCTGCCGCCGAAAATGCTCATCAGCCCAAAGCCGCCGAAAAAGTGCAGCGGGCGTGACAAGTAGCGCAGCAGAAAACGAATCGTCAGCAGGTCGAAGAACACGCGGAAAGTGCGGGTGATGCCGTAATGCGACACCCCGCGCTCGCGGTTTACATTGCGGATGGGCACTTCACAGATTGTCGCGCCATGCCATGAGGCCAGCGCCGGAATGAAGCGGTGCAGTTCGCCATAAAGCGGGACCTGCTCCAGAATGTCGCGGCGATAAGCTTTAAACGTGGTACCGAAGTCGTGAATGTCGACGCCCGAGATCTTGGCCATCATCCAGTTGGCGATGCGCGACGGGATGCGGCGCATCCAGAAATTGTCGACGCGCACTTTCCGCCATCCACTGACGATGTCGTAACCGGCCGCAATCTTTTCCAGAAACAGCGGAATGTCGTTGGGATCGTGCTGCAGATCGCCATCCATGGCGATGATGTACTCGCCGCGAGCATGATCGAAACCGGCTGCCAGTCCTGCGGTCTGGCCGAAGTTGCGGCGCAGCTTGACCACGGTCACGCGGCTATCTACGGCCGCGATTTCGCGCAACATGGCGAAGGTGTGGTCGTTCGAGCCATCGTCCACCAGCACGATTTCGAAGGTTTCACCGTGCGCCTCCATCACCGCTTTCAGGCGGTCGTAGAGGTCGGTGACGTTCTCCTGCTCGTTGTGCAGCGGGACGACAATAGAGTACTTGGGCACAGTCTTCCTATTATAGACCGAAAGCCTGACAATCCGTTCCCGGTTCTCAGTTCTCAGTTAGGTACGTTGGTTCAAGGGCGAAACGCTCAAACCCAGGCCTTCAAAGCACGCTATTTTGCGGGGTTCCCGGCCGTGACGGCAATCACAGTGCCAGCAAACGGTTCCGCCTAAGATCAAAGCGACCGACTAATATGCCAAGAAAGCTCAGGGTAGGAATTCTGGGGTACGGCCGGATGGGGCGCGAATTCGTTGCCGCCATGCAGGAAAACGGGCTTTGGGATGTCGCCGCCGTGTACGATATCTGCGGCCCGACGCGCACTCTGGCTCGACAACAATTGCCCAACGCGGCAATCTACGATGATCCCAAGGCCATCTTCAGCGACGCGTCAATCGACGCGGTGGGATTGTTCACGCTGGCGGATGCGCGCCCCCAGCAGATTCGCCAGGCTCTGGCCGCCCGCAAGCACGTGCTGGCGGAAAAACCGATCGGCCCCGACGTGGCCACCGAATGGCAACTGGTGCGCGAGATCGAGGCCAGTGGGCGTTTAGTAGCGGTCAATTTGTTCAATCGCAACGCCTGGTATCACAAGGAAATTCAGCGATTTATCGCGGAGGGCGAAATTGGCGACCTGGCCGTGATCCGGGTTTGCCACATGACGCCGGGGCACATGCCGTTGGAAGGGCATGATCCGGAAGGCCCGCCGTTCCACGACTGCGGAATGCACTACGTGGACGTAGCCCGCTGGTACGCCCAGAGCGAATACCAAACCTGGCATGCCCAGGGGATCCGCGCCTGGGGATACAAAGATCCGTGGTGGGTGCAGGCGCACGGCACCTTCGCTAACGGGGTGGTCTTCGACATTACCCAGGGATTTATCTACGGACATCTCGCGAAGGAGCAACCGCACAATTGCTACGTGGATGCGATTGGCACCAAGGGCGTCGCCCGCATGCGGCATGACTTTGCGGAAGCCACGGTGGAACTGTTCGGTGTAAACAAAACGCTGCGCAAGGCATCCGCTTTCAACGATAAGAAGCTCGATGTAATGGTCGATGTTTTCGCGCGATCCATACTGGCTGGAAAAAACCTGGGATTCCCCGAGCCCCGGGACAGCGTGATCGCCTCCGAAGTCAGCTGGGCGATGCTCAACGATGCCATCTCACATGTTCCGCCCGTGCGCGGGACGCCCGACGAAATGCAGCAAATCCTGGAACACCGCCGCAGCCTGGTGAACGGGTTCGGGCTCCCGGTAAGAACACAGAAAGTGCCGGAGAGCGAACTGGTAACGGGCTAAGATTCGCAACTCCATCTTCCCGAACTTCCCTTCCTGGATTCCTCGCAAGCGCCTCTAGCCCTGCTCTTTCAGCTTCAGGCGCGACTTGTTTTCTTCCATGAAAGCCTTGATCTCGTTAGCGGCGCCCAGCAGGCGGTTCCATTGCTCGTAGTAGAGCGTGACCGGGAAACGGCCTAGGCCGTAAACGCTGACCCCGCCTTTTTCTCCCACTTTGAAGATCAAGTCGCCACTGCGCTTCTTGGTTTCGACTTCCTTTTCGAGCTGTGACAGTTTCGCTTTCAATTCTTCGTAGGTTGGTTCAGACATGCTTCCCTCGCGTTTGAAATGAGTAGGTTGCCGGCGATTGGCCTGCGAGCCGGATGTAACGCCCTGTCTATAGTAACGTGTCCAACATTGCCTTGCGGCAGATAACCGTTATAAGCTTACAGCAGTCTAATTCCACAGCCAGGAAAGATGATTGGGGAATCATCCTCTGGCGGTAGTTCTGCAGTGACTATGACCAAGCCAACAATGCGCAGGTGGGTGAGATGGTCGGCGTGGCTCGGCCTGTCCCTGATGTTGTGGACGGTCGCGGCGGAGTCTACCCACAATCACCCCAACCAGACAGAATCCGCTTCCTGCTCGATCTGCCTGATGGCGCACAGCGCCAGCCCCACTCCAAGTACGGTTCAGACCGCTCCCGTATTTGCCGCAATCGGTCTGCTGCGTGAAGAAGACGTCATCGCGAAGGCCCGGTTCGATTTCTCGGACCTGGGAATTCGCGGTCCTCCTGCCCTGTAGGGATTTCCACAAATAAATGATCCGGCTCGAAGTGTAAGTCGAGGCTGGGCTATTTCCCTATTTTCCTTTCTTCCTACAGGAGGGCATTATGCCTACTTTTTATACCAAGCGCTTCGTCGCATTGGCGGCGTTCGCTCTTTCTCTTGCAGCAGTTACAGTGGCGGGCGCGCAGTCCGCCGGAAACTCCGGTTCCATCAACGGCAGCGTGGTCGATCCCACGGGCGCGGTCGTGCCCAACGCCAAGGTCGAAATCCGCAACTCGGTGAGCGGCTATGACCGCTCGACCACAACCGACGCTGGCGGAAAATTCTCCCTCACCAACGTTCCCTTCAATCCTTACCACCTGACCGTGATTGCGGAGAGTTTTGCAGCTGCCGTGCAGGATGTGGAGACGCGCTCGGCGGTTCCCGTCAACATTGTGGTGAAACTGCAGGTCGCAACCTCGACGACTCAGGTCACGGTGGAAGCTGGAGCACCTGATTTACTGGAGAACGATCCCACGTTCCATTCCGACATTGACAAGAACTTGTTCGACAAGCTGCCGTTGGAGAGCTCTTCCTCGTCGCTGAGTTCGCTGGTCACGCTCTCCACGCCAGGAATCGCTGCTGATTCCAACGGACTATTTCACGGGTTGGGAGACCATGCAGAGAACTCGTTTTCCGTGGACGGCCAGCCGATTACTGACCAGCAGAGCAAGGTATTCTCGAATCAGATTCCTCCCGATTCGGTGCAGTCGCTGTCAGTAATATCCGGCGCGCCGGGGGCGGAATATGGAGGCAAGACCAGCGTGGTGATCGTCGCGACCACCCGCTCGGGCCAAGGCGTGACGACGCCTCATGGCAGCGTGAGCAGTTCCTATGGCACGTTTGGAACATCCACCGTGGCGGCCGATCTGGCTTATGGCGGCAAAAACTGGGGAAATTTCATCTCGGCTAATGGCCTGAACACCGGGCGTTTCCTTGATCCGCCGGAATTCGCCGTGTTCCACGACAAGGGCAACGAAGAAAACCTATTCGACCGCGTCGATTATCAAATCTCGACCAACGATTCGATTCACCTGAACTTCGGCTACAGCCGCAGCTGGTTCCAGACTCCGAATTCCCTCGATGCTGAAAACGCGACAGCATGGACCGGGCTGGCCGGGATCGAGCCGCAAATGGCGGCCTACAACGGGACCGATCCCAACGGAAATATCGTTGGACCGACCGACCAGCGCTCCAAGATCGGAACCTTCAACATTGCCCCTTCGTGGACGCGGTTGGTGAATGCCAATGCAGTATTCACTTTGGGCACGTTCGTGCGCCGCGACGACTACAACTACTACCCCAGCGGCGACGCATTCGCCGACTCGGGCCGCCGAGTCTGCAGAGGCAGTCCGTAGGCCAGAATCGCACACTCACCAACGCGGGCATTCGGTCCGATCTTTCCTATGTCAAAGGGATCAACCAGATCAAGGCCGGAGTCGTCTACCAGCAAACCTTCCTCAACGAAAACGACGCCATCGGGATCGTTGATCCAACCTACAACGCTCCCTGCATCACGGCTGCGGCCGTAACCGCGGTGAACCAGTTCTCCTACGTCGCGGCACCGGCGCCGGGGATCACCAATCCTGCGGATTGCACGGGTGCCTACCAGCCAAATGTGGCCACGAACCCGAACGCCCCCGGCTCTCCGATCTCCACCCTCGCCGTCACCAACGCAGCTTTTTACCCTGTTTACAATCCCGTCCTTGCCCCCAACCACCTTGCCCGTGGCGGAACGCCCTACGACTTCATCGGCCACACCGACGTGAAGGAACTCGCCCTGTACGTACGGGACAACAATCACCAAAGGAAACTGGTCGCTGAACCTGGGCTTGCGGGGCGATCTCTACAACGGTCTCTCGGTCGCACGGCAGGCAGAGCCTCGGGTGGGAGTCGCTTACAACATCAAAACGAACCAACACGATTCTTCGCATTTCCTACGCCCGTACTCTGGAGTCTCCGTTCAACGAAAATCTCATCCTCTCCAGCATCGGATGCGAAAACGCCGTTTTGAATCCGCTGCTTCTTTGCCGGCTCCGCCAGCGGCGCGTTGAGTCCCGGCTTTCGCAATCAGTTCCATGCCGGCATCGAGCAGGCGTTCGGGAAGTATCTGGTCTTTTTCGGGGGAGTGGATTTCGAAGTACA
>CAWDBW010000005.1:0-255902 GCA_963800405.1 uncultured Acidobacteriota bacterium
TGCGCACTGCGACTGTTTAACAAAAACACAGGTCTCTGCAAAGTCGAAAACGACGTATAGGGGCTGACGCCTGCCCGGTGCTGGAAGGTTAAAGGGAGAGGTCAGCCGCAAGGCGAAGCTTCGAACTGAAGCCCCAGTGAACGGCGGCCGTAACTATAACGGTCCTAAGGTAGCGAAATTCCTTGTCGGGTAAGTTCCGACCTGCACGAATGGCGTAACGAAAGTGCGACTGTCTTGCCGACTGACACGGCGAACTTGTAGTGCCGGTGAACATGCCGGCTGCCGAACTAGACGGAAAAACCCCATGCACCTTTACTATACCTTTACCATGAACTATGGCCCTTGCTGCGCAGGATAGGTGGGAGGCTTTGATTCCAGGCTCTCGGGCTTGGAGGAGCCAACGGTGAGATACCACCCTGCGAGATCTGTGGTTCTAACTTACTCCCGTAAACCGGGAGAGGGACATGGTAAGGCGGGTAGTTTGACTGGGGCGGTCGCCTCCTAAATGGTAACGGAGGCGCGCGAAGCTACGCTCAGGCTGTTTGGAAATCAGCCGACGAGTGCAAAAGCATAAGCGTGGTTAACTGCGAGACCTACAAGTCGAGCAGGTACGAAAGTAGGCTTTAGTGATCCGGTGGTTCTGCATGGAAGGGCCATCGCTCAACGGATAAAAGGTACGCCGGGGATAACAGGCTGATCGGAGCCAAGAGTTCATATCGACGCTCCGGTTTGGCACCTCGATGTCGGCTCATCGCATCCTGGAGCTGTAGAAGGTTCCAAGGGTTAGGCTGTTCGCCTATTAAAGCGGTACGTGAGCTGGGTTCAGAACGTCGCGAGACAGTTCGGTCCCTATCTGTTGTGGGCGCAGGAGATTTGAGAGGACCTGTCCTTAGTACGAGAGGACCGGGATGGACGAACCTCTTGTGTTCGAGCTGTCATGCCAATGGCACCGCTCGGTAGCGAAGTTCGGTTGTGATAACCGCTGAATGCATATAAGCGGGAAGCACTCCTCAAGATGAGATCTCCCAACCCGTAAGGGATAAGAAGGGCCCAGGAAGACTACCTGGTTGATAGGCTGGAGGTGGAAGCGCAGTAATGCGTGTAGCTTACCAGTACTAATCGCCCGTTCGGCTTGACCATAAAATTTACTCGGTGCAGAAGAAGCAGTTCTGGGCTGCTGGCTTCTAGCTACTTAGCTAGAACCTGAGCAATTGTAAGAAGTTCAGCAGAAGCTTCGCGCCGACGAAAAGCCGAAGTAATGATGTGGCGAGAAATCGGAAAGTAAGCAACATGAAAGTAAGCCACACCCAATCTATTCAGTTGTGAGGATCGTTCTCAGGATCTTTTACAAGTTAGCCCGCGGCTGTCAGCTCGCAGCCTGAGCTGGAGCGAGTAGTAAGCTCGCACACCTAGCTAGCGGTCCATCAGCCTAGAGTCAGCCGTATGAGTAGCTAAGAGCTGAAGCTGATCAGTCAAGTTGTCGGTAATCATACCGCGGGGGATCCACCCGTTCCCATCCCGAACACGGAAGTTAAGCCCCGCTGGGCCGATTGTACTGCACGCGAAAGTGTGTGGGAGAGTAGGTGTTGCCGGCATAAATAAAGGCCATCAACAGAAATGATGATGGCCTTTTCCTTTATCCAGCTTCGAAGCGGCTAAAGGGCTAACTCATGACGTGCCCCCAGCTTTCGTTCACGTAAGATACGACAAGTTACAACTGCCCTATCTCCGGTTTGAGCGGGTCAGATGTACTCAGGGAAGTCCTTCCTGAAAATTGACTTGGAGCTATTCCATCGATCCGGCAACGGTCGCTCGGGGGCTTGCGAGGTCACTCAAATTAAGTCGCGGCAGGCCAGAGTCCTCACACTCCTGTATCTTTCAGTTCGTGCAAGGAATCCACGAGAGGCAAGTTCCATATTATGAGCTCGCCTGACTCGCCACCTGCCACAACCTTCTTGCCATCCCTTGCAAAACACAAGGAATGAACAGGCCTATTGTGTTGAAGGAAAGCCAGCAACTCTCCACTACCGATGTCCCACAACTTGACACCGCAGTCTTCGAATTGGCTTCCGGGCTCGAATCGATACCCACCGCCGGTGCCAAGGACTTTATTATCTCGCGAAAACGCGAGGCAGACGCTGTAGCCACGAGGTCCTTGATCGAATTTTCTCATCACTCTGCGGTCCGCAACATTCCAGATAACTATCTCTGCTCCGCAAGTTCCGACCATTCTCCCGTCGGGGGAAAAAGCGACGGATTCGACTCGCCCTTTGCTCAATTCCAGTGCTGGCTCTTCGCGTCGTTTGCCAACATTCCAGATTCGTACCAATGGGACGGAATTAACTTCATGATAGTGCACGCTGGCGGCTCTGCTTGTTCTAAGTCCAGCTACCAGTTTCCTAACGAGACTATCCCCCCCTCAGCCGGGGAAACGACTTGAGCGCTTGCTTGGTTGGAACCAAAACCCACGTATTCTCCATCTGGAGAGAAACAAGCCGATGAGATACCAATGGGGTGCTCTCCAAAGCGGGAGATTTCCTTGAAGTCTGTCGATCGCCAGAGCCTCACGCGCCTCCTGTCGGCACTGGCTGGTTCGTTGGGCGATTTGAGGTTCGTAGTCAATATGGAGGCATCATCGGGAGAGAAAGCGATGGTCTTGATGAACAGCAACTCATTCCCAAACCGAGTTACGCGTTCGTTGCCTTCTAATGTCCAAACCTCAACGCCCCCGGTGTATGCCCACCGACCGTCGCAAACTGTTCCACCACCCCCGGCTGCTAAGCGGCTACCGTTTTGAGAAAACGCCAAGCTGAATACGGCGTTAAGACTGGTAGTCAGAGTTCTGAGGTTTTCCCCGCCGTGGAGGTCCCAGATTTTCACTTCGCTTTCTGAGCCATAAGGAGGCGCTGCTCCCGTCGCAAAGATGTCCCGTGATGGGTCGATCGCTATTGATGCGATCGAACCCTTGTGGCCACGGAGCTTCAGAGCAGATAACTGATTCACCGGCCCCATGATACCACCGCGTCAAAAAGACAGATGAAGGCTCAGTCCAGTCACGTTGGGATTGTTCCCGAGAGTCGGAAGCTCAGTGCTATACCAAACACTCGTTTGACCCGTCGCCGGATTTACATATGGGGTAAAGGGATCCGGACGAAGAAACAAAGAAACATGGGGACAGAGAAACATGAGAAACATGGGGACAGACGGGACGTTCACCTATTTTCAACCTCCCGCCGATCGCCTTCATTCGCCCGGTCTTGAGTCATCCGAAGCGGCCGTCAAGCATGTCGCGCACTCCGCCGAGGTCCTGGAGCCGCTCAGAGCAGGTAGGGCACCAGCGCGGCGGTCTGTCGCGCATAGGCAGCGTACGTCTCCCCGAACTGGGAGCGCATCCACTGCTCCTCCATGCGGAACTTGAGCCAGAAGACGAAGAAGATGAGGACGACAACGATGAACCCGCGCACCTGCGAGGTGGCAATCGCCGTCCCCAGAAACCCGGTCAGAATGCCGGTGTAGATGGGATGACGCACCACGCGATAAGGCCCGGTGGCGATCAGCTCGTGGCCCTCCTTGATAGTGACGGAACGGCTCCAGTTGCGGCCAAGGTGCAGGCGCGCCCAGACGGCGAAGAGAAGACCGGCGACGGTGATGGCCGCTCCCAGCCAGAATGACCAATAACCCTGCGGCCAGAGCTGGACATAAAGCCAGGGCAGCGGGATGCGACGTATCAAGAGCAAAGCCATCGCGATCAGGAAGATGAAGACGCGGAAGATGCGCGAGCCTGCGGGCTCGAGACGCTGGGTGGTTTTGGCGTCCGCAGCTTTGATCTGCCAATAGACAAGAAAAACGATCCAGACCACGGGAAAGAAAGCTTCGTAGAACCAAACCATGCGGACCCTCCAGGTGCTAAAAATACTACGGGCGCGGGCCGGAAAGAGTTCCGGAGTGCCGCCGTTCGCCCCGGCCGGACCCTGACCTGGTTGCCGACTATCCCTGTTTCCCGAACCTAGCCGACGTTTTTCCACAGCCTTCCAGGCCGAAAATCTCCAATTCTTGTGACGAACGACCTTTACTGAGAAAATCCAAAGGCGCAGGCTTGATGGATGCGCGACGGTTCTGCCAATCAGCTCTCCGCCCGGACGCCCGAGGCTAAGTCCTTATCTGGTTATATTTTAGCTGTAACTGCTTGCGGCTCAGGATTTTGCCCGGCCCCGGCCTATCCCAAACGGGGCAAGCCCGTGCGAACAAAGATCTTAGAGCGAGGCATCAAAAAAAATCAGCGCTTTCTTGCACTCTCATGTCTCCGCCGGTGCCAATTTGGGATTGCTTGACGGGAGAAGGTGCTGCGATCTTGCACGTTTGGCTAAAGCTTGGGAGAAGTCTGCCGACCTCCTCTTATAGGTAAGAGAAGATTCTGTGTAAGAGCAAAGGGGTGCTTCCTATGAGTACTTCCATTTCCAGCTTATCTTTAGCCACGCTGTCTACCGCCAACACGGCCGCAGCGGCGGGGGCGGCTGCGAGGCCGCAGCCGGCGGCGAACGCCGGAGGAGATACTGTCCAGCTGACCGAGTCCCAGCAGGTCGTTCAGCTCTATAACCAGGGACAGAGAGTCACGCAAATCGCGTCCAGCCTCAACCTGACCGAGGCGGCCGTCAATAGCTACCTGAATCTGAGCGCGACCGGCTAGGCGCAAGGGTTCTCGTCTCGATTGGGAGCCCAAGCGGAAAGGAGTCTGCTCGCTGCCGGCAGGCGGGCCCGATCGTGCTGCGCGCGAAAGCGTGTGCGAGCCCTTCGGCGCTCAGCCTGAACTCGGTAGTTGCTGTCATAAACAAAGGCCACATTCAGAAATGAGCGTGGCCTTTTCCGTTTTGCCGGTGACGACGCGGATCAGTCGGGAGCCATTTAGTTTCCTGCTCCGCCGGACTTTGCTGATTTCTTGGGTCGAACCTGCAAGCGGTCGGCGGGGAGCGCATCGGAAGTGGGGAGGGTAGCAGTGGTGAGGGCGACGTCAGTGCTGAGCATGTACCAGGCTCCGCCGCCATCGCCAACAACGTTGCCGTCAGGGGCGAACTGGACCAATCCGGTGTCGCCGGTGGGATCTCCGTAGGTTACGGTGACGAAGCCATACTTGTCAGAGGTGATCGAGGTGACATTGATGGGCGGCTCGAAGGCACCAATCTGTTCTATGGTCAGGTTGCTCTTCGTCACCCGGACGGCGGTTGGGCTTTGATTGGTGCCGATGAAAAGGTAACCGTTGTTGGCGGCCATGGAGCAGATTGCGGTGGTGCCCCCGGTGAGCGGAAGCGAGACAGTCTTCACGAACGTGACGGTGGTGGTATCGAACGTGGAAGAGACGACGTCGGTCTTCTTGTAGACGTTGAGCGCGACCCCGGTTCCACTGCCGGCGGCGCTGTCGACGACGTAGAGGTAGCGAGTAACCGTGCTGGTTTTGGCGTTTGTCGATGGATTGCCTTCGATCAGCGCGCCGGCGGCTCCGAACGGTCCCAGGCTGCCGAATTCATAGCAGCCTTCGGTTTCCTGCGTTGATCCGCAGACGATCCAGTTGACGGTCTGATATCCGGCGCTGAAGTAGTAGCTGGTGTAGAGATTGGCGTCGGGTGCGGCGGTAGCGGCGCGCAGCGGGAGGGGCGCAATCGAAATGAGCACGAGGATGGCGGCAGCGAGAGCGGGTGGGGTGCGAAGAGTGGACATTTGTTCTTCTCCTAGTGAGCCGGCTCGGATGACTCGAATTCAGAAGCGCTCGGTGAAGGAAGTGAAGAGGATGGAGTGTGTTCCACCCAATGGCGGACAGCAAAGTCACGCGAATTTGTTCGCAGCCCGGGGGCGAACTGCGAGAACCATTGTGTCTGCCGAAGATTGGGTTGTCAAGAAAGAAGACGGGCGTTCCATTCTAGCCGTGTTCTCTGCGACTGGAGTGGGGGACTGAATTCCACTGCTAGCTTACCCAAATCAGAATCCCCATCCTAACGTCGCAAAATGCGCGACGTTGGGATGGGGCACCCGACCTTTCTGACTTGCTACTGTGCCGGGGTCGCGGTCGGCGTGGCTGGGGCTTCGGCAGTCGCTTCGGGCGCGGCTACTGCCTCGATCTTCACCGTGGCCAGGATTTGTTCCAGGCGGGTGAAGACCTTGTCGCGGTCGACGTGTTTGACCAGGCCGTCCGCTGAGGCGTCGGTGGTGACGTTCAGGGCGAACTCGTAGCAGCTTCCATTCTGGTAGACGTGGAAGTACTTGGAGTCGCTCTGGCGCGTGCCTTCGCCGGAGACGGCTTCGGTGGCGCGGAGCTCGAGGTCGCCGAGCATCAGCTTGGAGTTCGACCCGTCCGACATCTTCGCGACGCTCACTTGTTCGGGGCTGGCTGCGGTCGCGTTAGTCGCAGGTGAAGATACGGCGGCCGATGCGCTGACATTGCCAAGAGAACTCCCGTCTGTGCTGGTGCTGGCGACGGCGGGCATGGGGTCCTTCGTCCCGCAAGAGCCGCGGTCCTCAGGATGGCAGGTTTGGGATGACTGCGCTTCGACAGCCTTGGGCTGCGGGACGGCGAACTCGGTGCATTGGTCGGCGGTGAGGCTCTTGTTCACGCTCACGTCGAAGAAGGCGGACGAGAAGTCGGTGTTGGCGAATCCGGTCTCGGGGAGTTCGACGGCGGCGAGCGCGACTCCGCCGGGCTGGACGAAGTTCATGGCGATGGGATTCGAGGCCAGAAGATCGGCAGCGGCATCGCCGGTTTCGATGGCGTAGCGGCGCGGATATTCGAAGGTTACGCCGTAGGTCTTATCGGCATAGTTCACGGTTGCGGGCTTCTTCGCGACGGCCTTCTTCGGAGCGGGCTTGGCCGCGGCCTGCACGGCGGGTGCGGGAGCGATCACGCTCGGAGCCGGCGGGACCGGAATCTGGTTCTTGGTTATGGGCTTTGGCTGGTCATTGTTACTGGAACAGCCAACGGTTAGGGAGCAGACGATCAGCACGGCAGCGAAGATGAGTGCGCCGGTGTTCCTGCCCCAGGTTACGGAATGAGATACGGCACTGCGAGTGGTTGCGAAGTTGCGAACTGCTTTGCTGCGGGTCATTGTGGTTGCCTCCTGCCGGCTAGCGGCACTCTGGAGAATGCACGGCGAGCGCCATGGAAGGGCGCGTTGATTTGGCGGGAGTTATCGACGTGAGTGCTGAAAAGGCGCGTGGGGCGCGGGACACAGGGTGGGGCGGAGAACACGCGGATGCGAAATGGGGGAGAGAAAGTCAAAATCCCCACTTCTCGCGCAACAAGACGCGCGGGAATTGGGTACCCGCGAGCGGGCATCTAGCTAGTATTCTTGACGGGATGAACGTGAGCTTGACGACGCTGTACCGGCCGGTGGGTCAGGCTGAGCTGGAATTGATACGAGCCAGTCATTTTCGTGAGTTCCCTCCGCGCCTGCCGGAGCAGCCCGTTTTCTATCCGGTGTTGACGGAGGAGTACGCGACGCAGATCGCGCGCGACTGGAATACCAAGGATGAACGCTCAGGATTTGCGGGATATGTTTTGCGATTTCAGGTGCGAGCGGAGTTTCTTGCCAAGTACGATGTGCACGTTGTGGGAAGTGCTGGGCATCGCGAATACTGGATTCCTGCAGGAGACCTGCCCGAGTTGAATTCAAACATCGTTGGGGAAATCGGAATCGTGTCGGAGTTTCACGCGCGGTAAGGTAAAGTCAAAATCCCCACCCTCTCGCAAAGTAGGCGAGAAGGATGGGGCACCCGAGGGAGTAGAGGAGAGGCAATGAGCGGTGCTATGGCTCGCATGTGTTGGAGTGCTTTGTGTTTGGTTTTGTTGATGGCGTCGGGAGTTGGCTGGGCGCAAGGCCGCGCGCCGGAGAAGATCATTATTGATACTGACATTGGCGACGATGTGGACGATGCGTTTGCGCTGGCGCTGGCGGTGAAGAGTCCGGAGCTGCAGGTGCTGGGCGTTACGACGACGTTTGGTGATACCGCGGCGCGCGCGAAGATTGTGGACCGGTTTCTGGGCGAAGTGGGGCGGGCGGAGATTCCGGTGCTGGCGGGCAAGGCAACGGCGACCACGAATCCGATGTCGCAGCGGAAGTACGGCGAGGGCGGGCATTTTGCGAAGTCGCCGCGCGGGGACGCGGTGGAGTTTTTGTTGGAGCAGATTCGGAAATATCCGGGGGAAATTACGCTGGTGGCGATTGGTCCGCTGATGAATGTGGGAGCGGCCATCGATAAAGATGCAGCGACGTTTCGAAAGTTGAAGCGGGTGGTGATCATGGGTGGGTCGGTGCGGCGCGGGTATGGGGAGTTGGGATATACGGCGCCGGTGCCTCCGATGCCGGAGTGGAATATTTTGAATGATGTGGCCTCGGCGCGGAAATTGTTTGCCGCGGGCGTGCCGCTGTTTGTGATGCCCCTGGATTCCACGCAGCTGAAGATGGATGAAGTGAAACGGGCGTTTCTGTTCAGTCAGGGGACGGCGGTTACGGACCAGTTGACGGTGCTGTATCACTTGTGGGGATTGGAGACGCCGACGTTGTTCGATCCGATGACGATTGCGTTTGTGTTGCGACCGGAGTTGTGTCCGGTGCAGGGGCTGCACATTCGGGTGGATGAAGAGGGATTCACGCGTGAGGAGCCGGGGACGGTGAATGCACAGGTTTGTCTGAATTCGAATGCGGAGGATTTCTTTAACTTTTATTTGAAGCGAGTAGCGGGAGTTGAGGGGACGCAGTAAGGATTGGGTGAAAGTCGTGAGTTGAGAGCTCGGCGGAGAAGAAGGATATCTGCGCTGAGAAGAGGTCAAAATCCCCACCCCCTCGCAAAGAACGCGAGAAGGATGGGGCACCCGCATCGGGTATGAAACGAAGGAGGAGGATGAAGATCCCAGGAATGTTTCGGGTTGGAGTTTTGCTGGCGGTGTGTCCAGTGATGGTTGGGCAGGCGAAGCAAGATGTTGATCTGATGGTCAGCGGCGGGATTGTAGTGACGATGGATTCGGGGCGGACGATCGTTCAGAATGGCAGCGTCGCGGTGAAGGGTGATGCGATTGTTGCGGTGGGGCCTCGGGCGGAAGTCGAGAACCGGTATAAAGCGGCGCAAACGATTGATGCGCGCGGCAAGCTGGTGTTGCCGGGATTCATTAATGGGCATACGCATGTGCCGATGACTCTGTTTCGCGGGCTGCATGATGACGTGACGCTGCAGGATTGGCTTTACAAATATATTTTCCCGGCGGAAGCGAAGAATGTGAATGAAGAGTTTGTGCGCTGGGGCACACGGCTGGCGGCGGCGGAGCAGATCCGGTCGGGCGTGACCACGTTTGCCGACATGTATTACTTCGAGGACGCGGTGGCTGAAGAGACCAAGGCGGCGGGGATGCGTGGCGTGCTGGGCGAAACTTTTATTGATTTTCCAGCGCCGGATAATAAGACCAATGCGGAAATGCTGGCGTATACCGAGAAATTTCTGGAACGGTGGCAGGGGGATGCGCTGATTCATGCGGCCCCGGCTCCGCATTCGATTTATACATGCTCAAAGAAAACGATTCAGGACGCGGCCGCGCTGGCTGCGAAATATCACGCGCCGTTGCTGATGCACGTGTCGGAGATGAAGAAGGAGTGGGAAGACAGCGAGAAGACGAACGGAATGTCTCCGGTGCAGTATCTGGACAAGCTAGGCGTGCTGGGGCCGGAACTGGTAGCGGCGCATTGCATTTTTGTGGATGAGGCGGACCGGAAGCTCCTGGCGGAGCGGCGGGTGGGGTGCGTGCATAATCCGTCGAGCAATATGATGATTGCGAGCGGAGTGGCGCCGGTGCCGGAGATGCGGGCGGCGGGCGTGGCGGTGGGGCTGGGGACGGACGGTCCGGCGGGAAGCAATAACGATCTGGATTTGATGGAGGAGATTGACCTGGCCGCGAAGCTGGCAAAGATTTCGAAGATGAATCCGCTGGCGCTGAATGCGAAGGCGGTCGTGGAGATGGCGACGATTGATGGCGCGCGGGCGCTGCACATGGAGAACGAGATCGGATCGCTGGAGGCGGGGAAGAAGGCGGATCTGATTCTGATCAGTCTGGATGAGCCGAATGCGGTGCCGATGTATGACGTGTACGCGCAGGTCGCGTATTCGCTGAAGGGAAGCGACGTGGAGACGGTGGTGATTGGCGGGCGGGTGGTGATGCGGGAGAGGAAATTGCTGACGATCGATGAACCGGCTGTGCTGGAGAAGGCGCGGGAGTATGGGAAGTCGGTGAAGGTTTCGTTGGGGATGGAATAGGGCGTGATTCTGGTTGGTCCTTAAAGTCAAAATCCCCACCCTCTCGCAAAGACGGGAGAAGGGTGGGCACCCGTGTAGTTCTTAGCTCCCTTATAATCAAAAGATTCTTATGGCTGCCATTCTGGAGCGGATTGTTGCGGCTACGCGGGCGCGGGTGGCAGAGGCCAGGCGCGGGGCGGATTTGCGCGAACTGGAACGGCGGGCGGAACGGCATGAGCCGCGCGGGTTTCGGCGGGCGCTGGAGGCGAAGAGCCGCGGTGGCGTGGCGGTGATTGCGGAGTTGAAGAAGGCTTCGCCGTCGAAGGGGTTGATTCGGGCGGACTTTCATCCCGCGCAATTGGCGCGGGAACTGGAGGCGGCGGGGGCCGCGGCGCTTTCGGTATTGACCGACGAGGAATTCTTTCAGGGGTCGCTGGGAAATTTGCGGGAGGCTTCGGCGGCGGTTTCGATTCCCTGCTTGCGGAAAGACTTCATCGTCGATGAGTTTCAGTTGGCGGAGGCGCGGGCGAATTCTGCCGATGCGGTTTTGCTGATTGTGGCGGCGCTGTCTTCTGATGAGTTGAAAGCGTTCGCGGCTGGAGCGCGCCGGTACGGGCTGGACGTTTTGTGTGAAGTGCATGATGGCGAGGAGTTGCAGCGGGCGCTGGATGCGGGGCTTGATCTGATTGGAGTGAATACGCGCGATCTGCGGACGTTTAAGGTGGATCTGGAGACGGCGTTTCGGCTTGCTGGGAGATTTCCCGCAGGTGTCGTAAGAGTGGCCGAGAGCGGGATTCATTCTGCGGAGGATGTGGCGCGGTTGCGGGCGGCGGGGTATGACGCGTTTCTGGTGGGCGAGTCGCTGATGCGGGCTCCTGCTCCGGGGGAAGCGTTGCGGGAGTTGATGCGGGTGCCGAGTAGCGAGGCGCGTGTTCCGAGCGGGCGCGGCTGAGCTTGTGCTGGCAGCGAGTTGCATAGGTCCTTCGCTTCGCTCAGGATGACAAACCGAAAATGACTTGGGTGAAGATTTGCGGGATGACGAATCTGGAGGACGCGCTCGTTGCCGTTGAGGCGGGGGCAGATGCGGTGGGGTTCGTGTTTTATGAGAAGAGTCCGCGGTGCGTGACGGTGGAGGCGGCGCGGGAGATTGTGGCGAAGTTGCCGGAGAGTGTGGAGAAGGTGGGAGTGTTTGTGGGCACCAGAGGGGCGGTCGAGATGGCGCTCGCTGTCGGCTTGGATGCGATGCAATCGTACATTGTTGTCGATCCGAACCCTGCGCCCCTCGAGCCACATCCCCCGGAATTCCGAGACCTTCGGCAATACTTAGCCATTCCATGTTCGTCGTTCTTGAAAAGTAGGTTTCCCGAGTCAAAGAGCGCTGCGATCCCGGGACTCATCGATGCGCTCTTTATCGACTCAGGCAATGCGCAGGGCCCGGGTGGCACGGGCACGACTTTTGACTGGCATGAAGCAGCACCCCTGCTTAGGGCCTTTACTCTACACACGCCTGTCGTCATCGCTGGGGGGTTGAATCCCCAGAACGTGTGTGAGGCGATTTCGATTCTGAACCCATGGGGAGTAGATGTGGCCTCTGGCGTTGAGGCGCGGCCGGGGAAGAAAGATCCGGAGAAGGTGCGGGCGTTTGTGAGAGCGGTGCGGGAGATGGATCGGAAAGGGAGTTAGGGATGGCTACGGTTCCGCGGACTACGAAAATAAAAATCCCCACCCTAGCCGCAAAAGACGCGGCTAGGATGGGGCACCCTCGCGTTTCTGTTTCTCCCCGTTCTGCACGGACGAGCGAGCCTGGGCGGTTTGGGGTCTATGGCGGACGGTATGTGCCGGAGACTTTGATGGCGGCCCTCGATGAACTCGAGCGCGAGTATGAACGGGCCAAACGCGACAAGAAGTTTCAGGCGCGGCTGACAGAGTTGCTGACGACTTATGCGGGGCGGCCGACACCGTTATTTTTTGCGCGGAGGCTCACGCAGAAATTGGGCGGGGCGAAGATTTATTTGAAGCGCGAGGATCTGTTGCACACTGGGGCGCACAAGATTAATAACTGCCTGGGGCAGGGACTGCTAGTCGAGCGTATGGGGAAGCATCGCGTGATCGCCGAGACCGGGGCCGGGCAGCACGGCGTCGCTACTGCTACCGTGTGTGCGCTGCTCGGGTTCGAGTGCGTTGTCTACATGGGCACCGAGGACATGCGGCGGCAGGAATTGAATGTGTTCCGCATGCGGTTGCTGGGGGCGGAAGTGCGTGGGGTGTCGTCGGGATCGTGCACGTTGAAAGACGCGATCAACGAGGCGATGCGCGATTGGGTCACGAATGTTCGCACGACGCATTATTTGTTGGGAAGCGTGTTGGGGGCGCATCCCTATCCGACGATGGTGAGGGATTTTCATCGGGTGATTGGACGCGAGGCGCGGGCGCAGATTTTGAAGGCTGAACGAAAGCTGCCGGCCGCGATTATTGCTTGTGTGGGCGGGGGATCGAATTCAATCGGGATCTTTTACGATTTTCTGAACGATAAGAAAGTGCAGCTAATTGGCGTGGAGGCTGGCGGGCGCGGGGAGAAGTTGGGGGATCATGCGGCGCGGTTTCGGGGCGGATCGCCGGGAGTGTTGCAGGGGACTTATTCTTATGTGCTGCAGGATTCAGGCGGGCAGATTGCGCTGACCCATTCGGTTTCGGCGGGGCTGGATTATCCGTCGATCGGGCCGGAGCATGCGGCGTTGCGGGATCGGGGCGGGCGGAGTATGTGCCGGCGTCGGATGCGGAGGCTCTGGCGGCAACGACGCTGCTGGCGCGGACGGAGGGGATTATTCCGGCGCTGGAGTCGGCGCATGCCGTGGCGGAAGTGGTGAAGCGGGCGCCGCGCATGAAGAAATCGGAGATCGTGATTGTGAATATTTCCGGGCGCGGGGATAAGGATATTGGGATCATGCGGGAGAATCTGAAGATTGATTGATAGTCTTCTGGGGTGCTAAGAGCAAATCGGCGGCCGCGATAGAAATCCTATTTAGGCCGTTGATAGCATGACAGAGTGTTTTATGCCTCTAACTTTTCATAAGAAACCGGCGCTGATCGTGTATGTGACTTGCGGGGATCCCGATCTCGCGACTACGCGGGAGATCGTGCTGGCGGCGATTGCGGCAGGCGCGGATGTGATTGAGTTGGGCGTGCCGTTCAGCGATCCGGTGGCGGATGGGCCGGTGATTCAGCGGGCGAGTGAGCGGGCTCTGAAGCATGGGACGTCGCTGGCGCAGGTGCTGAAGTTGGCGGCGGAAGTGCGGGAGCAGGCGCAGTCCACGGGGATCATCATTTTTTCGTATCTCAATCCGATTTTGCGGATGGGGATGGAAAAGTTCTGCAAGGTCGCGCGGGCTGCCGGAGTGGATGGCGCGCTGGTTACGGATTTGCCGGTGGAAGAGGCGGGGGAATATTTGCGGGCGATGCGCGAGCGCGATCTGTCGCCCGTGTTTCTGGCGGCGCCGACGAGTCCGGATGAGCGGTTGCGGCGGATTGCGGAGGCTTCGCGGGGATTCGTATACGCGGTGTCGAGGACCGGAGTGACGGGAGCGCGGCAGCAATTGGCAGAGGATGCGCGAAAGTTGGTGAAGCGGTTGCGGCGTGTTACCAAATTACCGGTTGCGCTGGGATTCGGGATTTCTACGGCGGAGCAGTTCACGGAAGTGGGTGAATTTGCGGATGCGGTTGTCGTGGGCAGCGCGATTGTGGAAACAGTTGAGCGGAATCGCGGGCGGGAGGCGGCAGCTGTCGGAGAGTTTGTCAGGAAGCTGTTAGCTGTCAGCTATCAGCCGTCAGCTGCGGTGCGATAAAGAATCTGACCGGGACGAGTCAAGGCCCCACCATTTCGCAAAGTACGCGAGAAGGATGAGGCACCCGGCGCGGTGGTTGAGCAAGGGCTTCGCATGGATATCGAAGATTGGCGTAAGAAAATTGATGACGTCGACCGGCGGCTCGTGGAATTGATCAGCGAGCGGGCGCGGGCTGTGGTGGAGATTGGGAAGCTCAAGCGCGATACTTCGATGCCGATTTACGAGCCGGATAGGGAGCGGATTGTTTTCGAGAACGTGCAAGAAGCGAATCGCGGGCCGTTGCCGGGGCGGGATCTGGTCCGGATTTATGAGCGCATTATCGATGTGATGCGGAATGTGCAGAAGGAAGAGATTGTGCCCAAGGCCGAGTTGGCCGAGGCGGAGACGGAATTGGATTCGGAAGTGAATGATTGAAGAAGCTTCTAGCTGCTAGCTATTAGCTAACCCGAGCTTGCCATGGACTGACGCACCAGTGGTGGCGAGTAACAGCGGATTCCTCGCTGCGCTCGGAATGACAAAGTCCCTCGTGCCGCGAGTTTTGAGCTAGGAGCTAAGAGCTAAGAGCTAGGAGCTGGTTTTTATGATTGTGGCGATGCAGGAAGGCGCGGATGAGGAGCTGATTCAGCAGGTGATCGAACACCTGGTGAAGATTGGATTTGAGGTGCACCGCTCGACCGGGGCGCGGATGACCGTGCTGGGCGCGGTGGGGTCGGGGATTGATTTTGACATTCGCAACCTGGAGTTGTTGCCGGGAGTCCAGGAGGTGCACCGCATCAGTTCGCCGTACAAATTGGCGGGGCGGAGCTTTCGGCCGGAGGGGACGATCGTCAAGCTGGCGAACGGGATCGACGTTGGCGGGAATGAAATTGTGGTGATGGCGGGGCCGTGTTCGGTCGAGACCCGGGAGCAGATCTTTACTACGGCGGAGGCGATTGCAAAGGCGGGCGCGAAAGTGCTGCGGGGCGGGGCGTTTAAGCCGCGAAGTTCTCCGTATTCGTTTCAGGGACACGGGGAAGATGCGCTGAAATTACTGCGGGAAGCGGGAGAGAAATTCAAGCTGCTGGTGATCAGCGAGGTGATGGAGATTTCGCAGATTCCGCTGATGCTGCCTTATGTCGACATTCTGCAGGTGGGCGCGCGCAACATGCAGAATTTTAATTTGCTGCGCGAACTGGGGAAGGTGCGCAAGCCGGTGCTGCTGAAGCGCGGGATTGCGGCCACGCTGGAAGAACTGCTGCTGTCGGCGGAATACATTATGGCGGGCGGAAACTACGATGTGATTCTGTGCGAGCGCGGCATTCGGACGTTTGAGACTTATACGCGGAACACGATGGATATTTCGGCGATTCCGATTATTCATAAGCTGTCGCATCTGCCGATGACGGCCGATCCATCGCACGGGACGGGGCGGCGGGACAAAGTGGCGCCGATGGCGCGGGCGTCGGTAGCGGCAGGTGCGGATGCGCTGCTGATTGAAGTGCATTGCGATCCGAATAAAGCGTGGTCAGATGGGGCGCAGTCGCTGTTTCCGGAGCAGTTCGCGAAACTGATGGATGAGCTGAGGATGATTGCGCCGGCGGTGGGGAGAAAGATCGGGTGAGCGCATTGAGTAATTGGGAAATTTAGTAATTGTGTAATTGAAAGTCGCTGCGTGCCTGCTTTTCAAATTACCCAATTACCAAATTCCTCAATTACTCAATTCTTTTTATGGCGATTCGGCAAATCACGATCATTGGGACCGGCTTGATGGGCGGGTCGCTGGGGCTTGCGCTGCGCAAGAAGAAATTTGCCGGGCGGATTGTGGGATGTGACCGCGAGGGGACGCTGGAACGGGCGCGGGCGCGGGGCGCGATTGATGATGGGACGGCGAATCCGGGGGACGCGGTGCGGGGGAGTCAGGTGGTGGTGCTGGCGGCTCCGGTGCTGGCGATTGTGGATCTGATCGAACGCCTCGGGCCCGTGCTTCCGGCGAAAACGTTGTTGACGGACGTTGGCAGCACGAAGACTGCGGTGGTGCAGAGCGCGGTGAAAGTGTTTGGAAAGAGCGCGGGGAAGCGGTTTCTGGCGGGGCATCCGATGGCGGGAAAAGAGATGAGCGGCGTGGACTACGCGGATGCGGATTTATTTCAGAAGGCAGTGTGGTTTCTGTCTCCACTGCCGGGGCAAGATCTGTCGGGGTTGAATTTGAATGAAGGAGTGTTCGCGGAATTTGCGGGATGGATTGATGCGATTGGGGCGCGCATTGCGATGCTGCCGGCGGAGGAACACGACTGGTTGTGCGCGTGGATCAGCCATGTTCCGCAGATGATTTCGACGGCGCTGGCGGCGGCGCTGGTGGAGGAGTTTGGCGATGAGGCTCCGTTGCTCGCGGCGGGTGGGCGGGCGCTGCAGGAGATGACGAGGATCTCCGCGAGCCCGTATTCGATGTGGCGGGATATCGCGATCAGCAACAAATCCAATCTGGAGAAAGCGCTGTGGAAAGTGGAACAGCGACTGACGCATATCCGGGAGAATCTGGCGACGAGGGAATTGGCAGAGGAGTTTGAGCAGGCGCATGCGCTAAGGAAGGGCGTTCCAAGAAAGAAGGCGGAGAATTCCCACTCTAATCTCGCCAAAGGAAGGCGAGATTAGAATGGGGCATCCGATTTCGTTCAATAGTCAGCATTTCATTCCATAGTCAGCGAGTGATTTAGAATTTCCAGCTATGAATAAAGTTGTGGCTAATGCGGATGAGGCGATCCGGGATGTGTTTGACGGCGCGTCCATTATGATCGGCGGGTTCGGGCTGTGCGGAATGCCGGAGAATCTGATTCGCGCGCTGGCGCGCCGGGGGACGAAGAACCTGCGGACCATCAGCAACAACGTTGGCGTGGACGGTGTGGGCAACGGATTGCTGCTGGCGGCGGGACAGATTGTGCATCACATTGGAACCTATGTGGGCGAGAACCGGTTGCTGGAAGAGATGGTGCTGAAGGGAACGATCCGGCTGGATCTGGTGCCGCAGGGGACGTTTTCGGAGCGGATTCGAGCGGGGGGCGCGGGGATTCCGGCGTTTTATACGCCGACCGGCGTAGGCACGATTGTCGCCGAGGGAAAAGAGACGCGCGAGTTCGATGGGCGCTTGTACCTGATGGAGCGCGGGCTGACGGCTGATTTTGCGTTTGTGAAAGCGTGGAAGGGTGACCGCGAGGGGAATTTGATTTATCGGAAGACGGCGCGGAATTTTAATCCCATGATGGCGACGGCGGCGCGTGTGACGATTGCTGAGGTGGAGCATCTGGTTGACGTCGGAGAGTTGGATGGGGACTCGATTCATACACCTTCGATTTATGTGAAAAGGATTTTTCAGGGGGAGTTGTACGAGCGGCGGATTGAGCGGAGAACGGTGCGGAAAGAACCGAGTACCGAGTGAGAGAGCGTGGGAAGAATTGCCTGAATCTGAAAACTTGCGCGACAAGAGTGCAGAGGTCCTTCGACTGTGGTTTTGCTCCGGCGCGCCGGAGCAAAATCCTCGCTCAGGATGACAGATGGTTCGCATAACAGCCGATGACGAACGACGAACGACTAACAACGAACAACGAACGACAGAAATGAATAAGCCGGGCAAAGACGTCGACAAGCGGGAGCGGATTGTAAAGCGGATTGCGCGAGAGTTGCGCGACGGGTTTTATGTGAACCTGGGGATTGGGATGCCTACGCTCATCGCGAATTACGTGCCGGCGGGGATGGAAGTCACGCTGCAGTCGGAGAATGGGATGCTGGGGATTGGGCCTTATCCGGTGGAGGGGGCGGAAGATCCGGATCTGATCAATGCGGGCAAGGAAACGGTGAGCGAGATGCCGGGGACTTCTTATTTTTCGAGCGCGGACTCGTTTGCCATGATTCGCGGCGGGCATATTGATTTAAGCGTACTGGGCGCGATGGAAGTGGATGAGACGGGGAGCCTGGCGAACTGGATGATCCCGGGAAAAATGGTGAAGGGGATGGGCGGGGCGATGGACCTGGTGGCGAGCGCGCGGCGCGTGGTGGTGGCGATGGAGCATACGACGCGCGAGGGGGCTCCGAAGATTTTGAAGAAGTGCACGCTGCCGCTGACCGGCGTGAACGTCGTCGATACGATTGCGACGGAGATGGCTTACATTCGGGTGACTCGTGAGGGACTCGTGCTGGAAGAGATCGCACCGGGGTTGACGGTCGAGGATGTGCAGCGGGCTACTGAGGCGCGGCTGATTGTGAGTCCGGGGTTGAAGGTGATGGAGAGCTAGGGGCGTACGGGGCCTACATCGAAGCCCTCAGCGGCTGAAGCCGCAAATCTTTTTGTGTTCTCACGGCACGACTTAAGTCGTGCCCCTCCCGTTCTCGCTCAATGCGGCGCGCCGAGCGCCGCTCTTCCACAAACTATGCGGCGGCGATGCGGCGGACTAGATCCTCTTGTTCCTGTTTGCTTTCGGCGCCGATGGTGAAGGCGTCGAGCAGGTTCAGCGATAAAGCGTATTTGATCGCTTCGTCCTGACGCGTGATCAGTTTGCCGGCGCCCAGGATTTTCATGCCTACGACCGCTTTTCCGGCGGCCTTCATTTCTTTCAGGACTCCAACAACGGTCGCGGGATCGGCGTCCATGTAGGCGCCGATAGGGTTGATGCGGGCCAGATCGATTTCGACCCAGGGGGATTTCGCGGCCGCGCGCAGGGCTTCGATGGAGTGGCAGGAGCAGCCGTGGGTGCGGATGATTCCCTTCTGCTTGGCTTCGGAGAGTGCGTCCATGGCGCCGCGGAAACGGTCGGTCCAGTCGGCCTCGGTGACGCAGTGCATGAGGCAGACGTCGAGATAGTCGGTGCCAAGTTCGCGGCGGAAGCGGTCGAGATCGGCGCGCATGCCGGCGGCGTCGCGCGCCCAGGATTTTGTGAGCACGGTAACTTTGTCGCGCTGCACGTGCTTGAGGGCTTCGGCGACGTGGGGATGGCTTCCGTAAGAATCGGCGGCGTCGAAGAAGCGCAGGCCGTGGTCGTATCCGTTGAGCAGAAGATCGGAGAGGCCTTTCACGCCGAGCGCGGTCTGGTGCGAGTGATGTTCGGAGCCGACGGTGCCGGTGCCCATGGCGAGACGGCTGGTCCTGATGCCGGTGCTGCCGAGAGTGACAGTGTCTGACGCCGAAAACTTGGCGGGGAGTGTCTGCTCGGCGAGGGCGTCGAGGATGGATTTCGATGAGAGCCAGACCGCTCCCAGGCCGGAAGCGGAGCGAACCAGGAATTCGCGGCGACGCATAGGGGACCCTCCTAAACTCTTCTGAGGCTACATGAGGAGGGGCGCGTTAGGGAAGGACCTTCCAAACCCCCGCCGGGGCTGAAGCCCCTGATCATTCTGGATTCCCAACGCGGCCCTTCGGCAAGCTCTAAAGGGCCGCTCTTCCACCTGCACCTTTTCCATTCGCGTTCTCTCCTATGCATCAAGCTCAGGATGCCAACGGATCAGATACGGAAAGGTGCGGCCAGCAGGCGGAAGGGCAGGGTGATCGCCAGAAAGACGACCTCCAGAACGCCGTGGACGGCGACGCCTACGATGCGGAACGGGAGCAAGAGCAGCCACAGGAAGGGATAGGCAACGAGCGCCAGGAGCGCGAGGGGCCAGCAGAGAACGAAGAGAATGCACCAGAGCAGGAACGTGAACATGGAGACCTCCTTAACTCTTTGAATAATTGTACGTCTGGGGCTGAGAAAAAGTTCCGTGTCTTACTCGAACTCTCATTCAAACTGTTTGCGGAAATTGGCGAGCTGCTGCTGGACTTCGGAGAGTTCCTGGCGGAACGTCGAGACTTCCTGTTCCAGGCGAGCGATGCGGTCGGCAGAACTTGTGGCCGGGTGCGCGGGCGAGTCGCCCGCGGCCACACTGGTACTGCTTTCTCCGGTTAGCTCCGGTGGCTTCCCGGAGAAGAGATGCGTATAGCGGGATTCCTTGGTGCCGGGCTGGCGTGGAAGGATCGCCGCGAGTGGCGGTTCGCGCTGGGCCAGGCGGTCGAGCGTGGAGACGACGTCATCGAGGGCTTCGAAGTGGTACATACGGTCGGTGCGGCTGCGGAGTTCGCCGGGAGTCTGCGGGCCGCGGAGCAGGAGCACGCAGACGACGGCAATTTCGCGGCGATCGAAGTTGAAGACTTCCTGGAGGCGGTGTTCATATTTCGTCACGCGGCTATCGGCGCCGCTGGCCGGGCCGGCGAGGCGTTTTTCCTGCAAGGTGGCGAGGGCGTCGCGGACGGCGGATTCGTCGAGGGTCATCACCGGGTCGCGATTGTTTTTCTGATTGCAGGCGTTGACCAGGGCGTTGAGCGAGAGCGGGTAATAGTCGGGGGTGGTGATGTCTTTTTCGATCAGCGAGCCGAGGACGCGGGTTTCGATTTCGGTGAGGAGCATGATGTGTCCGGAGTTCTGATTTTAATTCATGGGAACTCTAGGGCGGGCATCGGAAGGAAGAGCTTAACCACAGAGGACACTGAAGAGCACAGGGGATGAGAGTCAAAATCCCCACCCTGTCGCACACAACGCGACAAGGGTGGGGCACCCTCGGGTTCTTCTTTAGAACAGGGCGGTGGAGCGGCGCTTCCAGGGCTTGCCTTTTTCCTGCGCTATTTTTTCCATGTCTCCGACGTAGGCTCCGGCTTGGGTTAGGACGTGGTGCAGGTCGTTGCCGATGCTGATGAAGGTGAATCCTTTTTCGAGGAATTCGCCGACGCGGCTGGTGCCGAAGAGGAAGAGACCGAGAATCACGTTGTTCTTGCGGGCGTGCTCGATCAACTTTTTTGTCGCGGCGTCGAGTTCGGGTGAGGTGTACATGTGGGGGAACTCGTATTTGTTGTAGAGACCCATCGACATGCAGAGATCGTTCTGGCCGAGGAAAAGAATGTCGACGCCGGGGACGGCCGCGATTTCGGCGATGTTCTCGATGCAGGAAGCGGTTTCGACTTGTAGCGCGACGATGCCCTCGTTGTTCCAGGTGCCGGCATAGCCGAGGAGTCCGGCCTTGTTCATGCTGCGCTGCGGAAAATAAACGGAGCGCGTGCCGACGGTCGGATACTTCATGCAACTGACAGCTTGGCGCGCCTCTTCGGCGGTGTTGATGTAGGGGACGAGCACGCCGTCGGCGCCCATGTCGAGAGACTGCTGGATGCCGGGACGGTCGTCGTATCCGCCGACGCGGACCAGGGATTTCGCGCCGCCGTTCGAGATGCCGCTCAACATCGCAGAAAGTTTTTCATAGCCCATGGGGCCGTGCTGGGAGTCGACCAGCAGCCAGTCGTATCCGCTGTGCGCGAGTTGCTCGGCGACGGTAGGGCTGTGGGCGTTGAGGAACAGGCCCATCTTGGGTGTTCCGGCGCGGAGTTGCTTCTTGAATTCGGATCCGCTGAGGGCGGGGTCGGGCATGGGAAATCCTCCTTGAAGTCGAATTGAAGAGTGTATCGTATGGGGCGATTCGGGCGGAGAATTCGGGATGAATTTTTCGGGAGGGTGTGACCGGGGGACAGGACAGCAGGTTCCCTTCGACTTCGCTCAGGGCAGGCTCTCCACTACGCCGTCGCTGGCGTTCCGGCTCCGGTCGGAATGACAATTACAATTAATTAAGCCTATAGTTGGGGTTCAAGTGAGGACCGCATGCGACTGCTTTTGAATTGGGTGTTGAGTGCGATTGCAGTGTGGATTGTGTCGAAGCTGGTACCAGGGGTGCACGTCAGCGGGCCGACGGCGGCGCTGATTGCAGCGCTGGCGATTGGGTTCATCAACGCCACGCTGGGGGCAGTGCTCAAGGTTATTACTTTTCCGCTAACTGTCGTGACGCTGGGATTGTTCTGGTTCGTGATCAATGCGCTGATGTTGGAACTGGCGTCGGCGGTGGTGCCGGGATTTCAGGTGCGCGGATTCTTCGCCGCGTTCGTGGGCGCGATTGTGCTGAGCCTGGTGAACCTGGTGCTGAAGGCGATTGTGATGCCGTCGGACGAGAAGCGGTAGTGGCATCTGCGGTATCGGAAAAGAAACAGCAGGTTCCTCCACTGCGCCGTCGCTAGCGCTCCGGCTCCGGTCGGAATGACAAATTGTGGGAGGGACGGCACCAGCATTCTAATTTTTCTTCTTCGGTTTGATCGCCTGCCAGTCTTCTTCTTTCAGAACTCTTCCCAGATTGCTGAATTCTCCGGCGCCTTGTAGGAATTCGCCACCGTCCATGCGGATGACTTCGCCGTTGATGTAGCCGGAGCCGTCGCTGACCAGAAACGCCGCGAGGTTGGCTAGCTCTTCGACGGTGCCGAAGCGGTGAAGCGGGTTGCGGTCGAGGGCGAGAGTTTCAAGTTGGGGAAGCGGCACCACGCGGGAGAATGCGCCTTGCGTGGGAATGGGGCCGGGAGCGATGGCGTTCATGCGGATGCCGCGATTGCCCCACTCGACGGCTAGGCTGCGGGTGAGGGCTTCGACTCCGGCCTTGGAGACGGCCGAGGGAACGACATAAGCCGAACCTACCGGTGCGTACGTGGCTGAAATGCTGAGGACGGTGCCGGGATGTTTGGCCGCGAGCCAGCGGCGTCCGCAGGCCATGGTGCAATTCAGCGTGCCCATAAGAACGATGCCGATGACGGAGTTCCACGCACCTGGAGAGAGCCCTTCGGTGCGAGCGATAAAGTTTCCAGCGGCGTTGTTGACCAGGATGTCGAGGGGAGCTTCGCTCCAGATGGTGTCGATCAGGGCTTCGACGGCTTCAAGGCTGCGGACGTCGCAAGGGATGGCGTGGATTGTTCCCTTGGCGGAGAGTTCGGCGGCGGTCTGTTCGAGAACTTCTTGGCGGCGGCCGCAGATGTAGACGGTGGCTCCGAGTTCGAGGAAGCGTTGGGCCATGCCTCTGCCGAGGCCGGTGCCTCCGCCGGTGATGAGGATGCGCTTGTTACGGAGAAGATCGGGTGTGAACATAGTCGATTGAGTAATTGGGGAATTTGGTAATTGGGTAATTGAAAACCTCAGCGTGGTCCGACTGACCTTCAATTTCTCAATTACCAAATTACACAATTACTCAATCGCACGCGAGGCGGAAGCCGTAGTCGGCGTATTGGAATTCTGGGGGGATGCTGGAGCGGGCGGAGCAACGGGCGACTTTGATGTGGTGGCGCCAGGATCCTCCGCGAGAGGATTTGCGCGCAGGCTTCATCGGACTTTGTTCGGGGCCGCGCGGGTTGTGCTCAGGAGAAATGGTGTAGTAGTTCGGGTCGTACCAGTCGCTGCACCATTCGTGGACGTTGTCGCAAATATCGTAGAGGCCGAAGGCGTTGGGGGCGTAGCGGGCCACGGGCTCGGGGCCGGTTTGCCAGCGCGTAGCGTAGTCGGGGAGAGATTGCGGGGGATCGTCGCCCCAGGGGAATTGTTTTTGTTCGAGACCGCCGCGGGCGGCGAGTTCCCATTCGGCTTCGGTGGGCAGACGGTAGGGGCGGGCGGTTTGCGAACTCAACCATTCGCAGTAACGAGTGGCTTCGTGCCAGGAAACTCCGGTCACCGGTTGCTGGGGGTGATTGAAGTTTGGATCTTGCCAGAATGGTGGTGGAGCGGCGCCGGTCGCGGTGAGATATCGCCCGTATTCGGCGTTGGTGATTTGAGTGGCGGCCAGCAGGAAAGCATCGACCCAGACGCGGTGGACGGGGCGTTCGCAGTCCTGGCCGGAGTTGGAACCCATTAGGAATGCGCCTGCGGGAATCTCGACGAGCGATGGTTCGAGCGCGAGGGGCGGAGGTACTGGGTGGGCCGGAGTGAGGGGCATGGCGGTTGCCGGGCGATTTCTACAGGGGTAAAGTTTACCAGCGTTGGCTTGGGAGGATTGAGATGGCCGAGGGGAAGCTGCGATTCAAGGCGAAGATCGATGGGAAAGAAGCGGGAGTGGTGGTGGCGATCACTCCGCCGGTGGATGTGATCGAGTACTTCAGAACGCGGGCACGGGTGCCGATTCGGGGAACGATTAATGGGTTCGAGGTTCGCTCGTCGCTGATGCCGTGCGGCGGCGGCCGCATGATGCCGGTGAACCAGACTTTGTGCCGGGGTGCGGGCGTAGCGCCGGGAGACGTTGTCGACGTGGTGATGGAGCGCGACAAGGGAGAGCGCACGGTGGAGGCTCCGCCGGAACTGCGGCGAGAGTTGGCCAAGAGCAAGACGGCGCAGGCGCGATGGGACGAGCTGGCGTTTACTCATAAGAAAGAGATGGCGAATTCGATTTCGGGGGCGAAGCAGGAAGAGACGAAGAAACGGAGGCTGGCGAAAGTGATGCAGGTTTTGAAGACGGGAGCGAAGTGGACGGGGTAGAAAGGGTTTTGGGGCACCCTCGTGAGGGCTCAGGGATTCGTACGCAAGTTCTGCACTGTTTCGGCCACGTTGTTTTCCTGAAAAAGGCGGATGGCGGCGATGCCGGCGGCTCCGGCGGCCAGGCAAGAATGGGCGTTTGCGAGGGTGATGCCGCCGAGGGCCAGGACAGGGATGCTCGTCCGGCAGGCTTCGTGGAGAAGTTTCAGGCCTGCGGGCTGTGCGCCTGGGATGTCCTTCTTTTCGAAGATCGGGGCGAAGACGGCGAAGGTGGCTGCCTGGGTGGCGGCTTGAATTACTTCTGCTGGGGAGTGACAGGACACTGCGATCAGCGGATCTGGGGGTAAGAGTTGGCGGGCAGGAGTGCCCGCCCCACATTCAATCCAAATCGTTCTCACTTCTTGCGGGGAGATGTCTGTGGAGCGGAGGTGGACGCCGTCGGCTTCGATTGCCAGGGCAACGTCGACGCGAGAGTTGATCAGAAGCGCGGTTCTCAGTTCTCGGTTCTCAGTTTTCAGTTGAGCGATGATTCTGACTGCTTCTTTGGCCAGCAATTCCAGGTCGCGGGTGGGGAGATCTTTTTCTCGGAGCTGGATGTAGTCGACACCGGCGCGGGCGGCTTCGGAGATTTTTTCGAGGAGTCGGCGACGGCGGGTGGGTTCGTCCCCAGGGAACGCGGTGCGGTCGGTGATGTAATAAAGAAGGCAGCTTTCGGCCATCAGCTTGCAGTTTACTGCAGGGGATGGAGTCGCGACGGAGTCAAAAGCAGATTCCTCGGTTGCCGTCGCATTCGCTCCGGCTGCGCTCGGAATGACAACTCAGGAATGATGCGCGTCGCTCCGAATAACAGTAACTAAGCCGCATTGCGGCTACGGTCTCGTCTTGGCGATCTCTGGAAGGACCTCGCCTACTTTTTTCGGCGTGCCACCGAGGTGGTATTTGGTCAGGCCATCGCGCAGGTACTCGAAGGCGTCTTCGGGGCTGTCGACCATCTTGAACTGGTTCACGTCCTCGGGAGAAATAGTTCCGGCGTCGACGAAGGCCTGGAAGTTGAGGATGCGGTTCCAGTATTCGCTGCCGTAGATGACGACCAGGATTTTCTTGGCCAGCTTGTCGGTCTGTGCGAGGGTAAGGATTTCGAAAAGTTCGTCCATGGTGCCGAAACCGCCGGGAAAAATAACGAGGCCCTTGGCCAAATAGGCGAACCAGAATTTGCGCATGAAAAAATAGTGAAACTGAAAGTTCAGCGCCGGAGTCACGTACTGGTTGGGACTCTGTTCGAAGGGGAGCTGGATGTTCAGGCCGATGGTCTTTCCTCCAGCTTCATGGGCGCCGAGGTTGGCGGCTTCCATGATGCCGGGGCCTCCTCCGGTGGTGACCACGAAACGGCGGCGGCGGGCGGGAATCTGAATCGACCACTTGGTCAGCATGAAGGCGAGGCGGCGCGCGTCTTCGTAGTAGCGGGCCATGTCGAGGCCGGCCTGAGCACGCTTCAGATCTTTTTCGATTTGCACGGCGGGTGCGGTGGCGTGGTTCTGCTCGATTGCCGTCAGCGTATTCGCGGCGTCTTTGACGCCTTGAAAGCGGGCCGAGCCGAAGAAGACAACGGTGTCCTGAATCTGCTCGCGGCGGAAGCGCGCCAGGGGTTCCTGATATTCGGCCAGGATGCGGAGGATGCGGCCGTCAGGGCTGTCGAGGAAAGGTGCGTTCTGGTAGGCTACCGGCGCGGATTTGAGATGGTCAGTCATAGAGTAAGAACTCGCGTTCGGAAATTCGTGGCCCGAAGCGCAGGCTATCAGGATACCGGAGTGGGGGCCTCGCGGGAAATGTGCAGCTGGGCACGGGTTGGGCGTTGGGTCTTAGGTTTAGGTCTTAGGCTTACGGGGACGGTGCGAAGAGACTGGGTCTGGATGCCCAAGACCTAATTCCCAACATCGAAGACCGTCTATGGATGTTCGTGGTAGTGCAGCGCCTCCCAGAAGCCAATCCAGATATCGAGCAGGCCCAGGCCGCTGCACAGGCCGCGGAAGAAGCCGTTGGAGACTACGGTGCGGAGCGCGGGAAACGACATCAGCAGGTAGTTGTCGGTCCACTCCGGGGTCCATGGAAGAATGATAAGCAGCACGCCTGCCACGGCACTGATCAAAACGAAAAGAAAGACGGAGATGCGGTGCATCCACACCTGCAGGGGGCCGTGGGCGGGGCTGGTCTCGGCTTCGAGAGGCGGACCGAGCAGCGTTGGACCAGAACCGGACGCAGGCGGCGCGGGCTCGACTGGTGTGCCGGGAGCGCTGGAAAGCGGAGTGAGGTCGGTCATTGGGGACAGCTCCGGCGCAGCGAAAGGATCGCAACCAAATCACGGCGGCGCATGCTGGACCCCGGGTAAGACAAACTGGGGACAAAAGCCATCGCGCTATTCTACGACTTCAGGGCCTTAATGCGCTCGGCCACGTCGCGATAGTCGATGTTGCTGCCGTAGACGTCCATGAAATGCTTGAGAGCGGAAGGCTTGTCTCCGGCGGTTTCGTAGGCGGCCGCCAGTTCGTAGTGCAGGGCTACACGGGTTTCGCCGTCGATGCCCTGAACGTTAAGAGCCATGTCATACCAGCGGACGGCGGCCTCGGGCACGCCTTTGTCGAGGAAGCACTGGGCCAGCCAGGTGTAGGTCTGCATGATCTGCGGGAAGGGATGCCCGTGATCGAAGGCCTGGCAGGCTTTTTGGAGCTCTCCAATGGCCTCATCGAGCAGGCCCATTTCGCGGAAAGCGATGCCGAGGTTGTAATGGGTTTCGGGATCTTCGTCGGTGGAAGTGCCTCCGGCTTCAAGGTCCTGTTTGAGCTCGCCAAACATTTCGGCGATATCGATGCCAGCATCCTCGCCAAACGGAGAGGCTTTGGCAGCGGCCGGAGCCGTAAGACCGGCGGCAGGCGCGTGAGCAGCAGGAATGGCGGGCGGCCGGGGAGCTTCGACCGGCGCGTGCCAGGCGACGGACGCGGCTGCCATCGGCGCGGCGTTGGCTGGCGCACCGTGGGACGCCGGAGCTGCGGCGTGCGAGACCGAAGCGGACGCGGCTGCGCTCGCGGCCATCGGCGGAGCGGCCGGGTTCGCGACCGCGGCGGACGGTTGCGGGCCGGCGACCGGCGCGGATTTCAGGAAATCTTCCCCGAGAGATGCTTCGATATCGGCAACAAACTCGCCCAGAAGCGGGGCCGTGGTCCCAGCCGCGACCGTGGGCTCGGAGTGCGCGGCGGGGGCAGCGCCGGGCTTGACGGGTGTGGTCACGGCGGGCTTGGAAACTGTGCCCGGCAGGAAGTTATCGCCCAACGAAGTTTCCAGATCGGAAACGAATTCCCTCAGAACCGCGGGCCTGGATTCGGGCTCCGGCTCGTGAACCACCGGCGGATGAACCACCGGCGGATGAACCACCGCTGGGCGAACCACGGGGGCATGAAATACGGGAGCATGAAATACAGGCGCCTGAGCCACGGGCTCTGGTTCGGCCTCGACCTCGACTGAGGATTCGGCGACGACTGGAATCTCTTCGACGACCGGCGCCTCGGGTTCGATAACCTTGGCTGCGACGGGCTTGGGTGCGGCAGGCTTCTGTGCTGCAGGCTTCGAGGCAGCAACCTTCGGCGCGACACTCTTCGGCGCCACGATTTCTGGTTCGGCGACTTCTGGTTCGGCGATTTCTACTTCAGCGACTTCCGGTTCGACAACTTCTATCTCCTCGACTGCGGGCTCTTCGACTGCGAGTTCTTCGGCTGCCGTTTCTTCGACGGGAACTGGAGCTTCGTCAACGGAAATCTCATCGGCCTCGACTTCAATGGTCGGAATATCGTCGGCGGAGAGCTCTTCGACCACGGGTTCAACCGTAGTCTCCTCATCCGCGGGCTGCGCCGTAGCGGCTTCGACTTCGGCACGGATCTCGTCCAGTCTGGCCTGATCGCCGGTCAGCGTCTGGAGCTTGGCCAGGGCCGCCATGGCTTGCTCGGGCATGCCATGAGCCAGATAGAAGCGAATCTCTTCGATGGTCTGGTCGACCTTGCCAGAGTCGGGAACGTCATGATCCCCGACAGCGCTTTCGATCTCGACTTCTCCCGCTTCCGCTGCCGCGGGGACGTCGGATTCCTCCACGTTGATGGAGTCGTCATCCCACTCCGAAGAGAGATCGATTTCACCGGTCGCCGCCGCTTCGGCTGACGCTGCGGACTCATCCACCACGGCAAACTCGGGTTCGGTGGCATCGACGGTAACTTCTTCGGCGGGTTCAGCGGCTGTGGGCCACGGCGAAGCGCTGTGCTCCGCGGAGGCCTCTTCGGGCGCTGCTTCCTCCTCGACGGCAATTTCTTCCACCGGTGATTCGTCGACGGAAAACTCTTCGACGGAGCTTTCCGCCTCGGGCGCCGGCGCATCCAGAAAAATGTGTTCCTCTTCGGCGGCTAAGCCGGGTACCGGAGCCGAGGAACGCTCCTCATAGCGCTCGGCCAGTTCCCCGTAGCGCGAAGCCTCTTCCGGATGTTCAGCTTCAGAGTAGACGTTCTGCAGGGTGCGGCAGCACAGCGCAGCCTCAGCGAAACGGCCCGCCCGCGTGTGCAACGCGGCCAGCCGCTGGTTGAGGCGAAGATCATTGGACGCCAGCGGCAAGGCTCCAAGCAGAGGACCGAGCGCCTTGGCGGGCATGTTGTAAGAGATGAACAGTTCCGCGTCGGTAAGAGCCGCACGGACGGCGAGTGCAATCTCGTCAGTGTAGTGCTGGTGGACCGAAGGCGCGGTCGCTTCCAGGTCGTCGATAAGAACCACAGCTTCTTCCGGCGTAATCAGCTTGCTGCCGGTCGTGCCCCCCAGCTGGCTGACCACTTGCTGGTAATTCTGCATGTGCAGGGGGTTCTGGGGTTCGAGGGTTGCCAGCTTCTGATAAAGATCGCGGGCCTTGGGCAGGTCCCCGGCCTGCACGCTGGCATGGGCCAGCAGTTCGATGACTTCGGTGACGTGGGTGTTCTCCCCTGCCTTGTTGAACAGGTCGAGCAGTTTCTGCAGGGAGTCGGGATTATCGCGCACATGCCCGATGATGGTGTGCAGGCTATCGAGCACCCTGTCGGAATTTTCGGCCAGCAAGCGTTCGGCGTGCTCGTCGAAGACCTGCAGGGCGGTCTCATACTGTCCCGCCTTCATCAGGGCGTCGGCGAAGCTGGCGATGGCCGCCAGATCGTTGTGCACGGTCAGCAGCTTGTTGGCGACGGTTCCTGCTTCGGAAAGTTGCCCGGTCTGCAGGTAGGCCTTGAGCAGATCGCGCAAACCATCGGGATTGGAATCGATGTCGGTGACTTTTTGCAGGGCGGTAACGGCTCCGGCGGCGTCGCCGGACTCGATCAGGTTCTTGCCCTGCATGAGCAGGGCATAGGTGTTGCCCGGATCGAGGGTCAGCATGCGCTGCAGAACTTCGTCGGCGCCGCTGAGAGAACCCTTGGAGCGCAGGCTCTCCGCCGCCGCGGAGAAAATCTGCCACGCTTCCGTTTTCTTGCCCAGGCGAATATAGACTTCCGCCAGGCGGGTCCGCATCACGCTGTTTTCCGGGTCCATCTCCAGAATTTTCTGGAAGATGCGCACCGAGTTTTCGAGTTCGCCGGACTTCAGGAACTCTTCCGCAACCTGCAGATACTGGGCGCGCGCGTCGTTGAAAAGCCCCTGCTGGCTGTAAAGTTCCGCCAGCTTCAGCAGGCTCTCCAGCGAGGGCTGCAGCTTGCAGATCTTCTTGTACATGGCGATGGCCTTGACCGTGAAACCCTGGCCAGCATAGGCATCGCCTACAGTCTTGAAACATACGGTGGCTTTATCGGTCTCGCCGAGGCGGGAATAAAGATCGCCGACGGTGTTGGTGACCGTCAGATCCTTGGCATCATTCTTGAGGATCTTTTCGTACTCGGAGATGGCATTCGGCAGCTTGCCCTGCTGGACATACTTCTCCGCATTGGCCAAAACCTTTTGTTTGTTGAACCCGAACAATGCCATAAGAGTGCGAACTCCAGACCCTGGCGTTCAAATACTGGTGTTCAAAGACTCGTGTTCAAATTCTGGTGTTCAAAATCTGCCGTTCAAAATCTAAAAGCCTTGCTACCGAGCCGGTTCAGCGTTTCGCGAAAGCTGCCGCATGCCGCTCCGAGGGCCATCTGAGATATCGGCAGATGGACCGACCGGACAAGGCCAATTGTACGTCTGGACCTCATGAACCGCATGGTTACCAAGGGTTACCAAAAGGGAGTGTACGAACGGGTTACGAAGGGAATCAGGGGGGAGAGTACCGCTGGTTTGTTAGGGCTGGGCTAACTCCTGGATCGCTTTGCGGAGAACCTCTTGCCGCTGAGGGCCTCTTTGCTTGGCGGCCTCGACGACGGTTTCTCCCTTGTTGTTGCGGATGGCAAGGTCGGCGCCATGCCGGATGAATAGCGGTATGGCAGCATCGTCGACCGTGGTGAAGATGGGGGTTTCGCCATCGTTGTTCCGTGCATTTACATCTGCGCCAAGCTTCAACAACTCTTCTTCCACATCGGTGAGGAAAATCTCGTGCAAAGGAGTATTTCCGTTGTCATCGCGAGCATTCACGTCGGCTCCGGCCTGTACAAGCAGACGGACGCATTCCACTCGTGCACCTTCTTTGTCTGAGCTGCGATAGTCCCCGGCCGTGAAAAGAGCGGTCTGTCCTCGACGGCCCCGCATCTCCAGTTTCGGGTGGTAACGAAGAATCTCGCGAACCGTCTCAGGGTTCCCCGACTCGGCGGCATAAATCAGCACACTTCCTGCACCTTTCCCTTCGATCGTCATACCGCCGTCGCTTTCGGTGACAATCTGCTCTCTCAAATCCGCATTTGGATTGGCGCCGTAAGCGATCAGCGTGCGCACGGCCTCTACGTTTCCGGAACGAGCGGCGCCGACCAGTGCCAGATCCTTATCGGCCTGATCGTCCTTGCTCACCCCCGCGTCAAGGAGAACCTGAAGCGCTTCGGAATGACTGCTGGCCGCATTGAGCCATCCCACGGCCTCAAAGGGAACGGCCATATATGGTTCCTTCGGCTTCGGAGCGGGCAGGGGGTCCAGCGGCACGCCAGCTTCCAACAACTCCCGAACAGTCTCGGTCGCACCACGACTTGCTGCCTGCTTTAGCATGACCTGCGCCTGGAAGGTATGAAGGTCAAATTTCTCCGCTTGCAACTGCTCGACGAGGCCGTCGCTCCCGTTGATCCATCGCTCGGTTCGCGCCAAGGCGTCGACTGCATCTTCCAGTTCGGTGACGACTGCGGGCATTCCCTCCCACTCGCCGACGTAGTCGTGCACTTTCTTTGGACGGTTGTCGATTGCGATGGACAGAGAGTAAGAAGGGCTATCGGTCACGCTTGCCGCGTAGCTGTCGTCCATGGAATAGAAATCAGCAGAGACAAATCTTTTCGCGAGCTTCCGGACTTCACGGGCGTCTGCGCTGTCCGTGTGTTTTCCGGGAGCAACCACATAGCCGCTCCCGTCGAACACGATGCCGTCCGTTCTGACTGTAACTGTGTAAGACGGACAACTGCCGAAGCACCCCGACCGTGACAAGGTAATTGCAACCTTTGAGTCTGGGCGAATAATAGGGGGAGCCACATGAACCTTCGGCAGTCGCTCTGGCGGAACGAGGTCGATGTACTCTTCAACCTCCGCCGTTACCGCACTCCCACCCTCCTCAAACGGCGTGAACTTCCATCGATGAACCTCGTCCTGTAGTTGTGGCCAGAAGGTGAGTGTTTCGCCGTCGCCGGTGGCCTCGGCATCTATCACGTCGCCCGTGGGGGACACAGTCAGTGTGAGGTGAAGCTGATTGAAGCCTGCGTGTACTCCTTGGAGCGGAATTGTTCGACGATGAGGCTTGATTTCATGCTTCTGGGCTACTTCGTACTCGACCGAAGGATGCGGGGGTTGTTTCGCGTCGGGCATCTGGAGCAATATCGACCACAGGCAAAGTACAACCAGCGCGTGAATCATAAGGAGTATCGTACTTCAACTCACTCTAGTATGAACGCGTTATTGGGGTGCTGGCGGAACACTGTGTATCTTGTCCGGAAGCTGTGGGAGCCATTCAAAACGGGGACTGACTAATTATGACTTGGATTCGAACTGTTCCGCTGACTGAAGCCGATGAAAAGCTGCGCCGCGCGATTGAGGGTGAGCAGACGTTTTATCCCAAGGAATATGCCGAGCCGGTGCATCCCGATCCGTCGGGGGCGTCGTCGATTGTGGGGTCGCATACGCTGATTCCCGACGCGCTGTATCACGCGTTCAGCACGTTTGGGGCGCTGATGTCGCCGGAGTTGCCGCTGGAGCGGCGGCAGCACGAGATGATCGCCACCATGGTCTCGGTGACCAACCGGTGCGTGTATTGAATCGAGTCACACGCAGAGTTTCTGCGTAGGGTGACGTTGGATAAAGAGTTGGTCGAGGCCTTGGCCAGGGATTACACCACGGCGCCGGTTTCGGCCCAGGAACGCGTGATGCTCGACTACGTGGTCAAGCTGACCAAAGACGCGACCAAGGTCTGGAAAGACGATATCGAGGGGCTGCGGGCCGCGGGATTCGACGATCGCGGAATTCTGCAGATTACGCTGATAGCCTCGTGGTTCAACTACATCAATCGCGTGGCGGATGCGCTGGGCGTAGGCCGGGAATAGAGCGGCGAATTCAGTCGCACTTTGTGTAAGTGACGACTCCGGGTTCACCTTCGAATACAACGAACCCGATGCAATGGACGCTGGGGGGTGCCTTCAGAGCATCGTAGGAGATCGGTGTTCCTTCCTGGAACGGGGCGTGATCGATTCCGACGTGCCATTCTCCCTTCAGGAAACCGATGTTCAGTTTCGAAACAGTGAATTTCCCTCGCTCCGTTTGCACGCTCACGTCGAAATTCTCTTGAGATTGGAAGTCCTCGGGAACGATGAACCCTTGTTTCAATTCGGATTCCTTAAACCTAATCGGCGCGACGCTGCGGCCGTTGGACTTAAGCCGGATCGCAAACTTTTCGCATGGAACCGGAGCCCCATCCATTTCGCAGCGACTGAAAAACACGCGGGAGGGGTCGATGGGTTCCTCGCAGTCCGGGATTCGAGCGTGGGATGTGATGTCCACCTCTCGCGGCAGCTTGAGCACGACCGTTCCGTTGTCCGGTACGTCTGGATCGCACAAATGCGTCACACGCTCTTCCTCTAGATGGTAGGAGAACAGGACGGGAAACGAAGTCGGTTCGTGAGGCTCGAACTTCCAAGTCTTTACGTTCTCCTGAGCAGCCTTCGCCAGCATCGGCTGACCACTCTCCACCGTTACTGAGGCAACTGCCGTTCCGTCCGTCGTGATTCGGAGATTCACGTCTCCCTGAATCCGTGCGACTCGGGGAAGCGACGGATAGAGCGGCATATCGCCGGACTTGACCACTGGGAGCTTCTGCGCGGGTGGCGCATTTTGCTCCGACAGGGCGACACAAAGCCCAAGAATCACGACAAGGGGCCGCATCCGCGTTACTAGCGCCTCCGACGTCTAGCATGTTACCTCCGAAATGGCGACTGTGCGAACGCTCTTTGGACTCTTGGCCAGTTGGGGCACTTTCAAAACTGTACAAACTCCATTTCTCCGCCGAACGCTTCCACTAGACTTAAGCCAGGAAGAGGCACAGACGCCGAAGTTCGCGCGCCTTGCCGGCCATCATGGCTGAATCGATCGCAGGATTTTTCTCGGAACATTTCCACGCGCACCGCGAGGAGCGGGCCTACCGGCAGCGGCGCGGGTACCGGACGGAATCCTTCACTTACGGCGAAGTGATGAGCATGGCCGCCGGCTTTGCCGCCAAGCTGGACGCGCGAGGGATTGCGAAGGGCGGGCGGGTGATGCTGTGGGGCGAGAACTGTGCCGAGTGGGTCGCGGTGTTTTTTGGGTGCGCCCTGCGCGGGGTGATTGTTGTGCCCATGGACGATGTGGCTGCGCCCGATTTTGCCATGCGGGTGTTTCTGCAAGTCTCGGCGAAATTGCTGGTGGGGTCACGGCGTCATTTGCTGGAGGTCGCGGCCACGGGACATTCGATTCCGAGCATGAATCTCGAGACCCTGGCGCAGTCGGCGAGTCCTCTACCGGTGAGTCTGCCGAAGGTTGCGCTGGGGCGCGACGAGGTCCTGCAAATCGTTTTTACTTCGGGAACGACAGCGGAGCCCAAGGGCGTCGTCATCACGAACGGGAATGTGCTGGCGAACATCGCGCCTCTGGAGCGCGAGATCCAGCGGTATCTGAAGTACGAACGGTGGGTGCATCCGGTACGTTTTCTGAACCTGCTGCCGCTCAGTCACGTATTTGGGCAGTTTCTGGGAATGTTTCTGCCGCCGCTGCTGGGCGGCACGGTGATTTTTCAGGACGAACTGAAGCCGTCGGAAGTGATCAGCACGATTCGGCGCGAGCGCGTGTCGGTGCTGGTGAGCGTGCCGCGGGTGCTGCAATCGCTGAAGCAGAAGATTGAGCGGGACCTCGAAGACAGAGGGGAGATGGAGGCATTCCGGCGGCGATTTCGGTCATCGCAGGGGCAGCATTTCCTGCGGCGCTGGTGGACGTTTCGCGCGATTCGCCGCCAGTTTGGCTGGAAGTTTTGGGCGTTCATTTCCGGCGGCGCAGCGCTCGACAGCGAAACCGAGGAGTTCTGGGACCGGCTGGGCTACGCCGCGATCCAGGGCTACGGGCTGACGGAAACGACGTCGCTGATCAGCGTGAACCATCCCTTCCGGCTGGGGAAGGGATCGATTGGCAAGGTGCTGCCGGGCCGTGAGGTGAAACTGGCGGAAGACGGCGAGATCCTGGTGAGGGGTGGAGGCGTGGCCTCGGGATACTGGGACGGACGCGGTGCGCAAACGGATTCGAAGGCACGTAATTCCGATGCACGTATCTCGGATGACCAAGGGTGGTATCGCACCGGCGACATCGGGGCGCTCGATGAGGCCGGCAATCTTTATTTCAAAGGCCGCAAGAAGGAAGTGATCGTAACGCCGGGGGGGACGAATGTGTATCTCGAGGATCTGGAGGCGGCACTGCGCCGGCAACCGGAAGTGAAGGATTGCGTGGTGGTGGGAATCGAGCGCGGTGGGAATGCCGAGCCGTGCGCGGTGGTGATCCTGCGGAGCGCGGAGAAGTCGACGGATGCGTGCCTGGAGGAAGTTGTGCAGCGAGCGAATCAATCTCTGGCCGACTATCAGCGCATGCGGATGTGGATCGAGTGGCCGCGGGAGGACTTTCCTCGGACCAACACGCAGAAACCGCGGCGCAACCTGATCCGGGAAGTGGCGCAGGCGCAGATACTGCAGAAGGGCGCGGAAAACGATCGCACTGAAAAGGACTGCACGGATACGGGCGCGAACCGTCCGCTGGCGGAATTGATTGCCCGGGTTACGGGACGGCCAGCGGGCACGCTGCGCGAGGACGCCAGCCTCGATTCCGATCTGGGGCTGAGTTCGCTCGATCGCGTGGAATTGCTCTCTACGCTCGAAGACCGCTATCAGGTCGATCTGAGCGAGACTCGGTTCAGCGCGGTGCAGACGGTCGGCGACCTGGAACGCATGCTGCGCGGAGATGCCCTGCCGGGCGCGGTGTATCACTATCCCAGTTGGACTTTGCGCTGGCCGGCGACATGGCTGCGGCTGGTGGCGCACTATCTGCTGCTGCGTCCGGCGATCGTGCTGATGGCTTGGCCGCGGATTGAAGGACGCGAGCATTTGCGCGGAGTGCAGGGGCCTCTGCTGGTGGTGTCGAATCATGTGAGCGACGCGGACCTGGGGTTTATTTTGACGGCGCTGCCGGCGCGCTTCCGGCATCGGCTGGCCACGGCCACGCGCGGCGAGGATCTGGAGGCATTGCGATCTCCCGCGACGGGTCGCGGATTTTTTGCACGCATTTATGATCGCGTGCGGTGGAGTCTGGGAGTGTCGCTGCTGAACTTGTTTCCGCTGCCGCGCGAGGCCGGGTTCCGGCGGAGCTTTGCTTATGCGGGCGAGGCCGTCGATCGCGGTTACAGCGTGCTCGTATTTCCGGAGGGTCGACACACGACAGATGGAAAGATGTGTCCGTTTCGCGCGGGCATCGGTCTGCTGGCGGAGAATCTCGGCATTCCGGTTCTGCCCATGCGGATTGACGGGTTATTTGAAGTGAAGCAGTCGGGCCGGAGTTTCGTGGCTCCGTGGCGGATCAGCGTGCGGATTGGCGAGCCGATGAGATTTCCGCCGGGGACGGACCAGCAGAAAATCACGGCGGAATTGCAGCAGGCCGTGGAGCGGCTCTAGCGGTCTGGCTGGAAGCACGCTCGGTCGCGTCGTCTACTCTGCATCGAGCTACTCCTCGTCGACCTGGGGCTCCTCCTGGTGAATGTTCGCTTCCAACTGTACTTCGGGCACCTTGGATTCGCGGAGCAGACGATTGAGCGTGGGCACGTCTGTGTTCTTGAATTCACTCCAGCGCTTCAGGACTTCGCTGCTGTCGCGTTCCACGGCTGACAGAGCTACCGTTTGAGAAGAAGTTGGCTCGGCATCGACTTGCCATACTTGCTCGTAGAGCGTGCCGGCCTGGCCGTTGAGGCGGCTGAGTGTGCTTTCCGCGGAAGGCGGAGCCAGAAATCCAGCAGCCGCACCCGTCAACGTAGTGAGTTTTTTCCCGGTCGCGTCGAGGGCGTCCTTGGCAGAGCCGGTGGCTTGCGCGGTCAGTTTTTCCAGTTGGGCGCGAATCGAGCCGGCCTGAAGCAGAGCCTGCGCGGATGCGGTCATGATGGACGCAAGGTGCGTCTCCGCTTGAAATTTCTTCTGCAGGCCCGCGGGCGAGGTCTTGACCCGAGGGTCCATTTTGATCGTCAGCGGAGCAGTGGAAGTTTTTCCATCGACCGTGAGCTTGACTGTGTATGTTCCCGGCACAGCTGTCGGGCCCAGAGGCAGACGCGGCGTGTCGTGCGGAATCGCGGCGATGGGGTAGTAGTGGCGCATCGCAACCGGCGCGGGATAATGCAGGTCCCAGACCCAGCGATGCATTCCGGCGCCGGTTGAAAGCTGCCAGGGATTGCGCACCCAGTAGAGCGGGATCGCTTGCTTTTGTAATTCTTCCTCAGTGCTGTCGGGCTTGTCGGCGTTGGAGAATCGACGGACCAGACTGCCCTGCGCATCCAGAATTTCAAGCGTGACCGTAGCGGCCGCGGCAGGCAGGTAGTAATCAAGAATCGCGCCATCGGGCGGATTGGCCGCCATCGGTTCGTCGGGCGGCAGCGGCGTGTCGGTGTTGGTGTCGCGCTGCACGCGGTAGGCGGGCGCGGGGTGGTAGAGATGCACTCCGTTGGCAATCGCCGCCGAGGCCTCGCGCAGGGGAGTGATGTCATCCAGGATCCAGAAAGATCGGCCGTGCGTGGCTACGATCAGATCGTCGTCATGAATCCAGAGATCGCGCATGGAAGTGTGCGGCAGGTTCAGTTGCAGCGGTTGCCAGTGGTCGCCGTCATCGAAGGAAACCCACACGGCGTTTTCCGTGCCTGCGAACAACAGGCCCTGGCGGACGGGATCTTCGCGCACGGTGTCGACGGGGCCGAACTCGGGCAAGCCGGCGGTGATCAGCTTCCAGGTCTTGCCGCCATCGCGCGTGCGGTAGATGTAGGGATGCATGTCGTTGATGCGGAATCGGCTCACCGAGGCGAAGGCGGTCTGCTCGTCGAAATGCGAAGCGGAGATTTGCGTGACCTTGCTCCACGCCGTGAGTTCCTTGGGCGTGATGTTGGTCCAATTCTTTCCGCCATCGCGCGTGATCCACAGCAGGCCATCGTCGGTTCCGGCCCACAGCGTGGTTACGGACTTGAATGACGGGGCGAGCGCGTAGATGACGCCGCGCTGTTTGTCGACTCCCTGATTGAACAGCGTGCCGACGCTGGCCGGCATGTCTGGTTTCTCTCGCGTCAGGTCGGGGCTCATGGTCTGCCAGGAATTGCCGCCGTCGGCCGTCTTGAACAGGAAATTTGTGGCGTAGTAAAGGATGTGCGGGTCGACCGGAGAGAACATCAGCGGCTCGCTGCGGTTGGCGCGATACTTGACCTCGCGCACGGGAATCGGAGTGACGTTCTGCACTTCGCCCGTCGACCAGTGAAACTTGGAAACTTCGGTGCGTCCGCCGCCGTATACCACGTCCGGATCGAGCGGATCGGGTGCGACGTAGCCATACTCAATGACACCGACGGGATGCCAGTCGCGAAAAGTAATGGCGCCGTCGTTGCCGCGAGTGGAAGTGCAGACCGAGCCGCTCTCCTGCTGTCCCGCGCACACGCGGTAGGGAAATGAATTGTCGGCGATGGCGTGGTAGAACTGCGCGGTGGGCTGGTTGTACCAGGAACTCCAGCTCGCGCCACCGTTCACGGTGACGATTGCGCCCTGATCGCTGACGATCAGAATAATGTTGCCGTTATTGGGATTGATCCAGAGATTCTGGTAGTCGTCGCCGCCGGGCGCGCCGCGGAATCCTGACCAGGTCTTGCCGCCGTCTGTGGAGCGCATGGTAACCGTGCTGACGACAATCACGATGTCGGGATTTTTCGGATCGACCTTGGGGATGGGAAGATCGCCGCCGCCGATACGGCCCGAGGGACGAGGATCATCGGTGATCTGCGCCCAGCTATCGCCGCCGTCGTCAGAACGGTAGACGCTCAATCTTCCCGAGGCTGTGCCAAGAGTCGCGTAGAGTCGGCGCGGATCGCTGGGGGCGACGGCGACGTAGATTTGCGAAAGATCCTTCGGCAACCCGTTGCTCAGAGGATGCCAGGTGCTGCCGCCGTCGGTGGATTTGAACAGTCCGCCGCCAGTGCCGTTGAATTCGTTGCCGTCTTCCCACGGACCTTCGCGAACTTCCCACATCGAGGCGTAGACGACGTCGGGATTTGAGGGATCAATCTCAACGTCGGAACCGCCGGTGTTTTCGTCCTTGGAAATAAGTCGCTGCCAGGTCTGACCGCCGTCGGTTGAGCGATAGATGCCGCGTTCTGCGCTGGGCCCGTAGGGATGGCCGAGCACGGCAGCGAACACCTTGTTGGGATCGCGCGGATCGACGGCGAGCGCGGGAATCTGTTGTCCGTCGGCCAGGCCGAGATGAGTCCAAGTCTTGCCGGCGTCGGTTGACTTGTAAATGCCATCGCCCACGGAGAGGTCGGGGCGATGCAATCCCTCGCCGCTGCTCACATAAATGATGTTGGGGTCGGAGGGCGCAACCGCGATGGCGCCAATGGATTGCGTCGGCTGCTCATCGAAGATGGGATTCCAGGTGCGGCCGTAGTCGTCCGTTTTCCAGACGCCGCCATTCACCTGGCCCACGTAGAACACGTTGGGTTGGCTGGACACGCCTGCGGCAGCGCGGGTGCGCCCTCCGCGAAACGGGCCGATCATTCGCCAGTGCAATTCCTGGTAAGTGTTTCCGGGAACCTGCGCCCAGCCCGCGGCTGCTGACAGGAAAACCATGAAGCCCACGGCTAGACGAAAGATGGCATGAAATTGTTTCAATTCTTACCCTCCGATAGTGACGGCAAACAAACTTAGGATAAACCATAAGGGCATGATCGGACCGCGTTGCAGTACCACCGATTACTGCGCGAGGCCCTTGGAGAAAAGAAATAGAGATATAATTCTTGAAACCCAACAACGGAAAACGCAATGCCCAACCCGCCCTGCAATGGGCATCCCACAGCTCCCCCGCTGTCCGACGACTGCCGCGTTCTGCTGAACGCTGCGCCGGATGCCATGTTGATCGTCGACTCCGAGGGAGAAATTGTGCTCGCCAACCCGACGGCGGAGCGGCTCTTGGGGTATTCCGGCGCCCAACTCACGGGACGCGCCGTGGAATCACTCATCCCGGAAGGGCTGCGGGAACGGCACCAGCTTCACCGCGCCAACTTTATGCAAGCATCGCAAGCTCGCCCCATGGGCGTGGGGCTGGAGTTGTTTGCCCGGCGCAGTGACGGCAGCGAGGTTCCGGTCGACATCAGTCTCAGTCCTCTCAGTACGGACGACGGCGTCTTTGTCCTGCTGGCGATTCGAGATGTCAGCGAGCGCCGGCGAGCCGAAGAAGGTTTGCGAAAGTCCGAGCGCGAGTACCGGGCCCTGTTTGAAAACGCAAATGATTCCATCATGATTTTTGAACTGGAAAGCGAAGTCATTCTCGAAGCCAATCCGAAAGCGTGCGAGGTCTACGGTTTCACCCGCGACGAGTTCATCGGCATGAGTCTGAAGTCGGTGACGCTGGATGTTGCCCGCGGCGAAGAAGGACTCCGTACCCTGTTGCAAACCGGGTCGTGCCGCGATTACCACACCGTCCACATGCGCAAGGACGGCACGCCGATGAACATCGTGGCCAACTCGGCCCTGCTCGAGCGCAATGGGCGCAAGGTGGTTTTGAGCATCGATCGGGACGACACCGAGCGCATCCGCGCCCAGGCCGAACGCGAGCGTCTCATCGAGGAATTGACCAGCGCCCTGGCCAAGATCAAAACTCTCACCGGGCTCCTGCCGATTTGCGCTTCCTGCAAGAACATTCGCGACGAGGCCGGCAACTGGACCGCAGTGGAGCGTTACGTCCGCGACCGCTCGCAGGCCAACTTCACCCACAGCATCTGCCCGGAATGTGCCCAGCGCCTCTACCCTGACGACTACAAGAAAAAAACCTAGAACCGCGTGCGTCCGCCCAAGCTAAGATGAATCCCTGATTTTCGTGGGGTCAGTACGACCGGGACAGAATCAACCCAGCATGATCAACCAGACCATCTCGCATTACCGCATCACCAGCCAGTTGGGCAGCGGCGGGATGGGAGTGGTGTACGAGGCGGAAGACCTGAGCCTGGGGCGCAAGGTGGCGCTGAAGTTTCTGCCGCCGCAGCTGTCGGGGGATCAGAACGCTCTCGAACGTTTCCTGCAGGAGGCGCGCGCCGCATCGGCGCTAAATCATCCCAACATTTGCACGATTTATGCCGTCGAAAAATCGGGTGAGGGCGCGGACGCGCAGTCTTTCATTGCCATGGAGTTGCTGGAGGGGCAGAACCTCGACCAGAAGCTTTATTCCGGCCCGCTGCCGGTCGGCCCTTTGCTCGATGTCGCCATTCAACTGGCCGACGCGCTCGACGCAGCGCATGCTAAGGGGATCATCCACCGCGACATCAAGCCGGCCAACATTTTTCTTACGCCGCGCGGCCAGGTGAAAGTGCTGGACTTCGGACTGGCTAAGCTGACCCGCCCCGACCTACAGATGGAGACTATCGGAGCGACGCAAGACTCCCCGTCCCCGGCCAATCTGACCAGTCCGGGTTCGACCGTGGGCACGATCGCGTATATGTCGCCGGAGCAGGCGCGCGGCGAAGAGCTCGACACGCGCAGCGACTTGTTCTCGCTGGGCGCGGTGATCTACCAGACGGCGACCGGCCGGCAGCCTTTTTCCGGGCCCACCTCGGCGGTGGTGTTTCACGCCATTCTTGAGCTGGATCCAGTTTCGGCGGTGCAGTGGAATCCGGCGCTGCCGGCCCGGCTGCAGGAGATCATGGAGAAGCTCCTGGAAAAAGATCGCGACCTGCGCTACCAATCCGCCGCCGACTTGCGGGGCGACCTTAAGCGGCTGAAGCGCGACACAGAATCGGGCCGGAAGCTATCAGGATCGTCTGCATCAGCTCCTGGCACTGCGCCCGCTGTGCTCGTTTCTGCCCAGGGTTCCAGTCAAACTTCCGCCGCAGTGGCGGCAGCCGGGCGGCGCCAGGTGGGGACGGGCGTGTTCGTGCTAGTCGGCGTCGTCATCCTCATTCTGCTCGCTGCGGGCTATGGAGTCTACTCGCTGATCGCACGCCATCGCGCGACGCCGTTTGCCAACTTCTCCGTCACCAAGGTGACGGAGGAAGGTAACGTGATGTTTGCGAAGATCTCGCCCGATGGCAAATACATCCTCAGCGTGGTACGGGACAAGGGTCTGGCCAGCCTGTGGCTGCGCAATGTTCCCACCAACAGCATGACGCAGGTGCAGCCACCGGCGGAAGTCTATTTCGAGCAATATGGTCTGAGCTTCTCGCCCGACGGCAACTACTTTTATTTTGTGCGCAGTGATCCGGGAGCGCCTGCGCTGAAATTTCTGTATCGGGCGCCGCTGCTGGGCGGCACGCCGGAGAAGCTGGCATCGGACGTGGATTCCAACGTCACGTTCTCGCCGGACGGCAAACAGCTGGCGTTCTTGCGGTACGATAATCCGGAGGCCGGCAAGTACCAGCTGATTGTGCGCTCGGTCGACAACGACAACGAGACCGTGCTCACCAGCGGTCCGAGCAGCAACCATCTGCGTTATCCAGCATGGTCGCCCGACGGCAAGACGATCATGTGTTTCGTGCTCCAGCCGGGAGACGCGTTTTCGGGCCTGGTGGCGGTCGAGGCCAAGACCGGCCAGCGGCACCTGTTCTTGAGTTCTACAGACGACGTGCGCCTGCCAACCTGGATGCCGGATGGCAACGGCCTCCTGGTTCTGGGAGCCGGGCCCTCTTCGGGCTATACGCGCGAGCAGATCGTTTTCGTTTCTTATCCGGCGGGAAAGTTGAGTCCAGTCACACACGATACCAACAGCTATTCCGATCTAAGCATCGCCGCCAGCGGTCAGGAACTGGCCACCGTGGTTAGCGAAGATCACTGGACTCTCTCTGTCTTCTCGGCCGCATCTGGGGGAGGCGAAGCGCGGCAGGTTGTCCTCGCAAACGCCAATTCTAACTTCACTTGGACTCGCGACGGCCGATTGGTCTATGACAAGGACGGCCCGCTGCATTGGGTCAACCCGGATTCGGGGGCAAAAGGCGTGCTCCAGACCGGGCCGGAGTTAACCAGCGGCGATCCTCGCGCTTGCCCCGACGGCCGCTATCTTGTGTTTAATGGCATTAATCATGGCGGCGGGGGCGGATGGAAGGTGTGGCGCGTGGACGCCGACGGGGGAAACCTAAAGCAACTCTCTAATGGGAAGCAAGACGGGAACCCCCTTTGTTCCCCCGATGCGAAGTGGGCGTACTACTTCGATTACGCCGCGAAACAGACGATCAGAGTGCCGATAGACGGCGGAGCCGCACAGAAAGTGGCGAACCTGCCCGTCGGGCGCTCTTTAGATATTTCGCCGGATGGCAGGACGGTTGCCTTCGCTACCGTGGATCATGCCGGCGGCCACGAGGAAAAGCTCGCGCTGGTCGCGACCGACACAGGCAAAGTGCGCCAGTTAGTTAAATACGAAAAAGAAGGATTTGAGACGATCCGGTTCACCCCCGACGGCAAGGCGTTGGCCTATGTCGTCCGCGAGAACGGTGTGGACAACCTGTGGCGGCAGAACCTGGACGGTTCGCCGGGAAAACAGCTCACCTCGTTCAAGTCGGAACACATCTACGACTTCCATTGGTCGTTCGATGGTAAACAACTCGCGCTGGTGCGCGGCCACACCGACTCCGACGTGGTGCTGATGCGTGACCTGCAGCCGTAAGAAATTTCATCGCGCAAAAACTAAAGGCGGCCATTGCTGGCCGCCCTTATTCGAATTGTCAACTGCGAAGCGTTTTAGACGCCCTTGACGTTCTCAGCTTGCCAGCCCTTGGGGCCTTTGACCACGTCAAACTGCACTTGCTGACCTTCCTGCAGACTGCGGAAGCCACTCGCCTGAATGGCGGAGAAATGCACGAAGACATCCTCACCGTTCTGGCGGCTGATGAAACCGTAGCCCTTGGCGTCGTTAAACCACTTCACTGTTCCTGTTTCCATGATGGTGCAATTTCCTTTTTTGTTGATGTAGCGCTGAAACTTTCAGGGTCTTCTTGCAGGAAGGTCACTCGCTGGGTTGAGCGGAGATGCTTGTACTGCGAAGGAGCTCTAAAGTCAAACGCGCTTAAATTATATCGAAAAGTGCCCCAAAATAGCTACATATTTACTGTGGGCTATGGCTAAACAATTGATGAGAAGGCTGTTATGGTTCGCCGGGCCGGGCAGAAAAATAACCTCGACTTGCGACCTTTGAGCAAACGATTCATCATTGATACATGCGTTTGCGGATTCTGCTGGTTTCGGTTGGGCTCACGGCTGCGGCATGGGCTGGAATTGTTGACGACGTGCGCATCGCGCTGATGCAGAACAATTTTTCCGCAGCGGAATCGGCGCTGAACTCCTATCGCAACCAGCAGGGAGTTACGGCCGAGTATCTGGAGGCATCTTCGTGGATGGCACGGGCGGCGCTGGACGCGCGTCAGTACGACCAGGCGGCGGCGTATGCCAAGCAGACACAGACTCAAGCGCAGGAACTGTTGAAACAGCGCGCACTCGACGCTGAGCCGCACCTGCCGACCGCGTTAGGCGCTGCGCTGGAAGTCCGGTCGCAGGTGCTGGTTGCGCAAGGGCAACGGACGCAGGCCATCGCGCTTCTGCAATCTGCGCTGCACACCTATGCGAGCACGTCGATTCACGACCGGCTGCAGAAAAATCTGAATCTGCTGGCTTTAACTGGAAAGGTGGCTCCCGCGCTAAAGGCCGACCGGTATCTGGGATCGACCCTCGCGGCTCCTGACCAATGGCGCGGCGAGCCCGTTCTGCTGTTTTTCTGGGCGCACTGGTGCGCTGACTGCAAGGCAGAGGCGCCCATTATTGCGCAGTTGCGCTCGGAGTACGCGACGACGGGATTTAAGGTAATCGGCCCGACGCGGCTTTACGGCTATACCGCGCAGATCGAGCATGCCTCGCCCAGCGACGAACTGCAATACATCGACGCCGTGCGGCATCGTTTTTATTCGGGACTGCTCGACATGCCCGTGCCGGTGAGCAAATACAACTTCGAAATTTACGGGGCGTCGACCACGCCGACGCTGGTCCTGCTGGATCGCGCGGGGAAAGTGGCCTGGTACCATCCGGGGGCTGTGCCCTATGGGGAGTTAAAGGCAGAGATCGAGAAGCTGGTGGCGAGATAAACGTGAACCTTGCTGTCTCAAGCAACACTAATCTTTTTGCTGCGAGAGGCTGAGCCCCGAGGACGCGACAAGAAGTCTGCCCTCGTCTTCATTCACGAGATCCAAATCGATGGAGGCTCCGGCCCCAGCTTTGCCACTAGTCGGGCTGGCGCTGGTTCTGACCCGGAGGTAATAGACCGCGCCGGACTCCGCCGTGAAACTAGTCAGCGCGACCAGGCGGCCGCCGGGCAGAAACCCAGAAATCCAGTCGGCGCACAAATGGTGTTTACCGGGCTCGACCGAAAAAGAAAAATACGAGTTTCCCCGGTTGGCTCCAACCCACGTGCCATCCATCCCGACCCTTGTGGTTACGTCGTTCACAACCTTGAATTTTTGATCTTCCACTACATAGACCAGAGCTTTCCCCGGGTTGGGCGGTTCGAGCTGATGCCCATTGGCGTCGATCTTTATGGCGAACTGAACGTTGCTGGGGCCGCAAGCGGATTCCGCGGCGGCGACTGACAAATCCTGGGCGAATGCTGAAACCGACAAGAGAAATACCACCAGAACCGTTTTCATATCTTGGCTCCCTCTCGAACCGAGCGTCCCATGAGACTGCTTCGCGGTGCAGAACTGAAGCTAGTTCTCATGATAGACAGAACGGGGTCAACAAACGTAGGAGTTTGGTCAAGTTTTGCAACGGGAGGCAGTATCCTTCGTCAGATACTGTGCTTCGCTAATAGGTTATTTCTCTCGCACTTCTATCAGCTTGCCCGTCTTCACGTCGTAGACAAATCCGCGCACGGGAATGTGCTTCGGGATCCACGGGTGCGACTTCACGCGCTGCATTTGCTGGCGGACGTTGGCTTGGAGGTCGTCGAAGGCGTGGAAGTGCGCGGGTTCGGCTGCCGTGGTTCCCATCTTTTCGGTCAGACGCGCCCTTAGTTCATCTTCCCGCACTTTCAGCAGGCCGCAGTCGGTGTGGTTGATGATGATGAATTCCTGCGTGTCGAGCAGGTGATGGGAGACGATCAGCGAGCGCAGGGCGTCATCGGTAGCGATGCCGCCGGCGTTGCGGATCATGTGGGCGTCGCCGGGATGCAGTCCGAGGCAGTGCTCGAACAGGATGCGGGAATCCATGCAGGCCAGCACGGCCACGTGGCGGCGGGGCTTGACCTGGAGTTCTCCCAGGGTGAAATTGCGGGCGAAGGCTTCGTTGGCTTTTAACAGTTCATCGGCGACGGACACTTTGAATGCTCCTCAGAATCGTTGACGGTTCGTCGTTGGTCGTTGGCGAAAACACATGGGGCGGCTAACGACTACGCGGCTAACGACTAACGACGACTCTAGTTTACCCGTTACAATCGGCGCGTGAATCTGAGCCTATGAATCTGGATGACACGATTGTGGCGATTGCCACGCCGGGCGGGCGCGGGGGGATCGGTGTGGTGCGGCTTGCTGGGACCAGGGCGCTTGAAATTGCGGCGCCGATACTGCGGCTGAAGCACGAGTTGGAGCCGGGGCGGGCGGTGTTTGGGGAACTGGTCGAGCCATCAACGAAAGAAGAAACAAAAGAAGTCAAAATCCCCGCCCAAGCCGCAAAAGACGCGGCCAGGATGGGGCACCCTCTGGACTCGATACAACGCGGACGCATCGACGAAGTGGTCGTCACGTATTTTGGCAAGCCGCATTCTTACACTACCGACGACATTGTGGAGATTTCGGCGCACGGGTCGCCCGTGGTGCTGCGGCATATTGTAGAGCTTTGCGTCGCTTCCGGAGCGCGGCTGGCGGAGCCGGGGGAGTTCACCATGCGGGCGTTTCTGAACGGCCGCATCGATTTGACCCAGGCGGAGGCGGTGCGCGACCTGATCGACTCGCAGACTTTGTATCAGGCGAAAGTGGCGGCCCAGCAACTGGAGGGGGCGCTGTCACGTCGACTGCAGCCGATCAAGAAAGAACTGGTGGAGTTGATTGCGGTGCTGGAGGCGGGGATTGATTTTGCCGAAGACGACGTGTCGGTGATGCCGGATGCCACCATTCTCGATCGCATTTCTTCGGTGCGCGCGCCGCTCGAACAGCTCAGCGCGAGTTTCGCTTACGGCAAGATCGTGCATGAAGGGTTGACGCTGGCCATTGTGGGCCGTCCGAATGTAGGCAAGTCGAGTTTGTTTAATCGGCTGGTGGAGCGGGAGCGCGCGATTGTGACGGCGACTCCGGGCACCACGCGCGATTTGGTCAGCGAGACGGTGGCGATTGGGGGGATTCCGGTCAAGCTGGTCGATACTGCGGGGATTCGCCAGGCACTCGATGAAGCGGAGTCGATCGGCATTCGCAAATCGATGGAAGCGCTGGCCGACGCGGACCTGGTGCTGGTAGTGCTCGACGCATCGCAGGGAGAAACGGCGGAAGATGCGGAATTGCTGCGGCTGGCAGAGCACCGGCCAGTGATTGTGGTGGGAAATAAGTCTGATCTGGGGACTGGCGGTCAGTGGTCAGGGGCTAGTGGCCAGAGAGTGCTCACTTCCGCGGTCACCGGGGAAGGTATTGGCGAACTGCGCGCGGCGATTCTGCGCCACGTTGGCGGCGAGGGCGAGGCGCAGGCCGAATCTGGATTCTTAACCAGCGTTCGGCATCAGGGATTGATTCAGGATTCGCTGGCGGCGCTCGACGCGGCGAAGAATGCGGTGGCCGGGAAAGTGCCGCACGAGATGTTGCTGATGGATCTCTACAACGCGCTGCGTCCGCTGGATGCCATCACGGGCGCGACTACTACGGACGACATTCTGAATTTAATCTTCAGTACGTTCTGCATCGGGAAGTAAACCTTGAACCACAGAGGACACGGAGGCTCACAGGGGAACGCCGATAGTCCTCATTTCGATAGCGTTGCCAGACTTTCACGGAAGAGTGCGTCGAACGATGCGCCGCCGCGATTCTTCATGGCTACGGCGACAGCCTTTTCTGCGGCCTGGCGCTGATATCCCAGATTCAATAACGCGGAGAGCACGTCTTCTTCGATGGCACTCATCGCGGGAACGGCGGGGGCCGAGGCCGGGCCAGCTTCGGCCAGTTTGTCGCGCAGTTCCAGCACCATGCGTTCCGCTGTCTTCTTGCCGATGCCGGGGATGCGGGTGAGGCGGGCGATGTCGTTGCCGCGAATCGCGCCGACCATTTCGTCGGCGGCCATGCCGCTCAGGATCGTGATGGCGAGCTTGGGGCCGATGCCGCTCACGGTGATGAGCTTTTCGAACAGCAGCTTTTCTGAGGGACGCAAGAATCCGTAGAGCGCGATCAGGTCTTCGCGCACGTGGGTGTGGATGTGCAGCGCTACTTCCGCGCCGACCGCCGGCAGATCAGAGAACGTCGGCACGCTGATGGTCACGTCGTAGCCGACGCCGGCCGTTTCAACGATGGCCTGGTTGGGATGCTTGGCCAGCAGTTTTCCGCGGAGATGAGCAATCATGTTCGGGCAAACCTGCTTTCGCCATTGTAGCGGGTGGGCGTGGACCTGGGGCAGGACGGCACAGCGGGGCTAGAGCCCAAGCAGAGGGAGTTGCGGTCACGCGGCATCTCCTCGCGCTTTCTCTTTGCAGCGCACGGATTCTCTTTTCTTGACGAAGATTTATCTATAGATCATAATTGATACTGTCATGAATGATCTATTGATGCTCTCGATGATGCTGGATGGCCCGAAGTATGGCTACCAGCTCAAGCGGGAAGCCGGCTGGATTACGGGGCAGGCGCTGCACAGCAACCTGGTGTATCCCGCCCTGCGCCGGTTCTTGGAGGAGGGTTGGGTCAGCAAGAAGGCGGTTGCGGGGCAGCGCGGTCAAACCCGGCAGCAGTACGCACTGTCCGCCGAGGGTCGTCGTCACTTGCTCAAGAGGCTGAGCGAGTTCGGCGAAGCCGCGGCTTCGTCGGAAGCTGCGTTTCGACTACGCGTGGGAGTGTTCCCGGTGCTCAAGCCGCCGGCCCGCGAGAACATTCTGGGTCGTCGCGAAGCCTGGCTGCAGAGCCGGGACCAGAGACTGCTAGCTCTGCAGACCAACCTGGGACTGGGAAAGTTCGGCGGAGAAATCGTGTGCCATATGAGGAAGCAGATCGAGATGGAACTGGAGTGGGTCCGGCATCTGCGCCGGATTGCAAAATCGACCGAAAAGCGGAGGGTGCCGTGAACATCCCGCTGACGATGTGGCAGATCGAAACGATTCCATGGTATGTCTTCGCCGCGTACTGGGCGATCAGCGGGCTGCGAGTGAAGCGCACCAGGACGGCTGAACCGTTCACTAGCCGGCTGGCCACGATCGTGCCGATGGTGCTGGTGTTTGAGCTGCTGTTTTCGAATTCGATGAGCGTGGGGCGGCTGCGGCTGCGATTTCTGCCCGAGCAGAATTGGCTTGCCTGGGGCGGAATCGCTTTAACCAGCGTTGGGGTTGCGATTGCGATCTGGGCACGGTATCGCATTGGCCAATACTGGAGCGCGCGGGTGACGCTAAAAGAGGGACATCGGGTTATTCGCAGCGGTCCGTATGCGTGGGTGCGCCATCCGATCTATACCGGGATGCTGCTGGCTGCCATGGGCACAGCGGTAGTGATCGGCGAGTGGCGCGGGGTGCTGGCGGCAGTTGTGATGTGGGCAGCACATTCGCTCAAGGCTTTGCGGGAGGAGAAATTGCTGACGACGGCACTTGGCGAGGAGTATGTGTCTTACCGGCGAAGCACGGGATTCCTGTTTCCACGTCTATGGTAGGAGTGAAGCCGCTGCTCTTCAAAGCGCGGCGGCCTGGTCGCGGCGGCGGGCCTGAATTTCGATGTAGACATTGACCAGCGAAACGGCAGCGGGGGTTACGCCCGGGATGCGCGAGGCCTGGCCGATGGTGCGCGGACGCACATGGGTGAGTTTTTCCTGCATCTCGTGCGACAGGCCGCTGATGGAATGGTAGTCGAACCAGTCGGGGATGGAGTGCTGCTCGGCCTTCTTCAGGCGGTCCATGGCGCGCTGCTGCTGCAGCAGGTAGCCTTCGTACTTGATCTCGGTTTCGATGGACTTGAGTTCGTTGCGCACTTCCGACGAAAGCTTCACCACAGAGGCCGCGGAGGGCACGGAGGAATTTCTTGCGAAGAAATCGGGGGCGAGTCTCCGCAGAATGGGAACGAGTTGCTCTACCGTGACTTCGGGGCGCTTCATGAGTTGCGCCAACGTCTGGCCTGTGGCGGATCCCCAGTCGTGATCCTCGCGTCCAGATCCATCGGCGGCAAACTGCACGGGTTCTTCGCTTCGCTCAGAATGACAAGACGTTAACATTTCCGGGGTGAGGCGCGTGCTCTCCAAGGTTTTCTTCAGCTTCGCCAAGCGCTCTTGCTTCGACTCAAAATCGGCCCAGGCGTCGTCGTTGATCAAGCCTACGCGGCGGCCGTGGGGGGTGAGGCGGCGGTCGGCGTTGTCGATGCGCAGGTGTAGGCGGAACTCGGCCCGCGAGGTGAACATGCGGTAGGGCTCGTTCGTGCCCTTCGAGATCAGGTCGTCGATCAGGATCGCGGTGTAGGCTTCGGTGCGGTCGAGAACGAGCGGAGGCTCGCCCTTCACTTGCAGCGCTGCGTTGATGCCGGCCATCAGTCCCTGGCACGCGGCCTCTTCGTAGCCGGAGGTGCCGTTGATCTGGCCGCCGAGGAATAGGCCGGCAATCCTGCGGGTTTCAAGCGTGCGCTCGAGTTCCGTGGGATCGATGGAGTCGTACTCGATGGCGTAGCCGGGACGGAGCATCTCGGCGTCTTCAAGGCCGGGGATCGACTTCAGAATTGCGAGCTGAACATCGACCGGAAGCGAAGTGCTCATGCCGTTGACGTAGATCTCGTGGGTGTTCAGGCCTTCGGGCTCGAGAAACAGCTGGTGCGTTTCCTTGTCGGGAAACTTCACGATCTTGTCTTCGATGGAGGGACAATAGCGCGGGCCGATGGACTGGATCTGGCCGCTATACATGGGCGAGCGGTGCACGTTTTCGCGGATGATGCGGTGCGTTTCTGAAGTGGTATAAGCGATGTAGCAAGGGACTTGCGAGTCGTGATGTGCGACGCGCTTCGTGCGGAAGCTGAAAGGCGTGGGGTCAACGTCGCCGGGCTGGACCGGGAAGCGCGACCAGTCGATGGTGCGTCCGTCGAGGCGTGGCGGAGTTCCGGTCTTGAGGCGGCAGCCGCGCAGGCCGAGCTTCTTCAGGGCTTCGCCGAGCAGGACTGCGTTGGGCTCGCCGGAACGTCCGGCGGGATATTGCTGCTCGCCGCAGTGGATGAGGCCGTTGAGAAAGGTCCCGGTAGTGATGATGACGGCGGGCGCGCCCACGGTGCGGCCATCGCGCAGGCGGACGCCGCGCACGATTCGGCGGTCGGAGCTGTGCTCCGGCGGGACGGGCGAGTCGCCCGTCCCCAAACGGGCGGTGGTCTCTGGCTGAGGTCTGAGGTCTGAAGTCTGCCAGCTGCCTTCGACAAGCAGATCCGCGACCTCCGCCTGTTTGATCTTGAGATTCGGCTGCGACTCAAGTACTTCGCGCATCTTCAGGCGATAGGCCTGCTTGTCGCATTGCGCGCGGGGCGACCAGACGGCGGGACCGCGGGAAGTATTCAGCAGACGGAACTGGATGCCGACCGCGTCGGTGATTTCGCCCATGATGCCGCCGAGGGCGTCAACTTCGCGCACCAGGTGTCCCTTGGCGATGCCGCCCACGGCGGGGTTACACGACATCTGCGCGATCAGGTCGACGTTGAGGGTGTAGAGGGCGGTCTTCAGGCCCATGCGGGCGGAGGCCATGGCGGCTTCACATCCGGCATGACCGGCGCCGACCACGACTACGTCGAATTGTTCGGTGAACTGCATGCGAATCGAGCAGGAGCGAACCCCGGAAAATCGTTGCGCCCGTTACTTCTTTCATTCTAGCAACTTGACGTGCCGTGTGATTACGATCACTTGCCCGCCATGCCTCAACGCTCGTATATTGGGCTGTCCGAACCCGAACGCCGGAGGGGCTTCATGACTACTGAGGAATTTTTTGCACAACTGGAAGCGCGCATCGGCAAGTATGACCTGCTCTGCCATCCGTTCTACAAGGCATGGTCGGCCGGTCAGTTGACGCGCGACGATCTGCGCGAATATGCGCAGGACTATTACCAGCATGTCGAGGCGTTTCCCTCTTACCTGGCCGCGCTGGGGATGCGGCTGGAGGAAGGCGAACTGCGCCGCGCGGTGTTGGGGAATATGTGCGACGAGAAGGGCGTGGACGGGCGGCCGGGCCGGGAGGCGGTGCCGCACTCCGATCTCTGGCTGGACTTCGCCGAGGGCATGGGGTCGAGCCGCAATCTGGAGTGGCATAGTCCGGTACCGGAGATTCGGCAGCTCATCCGGCACTTTCACAATGTAGCCAGTGAAGGCACGCCCGAGGCTGCGCTCGCCGCTTTCTATGCTTACGAGTCGCAGGTTCCGCGCATCGCAAAAGAGAAGGAGCGCGGTTTGCGTGAAATGTACCGCGCCGACGACAAGACCTGCGGCTACTTCACGCTGCATGCCACGGCCGACGTCTATCATTCGAACGTCTGGCGCAAGCAGCTGGAAAAGCGGATCGCCGCCCACCCCGAAACCGCGGATGCGGCCCTGGACGCGGCCGAGAGCGCGGCCCGCATGCTGTGGAAGGCGCTGGACGGGATCAACGCGCGGAGGATGGCGACGGCGTAAAAGTGATCGAATTTTGGTGGTGCGAGACAGGTTCGAGCCAACGATTTCGCTACAATCGTTGGCTCATTGTTTTTTCGAGAGGTAGAGGCTGTGGCCAGAGAGATCCCTATAGGGGCGCGGGGCGAGGCGGAGGAAACGGTTGAGTTCAGGCACACGCTCACCGCGCATCATCCGGAGTTGCCGCCGGTGTATTCGACGCCGGACATGATCCGGCTGATGGAGACAGCGGCATTTCATGCGCTGCAGCCTTACTGCGAAGGTGACGAGATCACGGTGGGGACGGCGATCAACGTTGAGCACCGCGCCGCCAGCGGCATCGGCGCGCACATTAAGGCCGAGGCGGTGCTGGAATCGTTCGACGGTCGTTTCTATACGCTACGCGTGACCGCCCGCGACGATGCGCGGGAGATTGGGCGGGGCACGATCGGCCGCGCGGTGGTCGGCATCGGCAAGTTTGTGGAGAAGATGAAGGGGCAGTGAATCCGACCTCGGACGTCAGACCTCAGATCCAAGAACTGAGAACCCCATCCTGATTGGCGTCATTTCCGATACCCACGGATTGCTTCGGCCGGAAGCGCTTGAGGTGCTGCGCGGGACGGAACACATCATTCATGCCGGAGATGTGGGCGCGGCGGAGATTCTGGAGAAGCTCGCGGTCATCGCGCCGGTGACGGCCATTCGCGGCAATGTCGACAAAGCCGCGTGGGCGCGCAGGCTGCCCGAGACTGAAGTCGTCGAGATTGGCGGAGTTTCCATTTATGTTCTGCACGATCTGGCGCAGCTCAATCTGAAGCCGGAAGCGGCGGGGTTCAAGGTGGTGATCTCCGGGCACAGCCATGTTCCGAAGCAGGAGACGCGCTCGGACGTGCTTTATTTCAATCCGGGGAGCGCAGGTCCGCGGCGGTTCAAATTGCCGGTGACCGTGGGGCGCATCACGATCCTTGGAGGAAAGATTGAGGCCGAAATTCTCGTACTCAGCGTGTGACAAATTTTCGTGGAGCCCCGGACGCCTCGTCCGGGGCGCAGCGTCCGGCGGACGAGGGCGTCCGCCGCTCCATGAGCAGTACGTGATTATTCGCGTTGCTACAATCTCAAAGTATGTCGCTCTCGTTTCACATCGATTCCATGCACGGAAAAGCGCGCACCGGGCGGCTGCTGACGCCGCATGCTGCCATCGAGACTCCGGTGTTTATGCCGGTGGGGACGGTCGCGTCGGTGAAGGGTGTGCCGCAGGACACGCTGGAAGAACTGGGCGCGCAGATCATTCTGGGCAACACCTACCACCTCTACCTGCGGCCGGGCGTCAGCACCGTCAGGAAGCTGGGCGGGCTGCATGGATTCATGGCGTGGCCACGAGCGATCCTCACCGACTCGGGCGGGTTTCAGGTGTTCAGCCTGAATGAGCTGCGCAAGGTGAATGAAGAAGGCGTGACGTTTCGTTCGCATCTGGATGGGTCTTCGCATTTTTTCAGTCCGGAGAGCGCGATGGAGGCGCAGATCGGGCTGGGCGCCGACATCATTATGGCGTTCGACGAGTGCACGGAGTATCCGGCGGATCAGGCTCGGATGCGGGCTTCGATGGAGATGACGGCACGCTGGGCGGCGAGGAGCAAGAAATATTTTGAGGAACATAAGAGTGAGGTGCCGTGGAACGCCGCATCCGAAATCCCCACTCTAGCCGCGCAAAGCGCGGCTAGAATGGGGCACCCTCCTTCCCTTGATCCCCCGCTTTCTGGCCACGCCTGCCAAACGCTCTTCGGCATCGTGCAGGGGGGGATGGATCGTGCGCTGAGGAAGGAATCGGCGGAGCGAACCGTCGAGATTGGGTTTCCGGGGTATGCCATAGGCGGGCTGAGCGTGGGGGAGCCGCGCGAGCTTACCCGGGAGATTGTCGAGTCGACGCTGGAGCACCTGCCGGTCGACAAGCCGCGCTATCTAATGGGAGTGGGCACGCCGGAAGAAATTGTCGAGTATGCCAATTTGGGCGTCGACATGATGGATTGCGTGCTGCCGACGCGGGCGGCGCGGCATGGGCTGCTGTTTACCTCGGAGGGCAAAGTTTCGATAAAGCAGGCGCGCTATGCCCAGGATGCGGGTCCGCTTGACCCGAATTGTGGCTGCCGGGTGTGCCGGCGCTACTCGCGGGCCTACTTACGTCACCTTTATGCATCCAACGAAGTGCTGGCGCAGGTCTTGAATACCATCCACAACCTGAGTTTCTACCTTGACACTATGCGGCGGGTGCGGCATGCTATCTCACTTGGGGTGGAGTCCCGTTTTCTTGCTAGTCTCTGGTCACGACCGAAAACGTGACCGCGACGGATGGCCTCCCCGGATACAAGCCTGAAAGCTGAAGGAACCCGGCCGAAGTCGATCCAAACCCCGTGGTGAAATAACAGCTCCCGCGGCGCTAATGGGCGCGGGCGATTTTTCGCGGATGCCCTCCGCGTGGACATTTTGAACATGCAAGCTGCACTGATATTGCAGGCACCGGGCGGTGGCGGTCTGTCGTTGCTGATCATGTTTGTGCCCATGATCGCCATTTTTTATTTTCTCCTGATTTTGCCCCAGCAGCGCCGCCAGAAAAAATGGCAAGCCATGCTGGATCAGCTCAAGACCGGCGACAAGGTGACGACCAGCGGAGGCTTGCGCGGCACGGTGATGGCGCTCAAAGACGATGCCGTTCATTTGCGGGTTCCGCCGAACAATCTGGTACTGGAAGTGACCAAGGCCTCGGTGGCGATTGTGACGACGCCCGAGGAAGACCCGAAGGCAAAATAATTTCGCGTTTCCAGTTTCGACCGCGAAGCTCAGACTGGACGCCGGAAACTTGAAACTCAGTCTTTTATATGACCAAGAATCTTCTCTATAAGCTCGGATTCATCATTGCCACGATGCTGTTTTTCCTGTTCGGAATTTTTGGGATTCCGAAGAGTCTTACCGGACAGGGGCTGCTCACGGCGTTGACCGATCACATCCACCTAGGCCTTGACTTGAAGGGTGGAACGCACCTGATTTTGCAGGTGCAGGTCAATGATGCGGTGAACGTAGTGGCCCAGAACGCGGTCGAAGTTTTGAAAGAACAGCTGCGCAGCCGCAAGATTGATTTCAACGACGTCTCCCAGTCCGACCCGCAGAACAATCCCGACCGCGTGGTGGTGAAAGGCGTGCAACCTGCCTCGCGTCCCGATCTGCTTAGCATTGTGCAGGATCACCTTCCCGAGTACGACATCACCGGCGGTGTCGACAATTCCTGGAACCTGGCGATGAAGCCTTCGGCGCTGGTTGACTTGAAGAACAAGGCGGTCACCCAGGCCATTGAGACCATCCGCAACCGGGTTGACGCTCTCGGTGTGAGCGAGCCTACGATTCAGGAACATGGGCTCGGGGATTACCAGATCCTCATGCAACTGCCGGGCGTAGACGATCCCGGGCGGGTGAAGGCTCTGGTGCAGTCCACTGCGATGCTGGAGATCAAGCAGGCTGTGGGTGGGCCGTATCCGAGCGAGCAGGCGGCGCTGCAGGCGCAGCCCCAGCCCGGCGTTCTGCCTTCGGACGCCATTCTTCTGCAGGGACACAGCATGCCCGGGGCGGGGTCGGAGGGTCCGGCGTGGTACCTGGTGTCGCGCGTTTCGGCGGTCAGCGGCAAAGATTTGCGGGATGCGCGCGCCAGCACCGACCAGAATGGACAACCCTCGGTGCACTTCGATCTGACGGGTGAGGGTGGGCAGCGGTTTTACAACTTTACGACCGCCCACGTCGGTGACAGCCTGGCCGTGGTGCTCGACAATCAAGTGCAGGAAGTGGCCAATATCAAGGAACCGATCCGCGACAGCGGCGAGATCAGCGGCGGCCGGATGTCGGAGCAGCAGGCTAAGGACCTTTCGATGATCCTGCGTTCCGGTGCCCTGCCGGCCAGCATGAAGTATCTGGAAGAGCGCACGGTGGGGCCGTCGCTGGGCGCGGATTCAATTCGCTCCGGCGTGCTGGCGACCATCATCGGTATGGGCGCGGTGCTGATTTTCATGCTGATCTATTACCGTGGCGCGGGCATTAATGCCGACCTGGCGCTGATCATGAACCTGATTATTCTGCTCGGATTCCTGGGGTGGTCCACCATCGCAGGGGTCAACGTTGCGTTGACCTTGCCAGGAATTGCAGGTGTGATTCTGACGGTCGGCATGGGCGTGGATTCCAATGTGCTGATTTTCGAGCGCATTCGCGAAGAGTTGCGCAACGGCAAAACGCCGCCCTCGGCCGTGGATCAGGGTTTCAGCCACGCCTGGATCACGATTGTGGATACGCACGTCACCACCATCCTTTCAGCGGCAATTCTGTTTATTTTCGGAACCGGTCCGGTGAAAGGGTTCGCGACCACGCTCACGTTTGGCTTGCTGGCGAACCTGTTTACCGCAGTGTTCGTGTCGCGTGTGATCTTCGACTGGGTGCTGAGCCGGAAGCAACGCGGCGAAGCGCTGAGCATTTAGAAAATTGAGTAATTGGGGAATTTGGTAATTGGGAAATTGAAAAACGCCGGCGCAAACGATCTCGCGGTTTCAATTACACAATTACCAAATTTCCCAATTACTAAATCTTTGCTAAGTCATACATAGATAAGGGGCTAGAAAACCCGTGGAGTTTTTTCGCAATACCAACATAGATTTTCTGGGGAAAAAGTGGTATTTTCTCGCCTTTTCGCTGATCTTCAGCGTGGCCGGCGTGTTTTCCATGTTGTTCTGGCACCACATCCCGTGGGGTGTGGACTTCCGCGGAGGAACGCTGGTGTATGTGAAGTTCTCGCATACTCCGGACCTGAAGGCGGTGCGTTCCGCGATGGACCGCGCCGGATTGCACGATCCGAAGATTCAGCCTTACGACCAGCCGGCTCTGAACGAGGTCTTGATTGATCTGGACGTGCGCGAGACCAGCGAACAGGCTTTCGACCAGGGCAAGCTGAAGATTATCCAGGCGCTGGAGAGCAATGCTCCCGCGGGCAAGGACGACCTGAACAACGCCAGCTTTTTGAAGATCAAGAATACCTGATGGATAAAGATCCGCTGCACACCGGGACCGATGCCGACCAGAAATATACGGCACAGGCGCAGGCTGTAGTGGACTACCGGGAGAAAACCCTGGACGGAGTGTGGAGTTCGCTCGACCAGTTGAAGAGCGCTCCGGGCGTGGCGCCCGCGGTGGCAGCGTCACTAGCGGATGGTTTCTACCTTTCCGACTTTGGAGTGCGCACACGTGGAGATCGTAGGTCCCCAGGTGGGCGGCCAGTTGCGCACCCAGGCGGGATTGGCGACCCTCTATTCGCTGCTGGGGATGCTGGTTTACCTGGGATTCCGGTTTGAGTGGATTTACGGCATTGCCGCGGTGGTAACGGTGTTTCACGACACGCTGATCACGGTAGGGGCGTTTTCCCTGACCAACACGGACATTTCGCTGACCGTAATCGCGGCCATTTTGACCTTGATTGGTTACTCTAATAACGACACGATCGTGGTATTTGACCGCATCCGGGAAAACATTAAACTCATGCGGCGCGAGAAACTGTCGGAGATCGTTAACCGCAGTATTAATCAAACTCTGAGCAGAACGATCTTGACAGCGGGCCTAACCTTTCTTACTGTACTTGCTCTCTTCTTGTTCGGCGGCGAAGTGCTTCGTGGATTCAGCCTCGCCCTGGTCATTGGCATTTTGATCGGAACGTATTCGTCGATTGCGATCGCCGCACCCATCCTGGTGGCTTACCAGGACTGGCGGATTGAAAAAGGCAAGCGTCCGGTCGGAATGCCGGTAAAGGCCGTTAAATAGCTGGCTCGACGGTTGGTCATTCATTGTGCATTGTGGTAGGCCTTCTTTTGTAAGCGCTTAGAAGGATTTGCTAGAAACGCCGTGGGAGGCTGGATGGCTCCTGGGGCGCACCCAAAAAACCGGGAGCAAAGGGGAAGCAGTCGGTGTCTAAAGGTCTTTAGGGGTCTGAAAGAAGTTAGGGGAGAATCACAATGTTTGAAGACAGTCTTATCGAATCCGGCGGCAGGCTTAAGACGAAGCGGGGATGGACGTCCATCGTTTCGTTCGGCATTCAGATTATGATCATCGGGGTCATGGTTCTGATCCCGCTGATTTTCACCGAAGCCTTGCCCAAGGGACAAATGATGTTCCTGCTGGTGGCCCCCCCGCCACCGCCACCGCCTCCACCGCCAGCCGCTGCAGCCGTGCAGCACGTCAAAGTGATTCAGACCGATATCGTCAACGGTGAATTGCGCACACCCACCAAGATTCCGCAAAAAGTGAAGATGATTCAGGAAGACGAAGCTCCGCCGGCGATGGCCTCGTCGGGCGTGGTGGGCGGCGTTCCGGGCGGCATTCCGGGCGGGTCGATGGGCGGCGTGATTGGCAGCGTGCTCAGTTCGACGAACAATCTGGCTGTAGTTCCGAAAATGGCTGCTCCCACGCGCGTGCGCGTATCGTCGGGCGTATCGTCCGGGCTTCTGATCCGCAAGGTCAATCCGACCTATCCGCCGCTGGCGCGCCAGGCCCGCATTCAGGGCGTGGTGATTCTACAGGCGCAGATCAGCAAAGACGGCAGCATTGAGAACCTGCAGTTGATCAGCGGGCATCCTATGCTGGCGCCGGCCGCGATCGAAGCCGTGAAGCAGTGGAAGTACAAGCCCTACCTGCTGAACGGAGAACCGGTCGAGGTCGACACGCAGGTGCAGGTAAACTTCACGCTCGCTGGGGGCTAAACTCCCCCAGCAGGGCGCGGTTTAGATTGACTGGCAGTAGTGTGCATGGCCCTCCCCTTCCCACCTGAATCGCGGTGGCCGGGAGGGGCTTCTGGAAGAAGCCCGGGCGCGGCTGCCGTATCGCTTGTTTTCATCAAGGTATGGCCAGCGGTTCGGTGCGTGTGCGGCGCAAAAGGCCGCAGGCCCACCGGGAAATCGATTTTGTCCGGGCGGTTGGCACCACAAAGCGCATCACAGTGTCCAAGTAAAGTAAAGAGTTCCGAGGAGGGAAAAGCAGCTCATGTTCGCAACTCACGTAGCAGCAGCACTTCTCAGTCACGTTCACGTCGCAGCCACCTGGATGGTTCAGGAAGGCGGCGGCGCCATCGCGACCGACCCGTTGGGCTTGTGGAAAGCAATGGGATGGGTCGCCAGAACCGTGGTCATCATTCTGTTCATCATGTCCGGTTGGTCGATCGGCGTGATGATCGATCGCTGGATGGCCTATAGCGCGGCTCGCAAACAGTCGCGTGCATTCGCCCCCGCTGTGGCGGGAGCGTTGCGCGACGGCCGTATCGACGAAGCCATCAAGGTTGCCGAGCGCAACAAGAAGAGCCACCTGGCCAAGGTCGTCACCGCTGGCCTGATGGAGTTCAAGGCTCACCAGGATTCCCCGGGCGCAATCCCTGGCGAAACCATTGAAGCCTCCAAGCGCGCTCTGGAACGCACCGAAGCCATCGTCCACGCCGAACTGAAGCGCGGATTGGGCGGCCTCGCCACCATCGGGTCGACCGCTCCCTTCGTGGGACTGTTCGGAACGGTGATGGGCATTCTGAACGCCTTCATTGGCATCAACAACTCGAAGGCCACCGGACTGGCAGCAGTCGCCGGTGGTATCGCGGAAGCGCTGGTTACGACGGCCATCGGGCTGCTCGTCGCCATTCCGGCCGTCATGATGTTCAACTATCTGACCGGGCGCGTGGAAGCGTTTGACGTGGAGATGGACAACTCGTCGAGCGAACTGATTGATTACTTCCTGAAGAAGCGCGGCGACGTTCGCCGGTAAGAAAGTTCCCCACATCTCGCGCATAAGACGCGCGAAAAATGGGGTACCCACGGTCTCTCAATTGAGTTGCTTGTCCGGCGCTAGAGCAATCCGGCGCCGGACCTTCCCAACTTAAACATGGGACCAAGTATGGGAGAGATCTAGCTATGGCATTAGCGAAACGGAACGAAGGAGCGAAGGTCAGCTCGGATATCAACGTCACACCCATGGTGGATGTGATGCTGGTTCTGCTGATCATCTTCATGGTGGTCACGCCCATGTTGCAAAAAGGCATCAGCGTGGACATGGCCCCGGTTAACAACCCGGAACAAATGCCGGACGCGGACAAGGAAGACGCCTTGCTGATCTCCATCACCAAGGACGGCAAGGTGTATTTCGGCAGCGACCAGATTCAGGTCGACGGCTTGACCCAGAAGGTGAAGGATCGCCTGGCCAACAAGCAGGACAAGCGCGTGTACGTGAAGGCGGACATGCGGACTCGTTTTGGCTATGTGGTGCAGGTGGTGGACAATGTCCGTGCCGCCGGCGTGGATGATCTGGGCTTGCTCACCGATCAGAGAAAAGCTGCTCCAAACGCCCCGCCAGCTCCGGCTGCGCCCGGGCAATAGAGGAGAACGACCATGGGAATGGCAGTTGGCCCGAGCGGAGGCCAAAATGCAAACATGAACGTCACCCCGCTTATTGACGTTCTACTCGTGCTGCTGATTATCTTCATGGTGATCTCGCCCGTCACCCCGAAGGGACTGGATGCGCTGGTTCCTCAGCCGCCTCCGCCAAATCAAAAACATCAAGTCAACCCGGACCGGACCATCGTCGTGCAGTTGCTCGACCGTGGAGCAGGATCGCAGCCGGGCGTGAAGATCAACAACGAAGATGCCACCTGGGACAACCTGCAGGGGCGTCTGACCGACATTTACAAGCAACGCGCGGAAAAGGTCATGTTTGTGAAGGGCGATGACGCCATCCCCTTTGCCAACGTCGCCAACGTGATCGATATTGCGCACGCCGCTGGTGTGGATAAAGTCGGTCTGATTACCGCGAAGATCGAAGCGGGCAACTGAACCGTCTGTCCGGCGAGCCCGGAGTGCGCTTTTCACAGTCGGCCCACTGCACGGAAGCATGAAAGCTTCCGTGCGCGCCCGCGGCCCACGGTCCACGTGCTTGCCGTACTTTGCTGTACTTGTCAAACCGATGTCTCTGGGCCTAGGATGCTCTGTCGAGGGAGACTTATACCGCAATGAATAAGAACCTGAAACTCATCACGCTGGCAGCCGTAGCGCTGGCACTCTTCTCTTCTGTGGGATGTAACAAGCTGCGGGCGCGCGACCAGCTCAACAAGGGCGTGGAATCTTACAAGAACAACCACTACGAGCAGGCCATCGACCACTTCCAACAGGCGGTTCAACTGGATCCGGCGCTGATCAATGCTCGCATGTACCTGGCCACGGCATACGTTTCGCAATACATCCCCGGCGTGGATTCGCCGGATAATCTGCGCACGGCAGACGAGGCCATCAAGGAGTATCAAACTGTAATCGACGCCAATCCAGCGCGCGATCAAAAGGTGAACGCGGCCAAGGGCATCGCGTACCTGTACTTGAACGAGAAGAAGTGGGACGATGCCAAGAAGTACTACCGCATGGCGTCGGACCTGGACCCGAACGATCCTGAGCCGTACTACTCGGTAGGTGTGATCGACTGGACGGCGTGCTACCAGCCGCGCATGGAAGAACGCGCCAAGCTGGGCATGAAGCCGGAAGAGAATCTGAATCCGAAGAACAAGGATCAGATGAAGGTCTGCAGCGAACTGAAAGCCAAGAATGCGGCTTCTATTCAGGAAGGCATTGACAGCCTCAACAAGGCGATTGAGATTCGTCCGGACTATGACGACGCCATGGCGTACCTGAACCTGATGTACCGCGAAAAAGGCGACGTGGAGTGCGACGACCTGGCTGCGCGCGCGGAAGATCTGAAGACTGCGGATCATTGGGTCGACAAACCCTGCGCGTGAAGAAGGCCAAGGCCGAAAAAGCGGCCCAGAGCCAGGGCGGCGGAATCGTCATGGACCAGCCTAAGTAATGGATCAGCCTGAATAGTTGAGTTACCTGCTTCGCGGGTTCAGCCTCCTTCGCTCGACGGGCGAAGGAGGCTTTTCATTTCTGGCATGCGGCCCTGCGCGCGGTGGTGTGTGGCGCCGACTACTGTTTGCTATAGAGCCGGACTTCGACTTTCGTGAATTGCCAGCGCAGCATCGTGGGGAACGATTCGGGAAGGATCTGTGACAACGTCACGGTGGTGGGGTCGGGATTTCCTGCGGGTCCGTTGTTCATCAGCATGATCCACACTCGAGGATGGCTGGACGTGGACGTGCGCAGGAAATCGGCCGTGGGCTTTCCGGTGAAGTCGCGATAGTCGAGACCTGCGCCGTGGTAAGGGAACAGAATCTCCGGGCCGAGTTGAGCCGTAAAGCCGGGGCTGGCGGTATTCTCGCCGGCGCGAAGGGAGCGGAGGAATTCGTAAGGAATGCGCGTTGCGGCAATGTGAAAGACGACGGCGTCTCCCGGCTGGGCGTGGTCGAGAATGAAGGCGGCAGCTGCGACGGAGGCGTCCCGCTCGTTGTCGAAGTCGTTGGCGTAAACAAAAGCGACTCCCTGCGCGCCCAGAAACAATACAACGGCGAGAGCGGGCCCAAGCAGCCACCATGGACGCAGCCGGGCCAGCCCCGCGGCGACCAGAATCAACAGGGCGGGCAGACAGAAGATCATGTAGCGAGCCAGAAAGACGGGGCGGGCGAACGACAGCACAACTGCGAGCATGACCGGGAAGAACAGCCAGACCAGCAGAAACTGGACTCGCCAGGTCTCCCAGGACTGAGTGCGCGCCCAGAGCTGTTTCCCGGCTGGGAGCGATGCCGCGATGCAGGCCGAGGCGCAGACGATCAGGAGCGCCCAGTTGCTGCCGCCGGCGAGGTGCTCATAGAACTCGAGCACATCGCGCAGACTGGGCCGCTGAATCCAGCGGATGGGACCGGCTCCGGTCTTCGCTACAAAGATTAGAAGAGGCGAGACGGCGAGCCCGATGGTGATCCACGCGTGCCGGAGTTGTGCCGCGAGCAGGGTCTCGGATTGTGTCGATTGATCTGGACCTTGAGGGCGGCCGCGCAGTCGGCGCAGCGCCAGCCACTGAGCCGCTACGAGCAACAGCGCATAAAAATGCGCGTACACTGCCAGAACGCTGACCAGAACATAGGCGAGCCGGTTGCGCCGGACTGGCTCGCGTAAAAAAGCGATCAGGAAGCCTGACGAGAGCGTCGCCAGCAGCAGGAGCAGCGCGTAGCTGCGTGCTTCCTGAGCGTAGCGAACGCTGTAGGCATTGAAGGTGAACAGAGCGGCTGCGATCAAAGCGATCCGCCGGTTGTAATGCAGCCTCGCCAGCCAGTAAATTGCTGGCAGCGTGGCAGCGGCCGTCAGCACCGAGAGGCTGCGGATGAAGAACTCGGTGTGTCCGAACCGCAGCCAGAGGCGCAGCAGCAGGTAATACAGCGACATGTTGGCTTCGCGCCACCACAGCAGGTGGAGGAAGTTCGGCCAGTCCATGCGGGCGACTTCCACGCTGAAACACTCATCAAACCAGAACGGCTTGCGCGCGAGGAACAGAAATCGAGTTGCGGCACAGGCGGTCAGCAGCAGAACCAGAGTGAGTCGGTGAGCTGGGCGTGCAGGCTCCGCGGGAAGCGGGAAAGAGTTGGGCATCTGGTCCGCTGCGGCTTGGGGTAGCGGCATGCTGGCGTTGGAGGTCCGTTCGATTCCAGATGATACTATGCTAGAAAATACTTGTATTCGCGCGTAATTTCGAAACCGGCTCTGATGTGTGCAGAGCTTCCATTATGACTTATTTGGCAACCGCACCGCGCCACAACTCGCAGGCGGCCGACGATCGCTGGAAGGGATACGTGTCGGTGATTGTGCCGGTTTACAACGAGGCGGCGCACCTGGACGAACTGCTGCAGGCGATTCAGGCCTCGCCGGTGAAAAAGGAAATCATTATCGTCGACGACGGGTCGACCGACGGCACCCGCGAGAAATTGCAGGCGCTGCCGTCGATCGACGACGTCACGGTCGTCTTTCACGAGAAAAACCACGGCAAGGGGGCGGCCATTCGCACCGCTCTGGCGTATGCGCGGGGTGAGTATGTGCTGATTCAGGACTCCGATTTGGAATATGATCCGCAGGATTATCCCGCGCTGCTGCGTCCGCTCGAAGCCGGCAAGGCCAACGTCGTCTACGGAGTGCGCCCCGATCGTCCCGAGCGCGGCTTGCGCTTTTTTCTGGGAGCCAAGCTGCTGACTCACCTCACCAATCTTCTTTACGGCGCGGGTATTCATGACGAGGCCACGTGCTACAAAGTTTTTCGCCAGTCGTTGGTGGCGCAGATGAGGCTAACGTGCCAGCGCTTCGAGTTCTGCCCGGAGATAACCGCGAAGCTGTGCCGGATGGGCGAGAAGATCGCAGAGGTTCCCATTTCGTACCATCCGCGCTCGGCGGTGGAAGGAAAGAAAATCCGCCACTCCGATGGCTGGCTGGCGATCTGGACACTGATCCGCTACCGCTTCGTGCGGCGCTCCCAGTGGACGCAGCCGGAGCCCGCCGAGGACCACGCGGGTTTGCCGTTCGCCGTAAGTTTCCAGCGCCTGCCGCCGTCCTAGGAACAAGTTGAGTCTGGGCTGTCAGCGTCGATCGAAGCGAGTGCGCTGGCAACTTCTGTGCCAAGTTTCACAGAAAGCCTTGGAGCGATGGTTGAAAGTGTGGAGAAGACCGGCACTGCGAAACGCGGCGGGAAGATTTGCCTTGTCCCCTGCGATCCGCAAGTCCCTTCTGCGGCTGATGGTGATCTCGTTCGTTCTGCAGATTGCGGCCATCGGCATTCTTCGCGAATATAAAACGCGGCCCGGAGACGACCACTTTGGTTTCGGCTGGGAGATGGGCCGTATCGCCCGCTCCATCGCGCTGGGCGAGGGCTTCAGCAATCCCTACGGCGGCCATACCGGGCCGACCGCGTGGGAGCCGCCGCTCTATCCCTACCTGATGGGCGCAATGTTTAAGCTGTTTGGCGTTTACTCCTACGCGTCGGCTTGGGTGCTGCTGACTATCAATAGCCTGCTGGCCGTGCTTACTTGTATTCCGGTTTACCTGATCGCGGATCGAGTGTTTGGCGAGCGCGTAGCGATTTGGTCGGCGCGAACCTGGGCCCTGCTGCCCTACGTCTGGTACTGGTCGATTCATTGGCTGTGGGATACGACTTTTACTCCGCTTGTTCTCGCCCTGATTTTTCTGCTGGCTCTCGAAATGGAAAATTGGCCCGGCTTTCGGGGCTGGGCGCTCTTCGGGGCGCTGTGGGGCGTGGGCGCTCTGGCCAATCCGTCGATGCTCACTTTTCTGCCCTTCTGCGGACTGTGGATTTGGCGGGGGAGATTCAAGAAAGGCTTGCCCTCGCTGGCCGGCGTGGCGGTGTCGTCGGCGATTTTTTTTGTCGTGCTGTCGCCGTGGTTGATCCGCAACTATGAGGTCTTCGGACGCTTCGTCTTTCTGCGCGATGATTTCGGGTTGCAGCTGCGGTTGGGCAACTGGATAGGCGCGGACGGCATGCTGATGGCTTATCTGCAGCCCAGCCAGAACAAGCTGGAGTTCGAGAAATTTCAGCGCCTGGGGGAGCTCGAGTATTCCGCGGACTGCAAGCGTCTCGCCGTGGAGTGGATTCGTGAGAATCCCGGCCGGTTTGTAGTGGTCAGCCTTAAGCGATTCTTCTACTACTGGAACGGAGTTCCACGCGAAACCGGCAGCGTGGCCCCGGTCGATTTTCGCAGCTCGCTGTTTCTTGCGACCTCAGTGCTCGCGATCTGGGGGCTGGGGCGCGCGCTCCGCCAGAGGCGGCGCGGGGCGTGGCTTTTCGCGGGACTGGTTCTGACCTATCCCACTATTTACTACTTTGTATTTGTGAATGCCCGGTACCGGCATGTCCTCGAGCCGGAGTTGTTTATTCTCGCGGTCTTCCTGCTTTCGGAAGCAGCCCGGCGCCCGAAGCCCATCGCCGATAAGAGCTAACCCGCTGGCGCACGCCTCCAGTAGAATATCCAGTCCGGTTGGGGCCGAAGAGGCAGAACAGCCGGCGCACACTTCGCGAACTCTTAATTTATGTTCAAGAAGATTCTCATCGCGAACCGGGGCGAGATTGCGGTGCGCGTCATCCGCGCCTGCCACGAGATGGGAATTGCCGCGGTTGCCGTCTATTCTGACGTCAATCGCGCTTCGCTGCACGTCCGCAAAGCCGACGAGGCTTATCCCATCGGAGCGTCGGCGGCATCTGAGTCCTACCTGAATATCCAGAAAATTCTCGACGTCGCGGCGCGATCGGGAGCGGACGCCATCCATCCCGGCTACGGTTTTCTTTCGGAGAATGCGAAGTTCGCACGAGCCTGCGCCGACGCGGGCGTAAAGTTCATCGGCCCCACCGCCGCGGCCATGGACGCCATGGGCTCGAAAACCAAGGCGCGGCAGGCCATGGAGCGAGCCGGCGTTCCGTTCGTGCCCGGCACGTCGCGCGGCTTGGAATCGTTCGAGCAGGCGGAGGAAGTTGCGGCCCGCATCGGTTATCCGGTGATGTTGAAGGCCGCGGCGGGCGGCGGCGGCAAGGGCATGCGTCTGGTGCATGCGCCGGAAGAGTTGAAGTCGGCGCTCGAAGGCGCGCGCAGCGAGGCAGAGCGCTCGTTTGGCGACAGCGAAGTTTATATCGAGAAAGCGATCATCAATCCGCGCCACATCGAGATGCAGGTGCTGGCCGACGAGCACGGCAATACCGTGTATCTGGGCGAACGCGAGTGCTCGCTGCAGCGGCGGCATCAGAAAGTGATTGAGGAGGCGCCCTCGCCGATCGTGGATGCCGACATGCGGCGCCGGATGGGCGAGGTCGCGGTTCGCGTGGCCCAGGCGGCTGCGTACACAAATGCCGGCACCGTGGAATTCCTGGTTGACCAGCAGAAGAATTTTTATTTTCTCGAAATGAACACGCGGCTACAGGTGGAGCATCCGGTGACTGAATTAGTGACTGGCCTCGACCTGGTGCACTTGCAGATTCGCATCGCGGCAGGCGAGCGGCTGCCGTTCACGCAGGAGCAGGTCGTGATTCGCGGGCACGCCATCGAGTGCCGCATTTACGCGGAAGATCCCGACAACAATTATTTCCCCAGTCCCGGCAAGATTACGCTGCTGCTGCTGCCTTCGGGGCCTGGGATCCGCCGTGACAGCGGCATGTATGAAGGCTGGACTGTTCCGATGGACTACGATCCGCTGCTGGCTAAGTTGATCGGCTACGGTACGGACCGCGAGCAGGCGATCAGCCGGCTGACGCGCGCGTTGAACGAATATTTTGTGGGCGGCATCAAGACCAATATTTCGTTGTTCCGGCGAATCTTAAGCGATCCGGATTTTCGCGCGGCCAAGCTGGATACTGGATTCCTGGATCGCCTGTTGAAGCACAAGCGCACCGAGGGACCGGCCGACCCAAAGGCGATTGAGGTTGCGGTGATTGCTGCTGGCATTTTTGCCGTGCTGGGCGCCGCCGGCGCAGGAGCGGGAGAGCGGCCGGCGGTTCATGGCTCCGGGAATAGTGCGCCGACGGCTGCGTCCAACTGGAAGATTGCGGCGCACAAGGACGCGATGCGATGAGCTTCGATCAGGCTGCCGCGCCGGGGACACTCACGAAGGCTTCGCTGCGAAGTCAAAATCCCCACCCCCTCGCAGAGAACGCGAGGAGGGCGGGGCACCCTGTGCAGTGGCTCTCATGACTTACGACATCAGCATCGACGGCAAGCATTACCGGCTCGACCTGGATCGGGCGGAGGGCGGCTGGGTGTGCCACGTCGATGGACGCGAGGTTGAGGTTGATGCCGTGCTGGCGCGTCCCGACGTGCTCTCTCTGCGCGTCGGCAACCAGGCTTATGAAATTAAGTGCGAGCGCGTGGGCGGTGAGACGCATCTGTGGGTGGGTAGCGCGCGCTTTGCGGCGGAAGTCCGCGATCCGAGATCTTTGCGGGGACGCGTGCGCGCGGTTGACGATCACGGCCCCAGGAAGCTGACGGCGCCCATGCCGGGCAAGATCGTGCGTGTGCTGGTGAAACAGGGCGACGGGGTAGAGGCGGGCGCGGGCGTGCTGGTGGTCGAAGCGATGAAGATGCAGAACGAGATCAAGTCGCCGAAGAAGGGGACGATTCAGAAGATCCTGGTCGGTGAGGGCGCCGCGGTGAATGCCGGAGATGTGCTGGCGATCGTGGAGTAGAAGATCGTGGAGTAGAAGATCGCCTAACGGATGATCGTCCAGTAGAAATTGTTGGGTAGCAATATTGCGCGCGTGTCTGTGGTATCCGGGCGGCGGGCGAGGACGCCCGCCAGACGGCCGCCGGGACGGCGGCGCTACTTTTCGATTCCGTTGTTGTCGAGAACCTTCTTCGCGTAGAAATTCTCAACCTTGGCGGAGTCGCGCAAGACCTCGTAATACGCGGCTTTGAGCAATTGCTCGCGGCGATCGTGCAGCTGCGAACGGATGGCTTGCTGCACCCGTGGATCGGCCAGTTCGTGCTGGCCCGCGGGTTCCTTCGTTACCAGCTTCACGATGCGAAACCCCACCAGCTTGTTTGCCGGATTGACGACCGTAATCACCGGACTGTACTGGCCGGGCTTGAGCTTCATCACCATGTCGCGGGTGGCCGGGTCCGCTCCCTTCAGCCCGGACTCGGGTACCGTGCCCAGGTCGCCGCCGTTGCCGGAGGTTTCCGGGTCTTCGGAATACTTCATCGCCAGGGTGGCGAAATCGTCGCCGCTGTCGAGGCGGTTCGCGATCATTTGGATTTTCTTGCGCGCGTCGCCTTCGTTCTGCGCCTTGTCGTTCTGATCATGGGCCTGCGGGTTGGGCATCGGGGTCACCATGATCTGGGCCAGGTGGTACTGCGGTTCGATCAGGTTGAACTCGCCTTTGTGTGCGTTGTAGTAGTCGGTAATGTCCTGGTCGGTGATGTTGATCTTGGACGAGACTTCCTTGTTCATGACCTTGTCGAGAGTAATCGAGCGCCGGATATCGCGCTTGATATCGGCTACCGTCCGCTTACTGTCCTTAAGGCGCTTGTCGAATTCTTCCTGGGTGAAGGGGGACTTGATTTCGTTATACTTGCGGTCCACTTCTTCATCCGTCGCCAGCAGGCCGAGTTTTTCGGCGCGCCGCATCGTGATTTCGTCCTCAATCATTTGGTGCAGGATGTTCAGACGCAGTGCGGTAGCCTGCTCGCCGGTGGGTGCCTGCTGGGCGGCCGCGACCTGGTTGTCGTAATACTTATCAACGTCGGTGCGAAGAATCTTCCGGCCATCCACGGTAGCCATCACGTCGCCGCCAGCCTGCGAATTACAGGCGGCCAGGGCAGCTAGCAGCGCGGCAGCCGAAAGCGCCGCAGCGAACTGAGTGAAGAAAGAATTGTTTTTCAAGAATGTTCTCCGTTCCGCACGACCACCACAAACGAACAATCCCGGCCGCGGAGCGGCCAGTCGCTTCCGCAGGTCACCAATTACTTGGATGCTGGCGCCGGGGCCGACGGAATGTGCTGCGGCACAGGTTCTCCGGCGTCTTTCAAAGCCGCGTCCAGCGCGGCGCGTACTTCGCCGATCGGAACCGCGCCGTCCAGCTTCTGGCCGTTGATGAACAGAGCCGGGGTTCCGTTGATGCCCAGGTCTTCGGCCTCTTTCATCGACGCCCTCACCGCATCTTCGTTTTGAGTCTTGACGCAGGATTGCAGCTTGACTACGTCCAGGCTGTGCTTCTGCCCTTGCAGCAGCGTCATTTTGTCGATGGCTGCGAAGCGCGCCCCAGAGTTCGGCTGCGAGTCGACCTCCTGCTTGTTGGCGTGAATATAGTCGGCGAAATCCCAATAAGCATCGCCGCTTTGCGCGGCCAGGCAGTTGGCGTCAACCGCGGCATGGATCGCCCAGGGATGAATCTCCGACAGTGGGTCGTCTTTGTAAATGAAGGTAACCCGGTCCCCGTATTCCTTGAAAATCTGTGGAAACAGCGTCTCGTGCATGCGCGAGCAGAACGGGCACTCGAAGTCGTCGAAATTGACCAGCACAACCTTGGCGGCCTTGGCCCCGCGGGAAGGGCGGTCGCTGACGTTGATTTTGCTCATCAGTTCGGCAAAAGGATCTTTGGTCAAGTCGAACTTGGTCACGCGCAGCATGGTGATGCGGTCTTTCGACAGCAAAAACTTGAAATCCTTGGCCTTGCCGTCACCGCCGTCGATGCTGACCGAGACGGTGTCAAAGTTTGGCCAGTCGGAACTGGAAGTGATAGCGCCCACCGTTACCTTTACATCAACGGGGATGTTGTAAAAAGCGCGCACCTGGCGCTCGATCTTGCGCGCCACATCAGGGGGCGCGGACTGGGCGACGCAACCCAGGCAAACCAGAAGCAGAAGGAGCAGCGAACGTCGAATTGAAGTCACCAGGAACCGCCTCAGCATCACTTTTTTGTCGTCTTGATTATCTCACAGCGTTTGGGAGCCGGCCCGAAAGGATCCCCAGGGGCTGAAAGCCCAGCTGGGAGGGAAAGCCTGATCGCAGCGCTGGAAGCGCTGCGCCACCCAAAACCCTGCAAACCGCACCCTGCAAACCGTAACCTGCAGATCATAACGTGCGAACCGTAATCTCCGAATCACACCCTGCGGGCGGCTAGCCGGTGCGGCGGAGTTGTTCGGCGGGCAGCAGAGAATTCATCGACCCGGAGCGGAACCCTTCCAGGTCGAGGGTGACGAACTTGAATCCCAGGGCTTTGAAGATTGCCGTGAACTGGGCTGCCATCGCGGGATCGAGAGCGCGTTCCAGTTCCTCGCGAGCGATCTCAATGCGGACAATGTCGCCGTGGTGGCGCACGCGAAACTGGCGAAAGCCGAGGGCTCGAACCGCGTCTTCTCCGCGCTCAACCACTTCGAGCGCCTCGCGCGTAACCGGGCGGCCGTACTCGATGCGCGAGGAGAGGCAGGCTGATGCCGGCTTGTCCCAGATGCGCAGGCCGGCCTGGCGCGCCAGATCGCGAATTTCCTGCTTCGTGAGTCCGGTTTTGAGCAACGGAGCGGCGACGTGATGCTGTCGGGCGGCCTGCTGACCGGGGCGGAAATCGCCCTGATCGTCCAGGTTCACGCCGTAGGCAATTGTGTCGAAGCCGCGCGCGGCGCGCAGGTTTTCCATGACCGCAAAAAGTTCGTCTTTGCATTGAAAGCAGCGCTGCCCGTCGTTACGGGCATATTCAGCGCGCTCGAGTTCCGAAGTGGAGATGACTTCGAGAGGAATGCCCTGCTCGTTGGCGAAGGCGACGGCATCGCTCAACTGCGTGCGTGCCAGGCTGGGAGAGTCGGCGATCACCGCCAGCATGTCAGCGCCCAGGGCGCGGTGCGCGGCCCAAGCGAGATAGGCAGAATCTACGCCGCCGGAATAGGCGACTAGCAGCCGGCCCAGTTGGCGGAGGTTGGCCTGCAGCTGAGAGGCTTTCTGCCGCTGGCATCGGGGGACTGCATGGGCACTATGGTAGCAGCCCCGGTCCGTCCGGTGGGCCAGGTTGTGGGCAGGGTCGTGGACTCTAGGCTTTGGGCGGGTCTGGGGGGTGGGCGGCGCGGGGTTTTGGGTGGCGCAGCGCTTCTAGCGCGGCGGTCAGGGCCTTGGAAAAATGCGGCTTTAACCGCCGAGGTACCTCACAGGCTAAAGCCTCGCTTGATGAGGGGTCGCAATCGCAGCGCTAGAAGCGCTGGCCCCCACCAAAACCGCAAAACCAGCGTCACTCGAACATCAAAGCCACCCGAAACCAGCGCCATCGAGAATCAGCGCTACCCAAACGCACTTTCGATTCGCTTCCGGCGCGAGCTAGTACAGCCGCTCCTGCCGCCGGAGATTTCCGAACGAGCCGATGTTGGCCAGGGTGAAAGTGAAGCGGAACAGATTTTCGTTGCGCACATTGGCGATGGAATAGCGGCGGTATTCCATGGTCACGCCGCAGCAATTCCAGTTGTAGGTAGTTTGGGCGGTGGCGAACTGCAGCTGCCGCGTTTCCGAATCGAAGCCCACGCTGCTGGCGGCGCTGAATCCGCGGCGGGTCAGCCCGCCATAGCCCAGGGCCACGCGGAACTGGTTAAACTCGCAGGTAGGTTCAGTGGTGATGACGGCACTGCACTTTCCTTCGCTTTGCGTGAAGGGAGTAGCGATAGGCTGCGGAATTTGCAGAAATGCATCTCCACCGCCCACGGTGAAGGGTCCCATGTTGTAGTTGACCAGCAAAGTGCTGGCATTGATGCGTCCCAGCTGAAAGTCGTAGTCGAGGTCCCACTCCGTGTCGGTATGGCTGCTGGTGGCAACCCGCAGGCGCGACACGATGGGAGAAAGATGCCGCGGCTCGGTGGCGAACGCAATGCCGGTCAGGTCTTCGGTCGTGGTAAAGACGTTGCGCTGTCCGGTCACCAGTGCTCCGCCGAAGGTGGGATCGAGGAAATACTTCTGCGCGACTTCCCAGGTGACAATCTCCCGCACGTCGGGCCCCACGATGCACGGCTGGTTCTCCAGATTGTTGAGGCGTCCCCAAGGGACGATTTGTTCCGGGGCGGCCGCGCCGACCGCCAGGCCAGTCATGGGCTTCTCGCACTCCTGAGCTTGGGACGGCGGTGTTTTCGCGTAGAGGCGGGTCACGAAGCCGTATTCAACTTCGTGAGTGTTGCTGAGGATGTCGCGTTCGTCGAAGTGAAGTACATTCTTGAAATCGTTCACCCCCGTTACCAGCCGGTAGACGGCTCGCGGTTCGATGACATGCTTCCACTTCCGGCCGAGAAATTCCTTCTCGAAGATCTTCTCCAGAACCGGCGGGCGAACTTCCACCGAGGCTTCCAGGGCCTGGCGGTTGGTGGGATCGTCGACGGCCAGTCCGTTCACAAACCTCTCGGTGTAGTAAGTTTCATGCAGAGTCAGAGCCGGGCGTACGGACCAGGCGCCGAGCTGCAGGGGCAGGGAAATCTCGGGATTGAAATCGAAGCGTCCCAGCAGTTCTCCGGTGTGAAAACCGGGCTCGCTGCGCTGCAGGCCGGTGAGGGATGCGTCGAACGACCAGAAAAATGGCGAGCGCCCCAGAGGGCGGTCCACGCTGGAGGCATCGCCGCTGGGACTGTGCCAGATCTGGACATCATCAAACACCGGCGGGTTCGACAACGTGCCGTTGACACTGGTTTGAAAGAAATTCTGGTAGCGCTCGACCATGCCGCCGAAAGAGAAGCCGTTTTCGGCCTTGGAAAGAAAAACCTGCGACTTTACTTCCGAGTTGACGGCCTGCGTGAAAATTTCGTTGAACGCCAGCCGGAACAGAAACGAACTCAGGTAGTCGATATTGGAGACGGCACGGAAGGCATGCAAGTCGTCCGCGGCGGTAAGGCGCGCCTCCTGGCCGCCTTCGCGCAGCGGAGGCATGCCGGACCCCTGGCTGATGCCGCGATCGATCACGCCAAAGAAACTTAAATCCACGTAGGACGCTTCGCCGGGACGCATGCGAAATTCTCCGCGCTGCGACCAGCCGCGCTTGGAGAAATATTCCGCTCCGATGGTTGCGTCCATGCTGCGGTTGATGACCCAGTAGAAGGCGTCGCCGATCTCATTGCCGTTGGTGGACGACCGGCCGCCGGAAGGCACCAGAAATCCAGTCTCACGGGCTTCCCGGTCCACGGGATGGGTCGCGTAAGGAAAATAGAGAATCGGCAATCCGTGCAGCCAGAACGTGCTGTGAATAATCTGGGCGTTGCCGCCCACATCCACAATCACTCTGTGAGCGTGGAACTGCCAGTTGGGGTGGGGAAGCTCGCAGGTCGTGATGGTGCCGTCGTAGACGACGTAGTGGTCGGAGCTGGTTTTGTCGACGATCTTGCCGGTGAAGGCGAACGGAGCGGTAGAGGTGAGCAACACGAAAGTGCCGCGAACGCGCAGTCCGGTGGTGGCGGTGACGTCGTAGAAGCGCCCGGTTTCGGCCGTCAGATTGTAAGTTCCGTGACTGGCCTTCATGTGTTCGTCGTTAGGACCGCCATCGAGCGTCACGTGGCCGGTGGCCGTGGCCTCGCCGCTGTCGGAGTTGTACGTAACTTCGTCGGCCCGCAGGATGTAAGTGCGATAGTGAATCTCGCCGTCATGGTGCAGTTGGTAAAGGTCGCCGATTTTTTCCTGCGCAATCGAGCAGAGAATGGTGCCGTCCTGAAGTTGCGTGGCGGCGCGGTTGCCGCAGTGCTGGCCAGGGTTGCCGCGGGAGCGTCATTTTTTTTCGCAACCTTAGACGAGCTGGAATCGCCGGATTGGCCGGAATCTGCCGACAGCAACTGGCTGGTTACTAGCGCAGGGGCGGGAAGCTGATGACAAAGAAACAGCGCCGTGATAAGGAATCTAGTACGAAGAGTCATCGGAAGAAATCAACGGAAGAAGATCGTCCATCGTCAGACGTACCTGCCCTTTCGGCGTTCGGGTGGCGGCATCGTGAACTTAGCACGGCGCTGGCTGCGCGGCAAAGTGGCGAAAAGGGCTAGGATTCCCCTGGGTTGCCTTCCGGTTGTACGTTGGGCGCGAACTGGCACGATTTTAAGGGTTTCTGGGAAAGACTGGCTTTCATGAATTGTTCGCTGTGTGGAGAAGTTTGCCGTTGTTCGGAGCGTGGTTCGGAGCCCCTTCCCACTGCACTCACGCAGTGGAATCCTGAAGCCGAATCGGCGGCGGCCGTAGATGTGGTCGAGGGTGACAAGGGCCGGAATGACCAGGCCAGGGATGCTCCTGCCTGGCGCGACGACCTGCACGCCCGGCTCACCCGTTATCGCGCGCGCCGAAAAGTGCGTCCCCCGCGTTATCCGTCTCTCCGGCTGCAGTTTGAGGAAGTGGACTGGTCGACACGTGCCAGTGCCACAACTGGACCTCCGGCGGTCCCGGCGTTCGAGTCGGTATCGAACCATGCCCTTGCGCTCGATGAAATGAGGCACGGGCCGTATGCAACGGCGGAGACAGAAGTTGAGGGCCGGCAGGTGCCGGCTGCAGAAGTTGCGCTGCCGCGAGTGCTCCGGCCGGCAGGAAATCTCACGGGACATACGACTGGACATCTCTCTGGAACTGCCGCGGGGGCGAAGATTATCGAGTTTCCCCGGTTTGCCTGGGGACCGCCTCCGCCTCCGCTCGATCAGCTGGCCGAGCCGGTCAGCGAGCGGCCGCGAATCCTGGAAGTCCCCGAGGTTGCGCCCCCGCCGCCCGCGCTGGGCGGAATTACCATTGAAGCCGCCGAGCAGGACGAAGCCGAAAAGAGGCCCGGCATCGACATTCCGCTGCAAAGCGCGCCGCTCGGCTCGCGTGCCCTAGCCGCCTTGATCGACGGATTGGTCATCCTCGCAGCCTCGGTGCTTTTCGGTTTCATTTTCTGGAAGGTGGCTGCGGTGCGTCCTCCGCTGGTTCAAATGCTGGGACTCGCAGCCGCAATCCCCTGCCTGTTCTGGGCGGCCTACCAGTATCTGCTGATCGTTTACAGCGCCCGGACTCCGGGATTGCGCGTCGCGGGCCTCGAGCTGACCCGCTTCGACGGCAGTTCGACCAATCGATCGCTCCGCCGCTGGCGCGCCCTGGCAGGCTGCCTTTCCGGTCTTTCTCTCGGTATGGGATACCTCTGGGTGTTCCTCGACGAGGACGCGCTCTGCTGGCACGACCGGATCACCCACACCTACCTCGCCCCGAGGAAGCCCGCTGCGGCAACTACGCACTCCGGCTAGCGGAAGCGCAGTAGTGTGATGACTTCGAGAAAAATGACCCGTATCAGGGCATCGCTTTAAGGCATGACCTGATACGAGCTTTTCTTCTCAAACTGCGCCACTGCCAAGCGCGCATGCCCGCACTCCTCGATCGCCTGCGCTGTGCTATCTTCAGTGGGTTTACTTTGTGTCGCACTTTCCGCAATCCATCTGAAGCATGGCCACCGCCCCTGAGGGTACAAAACCGGTAGTAAGGGTCTTCGTCGCCACTACGGTGATGCTGACCTTCATTTCGTTCTGGCGCGCCTCCGCGATTGTGCTGTCTGATTTGGCCTCTTCGGCCTATTACGCGGGCGGCGACGCCGAAAATGTCATCGGCAAGAGTGCGCCCTGGTTCATTCTGGCGGTCATGCTGTTCAGCTACGCGGTGCGGGCGCTGTATATCGAGTCGAGCAGCATGTTCGTGCGGGGCGGCGTTTATCGCGTGGTTAAAGAGGCCATGGGCGGAACGCTGGCCAAGTTCTCGGTTTCAGCGCTGCTGTTCGACTATGTTCTTACCGGGCCGATCAGCGCCGTGTCGGCGGGGCAGTATCTTGCGGGCTTCATCAAAGACATGGGCGTCTACCTGCACCGCCCCCTGAATTTTTCCGACAACTACTTCGCCGCCGGGCTGGCGGTAATCGTCGTGATCTATTTCTGGTGGAAGAATACGCAGGGCATGCACGAATCCAGCCAGAAAGCGCTGCAGATCATGGCTGTCACCACCGTGATGGTGGTGATTCTGATCGTCTGGTGCACGATCACGGTTTTGCGCGCGCCCATCGTGCTGCCGCCCAACCCGCTGCACCCGGGCGTGATTCCGCTGAACAAAGATTCGCTGGGCTGGCTGAACGGTACCTGGTTCAGCCACATTACATGGATCATTCTTTTCGTCGGGTTCGGCCATTCGGTGCTGGCCATGAGCGGCGAAGAGACGCTGGCGCAGGTCAACCGCGAAATCGAGCATCCCAAGCTGAAGAACCTGGAGAAGACCGGGGCCGTCATTTTTATCTACAGCCTGCTGTTCACGTCTCTGGTTTCGTTCTTCGCGGTCATGATCATCCCCGACAAGGTTCGCCCGGAGTACTTTGCCAACCTCATTGGCGGAATCGCCGTGTACCTGGCCGGGCCGATTTATCTGAAGCTGATCTTTCACGGCTTTGTGGTGCTGGTGGGCGTGCTGATTCTGGCGGGCGCGCAGAATACTTCCATCGTGGGCGCGAACGGCGTTCTCAACCGCGTGGCCGAGGACGGCGTGCTGACCAGCTGGTTTCAGAAGCCGCATCACCGCTACGGCACCAGCTATCGCATCATCAATCTGATCGTGTGCCTGCAGGTGCTGACGATTGTGCTGAGCCGTGGTGACGTCTACAAATTGGCCGCGCTCTATGCCTTCGGCGTGATCTGGAGCTTCGCCATGAAATCCATTGCGGTGCTGGTGCTGCGCTTCACCGAGCCCGGAAACCGCGAATGGAAAGTGCCCGGGAACCTGCACATCGGCAAGAAGGAAATTCCTGTCGGCTTGATCCTGATCTCCGGAGTGCTGCTCATCACCGCCGTGGTCAACCTGTTCACCAAGTATCAAGCCACCATTGCTGGAGTTGTGTTCAGCGCAGCTTTCTTCCTCATCTTCACCGTCTCTGAGCATCACGTGGCCAAGGAGCGGCACGGCAAGCCCGAGCAACTCGACCAGTTCCGAGTGTACGGCAATCAGGAACTGGGCAGCGGGGCCATGGGAGTGCGTCCGGGCAACATTCTGGTGGCGGTGCGCGATCCCCGCAATCTCTATTATTTGCGGCACGTACTCGGCCATACTCACACCGGCAAGCAGGACGTCGTGGTGATGAGCGCCCGCCTGTATCATCGCGAGCATAGTTTCGGCGGCAGCGCGGTGCTTGAAGCCAGCCAGGTCTTCGACCACTACGAGCAGGAGCTTTTCACCGCGGCCGTGGCCGTGGCGGAAAAGGAAGGCAAGCCCATCTCGCTGCTGGTTGTGCCCGCGACCGATGTGTTCGAAGCCATCATGGTGACGGCGCAGCGACTCGATTCGAGCCGCGTGATCTGCGGGCTGTCGAACAAGCTCACCGCCGACGAGCAGGCCAAGTTGACCGGTGACGCGTGGGAGCGCCTGCCCGAACCGCGTCCGCGGCTGACTCTGGAAGTGTGCGCCCCCGACGGCACAATTCGCGAATTCTCCCTGGGCCCGCACACTCCCCGCATGCGCCCACAGGATGTTGAGCTGATGCACCAACTCTGGCTCAACATTACGGCCGACCCGAAGTTTGCCGGGGCGCACCATTACCACATTGTGGCCTTGGCGCTGGAGGAATTGCAGCGCGAGTTGAGCACAGAACAGCGAGCCCAGCTCCTGCAAAAGCTGCAGGAAGAAATGAATGCCGCGGCCGATAGTGAAAGTGGATTAGATTCCTGAGGAGGTTCCCATGGCGCGAATTGCGGGCGCTTCCAGTAATCAAGGCGGATTGATACGCCGCTTCTTTGTCGGGATTGTCTACTCTCTGACCCAGCGCAGACTCGGCAAGATCATCATGCCGATTCAAGTGACGGCGCATCACGGGAAGATTTTCTGGGGATACATCCAGATGGAGCAATCGCAGATGGGCAGCCATCTGGTCGACCATAAACTGAAGGGCTTGGCTGAACTCCGCGTGGCGACTCTGGTCGGTTGCCCGTTTTGAATCGACATCGGCTCTGCCGTGGGCAGAAAAACCGGAATCTCAGCCGAGCAAATCGCCAATCTCAATCACTATCGTACGGATTTCAACTTCTCTGCAGTGGAGCGGCTGGTTCTTGAGTATGCCGACGGAATGACGCGGACTCCGGTGGAAGTGTCCGACGCTCTGTTTGCGCGATTGCGTGAGAGATTCAGCGAAGCCGAGCTCGTGGAACTTACTTCTGCGATTGCCTGGGAGAATTACCGCGCCCGGTTCTCGCACGCCTTCGGAATCGAGGCAGAGAATTTCGCCGACGGGGCGGTCTGCGCTCTGCCGGTTCGGACGGCCAACACCGCGAAGACCTGACGTAATTTTGAACCTGTAAGGCTAGTTTCTCAGGGTATTTTGCAGCGACGCGCGCAGGTCGCTGAAGCGGAAGGGATATCCGCTGGCGACCAACTGCTCCGGTTGGACGCGCTGGCTGCCCAGCAGGACAGTTTCTCCCATTTCGCCGAAGGCCAGGTTCACCACGAAGGCAGGCACGGGAAAGATGGCGGGGCGCGAGAGCACGCTAGCCAGCGTCTTCGTAAATTCCGCATTCGTTACTGGCTGGGGCGCGACCAGGTTTACCGGGCCGCGCAGCAGATCGCTTTTCAGGATGTGGTGAATTGCGCCCACCATGTCCTCGACGTCGATCCAACTCATCCACTGGCGACCGCTTCCGATCCTGCCGCCCACGCCCATCTTGAAGGGGGTCAGCATCTGTCCGAGCGCGCCGCCGGTGGGGCTGAGCACCACCCCGGTGCGCATTTGCACGGTTCGAATGCCCGCATCGACTGCCGGCTGCGTGGCTGCTTCCCACTCGCGGCACACGTCAGGGAGAAATCCTTTGCCGGGCGCACTCTCTTCGTTTAAGACTTCGTCACCACGGTCGCCGTAGAACCCGATCGCCGAGCTGCAGATGAATACCTGTGGCTTGTCTTTTGCGTGCGCCAGGGCCTGCGCCAGATTGCTCGTGCCCACGACCCGGCTGTCGCGGATTTTCAATTTCCTTTCTGCCGTCCAGCGCCCGACGATGCTCTCGCCTGCAAGGTGAATGACGGCATCGAAGCCGGAGACCGCTTCCGGCGCAATCGGCTTCGCAGCGTCCCAGAGAATCTGGCCTTCGCCCGCAGGCGCCCTGCGCACCAGGCGGGTGACCTCATATCCGCGGTTTTTGAGGGACGGAAGAAGCGCGGCCCCGATGGGCCCGGAAGCGCCGCTGACTAGAATTCGCGAAATCATGACTGACAAAGTGCCACTGTATCAGCCGCGAAGCCTGCGGACAAATCTTAGACGGATTTGAAAGCGCTGAAAATCGTGAAACGTGGAAGGTTCGGAGTCAAAATCCCCACGTCCCGCAGACTACACGAGATATGGGGCACTCTTTTGCCGGGGCTGGCGCCCGCTCCACACCGGGATTGCACGCTATAATCGCACATGGCGAGCTTGCGCCAACAGATTGCTACCACTGCTCTCACGCTCACCAAGTTCCGCGACTTGATGAAGCGGATGCAGGAGAACCGTCCGCAGGACGATCTCACTATCATCAAGAAGGCCTACGATTACTCCCTGAAAAATCACGAAGGCCAGACGCGCGCATCCGGCGAGCCTTATCTGGTCCACCCGCTCGAAGTCGCGCTCGTGCTGGCCGAAATGAAGATGGATCCGGTGGCTGTGGCCGCCGGGCTGCTGCACGATTCCGTCGAAGATACCTCGGTCACCATTGTCGACATCCGCAAGGAATTCGGCGAGCAGGTGGCGCACATCGTCGAGGGCGTTACCAAGATCAGCAAGATTGATTTCGCCACGCGCGAGGAGCAGCAGGCCGAGAACCTGCGCAAGATGATGCTCGCGATGGTCGACGACATCCGCGTCATCCTCATCAAGCTGGCTGACCGGTTGCACAACATGCGCACGCTCGAACACCTGCAGCCGGAGCGCCAGCGCAAAATCGCCGAGGAGACGCTGGAGATTTACGCGCCCATCGCGCACCGCCTGGGCATGGGCAAGATTCGCGGCGAACTGGAAGACCTGGGCTTCCGCTTTCTCGATCCTCTGGGCTACGAGCAGGTGGAAAAAGCGGTCAATGCGCGGCGCAAGCAGGGCGAGGCCTTCATCGCCAAGATGCAGGTCACCATCGCCGACAAGTTGAAAGAGGCCGGCATTCAGGCTCGCGTGGAAAGCCGCATCAAGCGCCTCTACAGCATTCACAAGAAACTGCAGCGCCAGCACATTTCCGTCGACCAGGTTTACGACCTGTGCGCCATGCGGGTCATCACGCGTTCGCTGCAGGATTGTTATGCGGTGCTCGGCATCATTCACAACTTGTGGCGGCCGGTGCCAGGACGCATCAAGGACTTCATCGCCATGCCGCGGCCGAATTTTTACCAGTCACTGCACACTTCGGTGATCACGGAAGATGGCACGCCCTTTGAAATCCAGATCCGCACCGAAGAGATGCACAAGATGGCGGAAGAAGGAATCGCCGCGCACTGGAAGTACAAAGACGGCCCGGTCTCAGCCCAGGACGAGCAGCGCCTGGCCTGGCTGCGGCAAGTGGTCGAGTGGCAGCGCGACGTCAGCGATCCGAATGAATTTCTTTCCACGCTGAAGGTCGATCTTTACCCCGAAGAGGTTTACACGTTTACGCCGAAGGGGAAAGTTGTGGTGCTGCCGCGCGATGCTACGCCAGTCGACTTCGCTTACAGCGTGCACACCGAAGTCGGTCACACTTGCGTCGGTGCCAAGGTCAACGGACGGATGGTGCCGCTTCGCCACAAGCTGCACTCCGGCGACATCGTCGAGATCCTTACGCAGCCCGGACACAAGCCCAGCCGCGACTGGCTGGGATTGGTTAAGTCGTCGCGCTCGCGAAATAAGATCAAGCACTGGCTCAATGTTCACCAGCGCGAACGCGCCATTGAAATTGGCCGCAAACTGATCGAAAAAGAAGCGCGCAAGTACCGCATCGCGCTGAAAGAAATTAAAGACGAAGATCTGCAGAAAGTCGCCTCCGGTTATGGTCTAGGAAAAACCGACGACCTGATGTCGGGCATCGGCTATGGAAAGTATTCCGCGCGGCAGGTGCTGGCGCGGCTGTTGCCTGCCGGAGCGACGCACTCTATTGCCGGCGACATCGAGTCCGAGGGGCTGACTTCGCAGCCTGGAGCCATTGCCAGCGTTGTGCGCCGCGTCTTCGGCGACCACAATGCCATCACCGTGCGCGGGCAGGGCGACATGCTGGTCTACCGCGCCCAGTGTTGTAATCCGATCCGCGGAGAAAGCATTGTCGGCTACATCACGCGCGGCAAGGGCGTGGCCGTGCACTCCATACACTGTCCGAATGTAACCAACCTGATGTATGAACCGGAACGCCGCATCGATGTCGAATGGGCCCGCGACGAAAGCACTCCCACCGCCTATCCGGTGAAGCTGACGGTCTTCTGTGATGATCGCTTCGGCATGTTGAAGAACATCACGGGAGTGATCGGCGACGCCAAGAGCAACATCCGAAACATTACAGCGCACACGGCCAACAGCCAGGCCAGCGTGGAAGTCGTGCTCGACATCTCAGACTTGAAGCATCTTGAGCAGATCATCGCCGGCTTGCGGAAAATTCCTGGCGTGCATGAAGTGCAGCGATTGCAAAAAATATGAGGACAGTTCTTAGTTGCCCAGCGATCTTGGCTTTTGTCATCCTGAGCGGAGCGAAGGACCCATGCAATCCCACCCAGTTGCACAGGTCCTTCGCGGCAAAGGGCGCCGCTCAGGACGACAAACGCAAGGGATGGTCCTCTGTGTTACTCTGAGCCCGCTGTGCTTCGAGTCTTAGCTGACAACTGACAACTGACAACTGAGAACTGAGTTCTTATGCGCGAAATCATTTCCACCAAAGACGCCCCGCAAGCCATCGGCCCGTACTCGCAGGCCGTCAAGGCCAACGGATTTATCTTCACTTCGGGACAGATTGCGATCGATCCCGCGACGCAGCAAGTGATTGCGGGAGACGTCGCCGCGCAGACCGATCGCGTCCTACGCAATTTGTCCGAGATTCTGGAGGCCGCCGGCAGCGGCCTGGGGAAAGTTGTGCGTTCGACGGTCTTCCTGAAGAACATGGGCGACTTCGCCGCCATGAACGCCGTCTATGGCAAGTATTTCAGCACAGCGCCGCCGGCCCGATCGACGGTCGAAGTGACGCGCCTGCCCAAGGATGTGCTGGTGGAAATTGATGTGATCGCGCTGGCGTAGAGCAGACAAGGCTTCAACCACAGAGGACACGGAGGAACACAGAGGTGATTTGTTCGGAGGAGCAAGCATGAGGAAGAATCTGGTCGCAGTACTATTTGCCGTCCTTACCGCGGCAGCCTTCGCGCAGACGCCCACGCACAAGCCTACTCAGGCGGTTCGGCCCAACACCAACGCTCCTACCAAGGTCACGGGGGACGGCGTCAAAACCGAATCGGGCCTGCAGTATTGGGATATCAAGGTCGGCCTTGGCCCCGCTGCCAAGCCAGGGGACCATGTGAAGGTGCACTACACGGGCTGGCTCACCACGGGCAAGAAGTTCGATAGTTCGGTCGACGCCAATTCTCCCTACGAATTTACGCTGGGAGAGGGCAACGTCATCAAGGGGTGGGACGAAGGAGTAGCCGGAATGAAAGTCGGGGGCAAGCGACAGTTGCGCATTCCGCCAGAGCTGGCTTACGGCGAGACCGGCTTTAAGACGGTCATCCCGCCCAACGCTACGCTCATCTTCGACATACGATTGCTGGCGATTAAGTAAGGATCTTCAACCACAGAGGGCACAGAGGATCACAGAGGAACGAAAACCTCTGTGGAATTTTGTGCCCTCTGTGGTTAAGCGCCGGTTAGGCTTTAACGACTTTGCCGCTGCGCAGGCAGGAGGTGCATACGCGCATGCGCTTGGTGGCCGCGCCCACGCGGGCGTGCACCGGTTTCAGATTGATGTTCCAGCGCCGCTTGGTTACGTTGTGGGCGTGGCTGATGCGGTTTCCCGCTTGCGGCTTCTTGCCGCAGATATCACATTGTTGTGCCATGACGACTCCCGAAGAATTCAGAACTTGTAGGGCAAACCTAAATTTTACAGGAACTTGGCTGGATTTGGCAAAGCCGGGTTGGACGTCAATTACCCGTCAGCGTGCTTGTCCCGGTCTGGACTGGATTCGGTGGCGATAAAACGATCGAGTGCGCGCCTGCCGCGTTCCCGATCTCCGGTGACCAGGTAGACGAGCATGGCGCCCTGGAACAACTGCAGGAGGGTCTCGACGGCCCCAGCATCGGGCAGGAACTCCCGCAGCATCTCGGACCATAACCGCTGCTGCTCTTCGAAGAACTCGCGGGCCCGGTCGGACCCGCTCCAGCTTCTGCGCGTCAAATCCATCGTCAACCGAACCACCCCTTGAGACGCGGGACTGGTGGTCTGTTCCCACAAGGCGGCAACTACGGACTGCAGCGAAGCGCCCGCGGGAAATGCGCCGGCGCGAAAGCGCGCCCGCAGCCGGTCTTCGAGCCGCGCCATGGCCAGTTCTTCGATGGCGTCGCGGCCGCCGAAGTAGTGAACCAGCATCCGTTTGCTGCTTCCGGCGGCTTTCGCCAGGGTGTCGAGACTGAGGTCGAGCGTTCCCGCGCGGATGAAAGCCGCGAGGCAGCCCTCCAGGAGTTGTTCCCGGCTGCGGCCCGTTTTTTTCTTGGGGGGCATGTTGCCTATTTCAATTTGCCTATCTAATGTACCATGTGGTACAACTTGTGATGTACCGCATGGTACATGATTCCAAGCGCGACGGAGCAACCTATGACAACGCAGGACAAATTCCTCTTCGGACTTTTCGGCGCCGCCTTCTGGATGGCGGGAACGATCTTGTACGAGTTTCGCGGCGTTCATGTTTTTGAGGGCGGCAGCCAGCGCTACTGGATCAACTTTGTGATCACGCCGATTGTCTCGGCGGCAATCTGTATTGTCCTTCTGAAGTGGCGCCACGTGCCGGCGGCAGATTGGGCCTCGGCGGCGCTGCTGATCGCACTGCCCGGAATGTTCGGCGAGGCCGCGCTGCTCTCTGACTTCGCCCGCTTCATGCCCCGGATGCATCCCGCGACGGCGGGCCGATACGGCGCCTTTCTGTTCGCCAGTTACGCGTTGTTTCTCACCATTGCAGAGATCGTCACGATCCGGGCAAGATTGTCGATCAGGGGCTAGCGCGCCCAGAGGCTAGCGCCCAGGCGCACTACTCCGCGGGAGCCGGTTGTCCGATCAGCCTCTTCGCCGCTGTGCGATACTGATTCCATGCAGTCCCCGGTCCAGGTGGCCACGGCGGCCACCGATCCTAAGTCGGTGAAGGTGAATCTCACTAGCGGCACGGGCGTCGACATTGAGTGGAACGACGGCCACGTGTCGCACTATAACTTCGCGTACCTGCGCGACGCCTGCCCGTGCGCGATGTGCAACGAAGAACGCGACAAAACCGGACGCAAGCCGGGCGATCCCGTCACCGCCGCACCGGGCGCGCTGCTGATCTTTAAGCCCAACGCCAAGCCCGTATCCGCGGAGGGCGTAGGCAAGTACGCCATTAAGTTTTCGTGGAATGATAACCACGATCTGGGGATTTATTCCTGGAAGTTTCTGCGGGAAATCTGTCCATGCGACGAGTGCAAGGCGGCGCGGGCAGCGGGTTAGCACCGGCCGCAACAGCAGGGATTGACTGGATTTGTTCGACTAAACATGAGTTCCGCAAAACCAATCTCCGCCGTGCAATCTGTGGTCAACGAGCTGCTGGCGGATCTCCACGCCAAGGGCGGCTGCGAGAAGATTGGCCTCACGCGCAACTCGTTCGCGGTAATTCTCTGCGAAGTAGGTTCGAAACACGCCACGGCGGCGACCTCCGAGACGGAAATCCGCACGTTTTTTCTGAGCTTGCGGGTGGACGAACTCGCCCTGGCCCGCGCCTGCGCCGCCGGCGTAAATTCCGCCTGGGAAATCTTTCTCACCAAGTTCCGCGAAAAACTTTACCTCTCGGCCCTGCGCATCGCGCGCGAAGATTCCGCCGCTCGCGAACTGGCCGACACGCTCTACGCCGATCTTTACGGCACCAACACCCGCGACGGCCAGCGCGTCTCGAAGCTCTCGTCCTACACGGGCCGCGGATCGCTCGAGGGCTGGCTGCGGACCGTCCTGGCGCAGGAATATGTCAATCGCTACCGCCGCACGAAGCGACTGGTCAGTCTCGACGAGGAATCCGAGGAAGGCATTCAATTCGCCGCTCCCGAACCCGAACCTGTTCCCGCCGCCGACCCGCGTCTGGCGCAGGCTACCGACGAGGCCCTGGCCTTTCTTTCCGGCGAAGACCGCATGGTGCTGAGCGCGTACTATCTCGATGGCCGCACTCTGGCCGAAATCGCCCGGATGCTGGGCGTGCACGAGTCCACGATCAGCCGCAAGCTCGACAAGCTGGCCAAGGGGCTGCACAAGCAGATTGTCGCTGCCCTGGGGCGGCGGGGCATGTCCCGCCGTCAGGCCGAAGAGGCGCTGGAGGTCGACGTCCGCGATCTGCAGCTGGATATTCGCCGCAGCCTGGCGCAAGATTCGTCCCCAGCGGCGTTCTCTGAGAAGGGAGTGGAATCGCGGGTCCGGGAGGGCGAAGGATAGGCGATAGAGGGGAAAGACCGTCTTTTACCCTGTTTTTGAAGGAGCTTAGGTCGATCGCTGGAAGCTGAAATGCGTGCTGGAAGCTGAAATGCAAAACGTCCCAAAAATCGTGCGCGAGCGGCTGCGGGCCGCCGCGCCCGCTGTCAGTCATCCGGACGCGGAGGCCCTGACGGCCTTCGCCGAACATTCGTTGCCCGAAATCGAGCGCGATGTCGTGCTCGAGCACCTGGCCCGCTGCGGCGATTGCCGCGACATTGTGGCCCTGGCTTTGCCTGCGGTGGCGCCGAATCTGGTCGAACTTGCAATCAAGCCATCGCCGAGCGGAGGGTTGACTTGGCCCGCCCTGCGCTGGGGGTTCGTGGCGGCGGGGGTGGTGATCATCGCCTCCGTCGGGATACTGCGCTACCAGGCGCGTTTCCAGCCCACGACGGCATCCAATACGGCGCCTGCCCCACAGCCTGCGACCACAGAGGCCAAGAATCAGACGCTGGCCGCGCCCGCGCCTCCGCCGCCTGTCGAGAAACGTGACAAGATCGAAGCGGGCGCAAGCTCTGGGTTCGCCACTTCAGACGGTAACAACTCCGTAGTCTCCGACAAAAAGAGCGCTGCTCGCATAGAGGTGCCGACGGTAAATGCAATCCAGTCGCAGGTTGGAGGCGTTGCCGGGGGGGTGAGCCGGGCCGTTCACGGGCCGCTGCCTCACGGTCCCATGTTGGCGAATCAATATTCGGCGAATCAGTGGCAACAAAATAGGGTGCAGAATCAAGCTGCGGCTCCGGCGCCAACGGCGGCGTTGGCGAAGCAGTATGCCCCTGCGCCATCTGCGAATCCGCAGTTTAATCAGGCTGTGGAGGCTTCCGGAGCGGCTGAGGTCACCACGCAAGCCCAGAATGCGGATTCGAACCTACTGATGGTTCAGCCGACACCGCAGGAGCCGTCGGTTCTCAAGGCCAAGCCCTTGCCGCAGCCCGCGCCGGGACAGATCGGGGGTCATGTCGTTGATCCCTCGGGAGCGGTGGTTTCGAACGCCCGGATTACCGTAATTCCCGCCAAGACCGCAGGGATCACCAAAACTGTGACCGATTCTCAAGGCGCATGGTTGATTGCCGGCCTGCCCACAGGAAATTACAAAGTGCAGGCGGAAGCACCGGGCTTCGCGACCGCCGTCCTCGACCTTCACTACGACGCGAATCAGCCCTCAATGTACAGCTTTACGTTGAGGCCGGGCAGCGTCTCAGAAACGGTTGAGGTTTCCGCGCAAAATATGCAGGTTCAAGCTGACACCGCGAGCCCGTCAGACACAATCACGAGCCGCGAGGTCAGCCAGGTCGCCATAAATGGGCGTAACTACACGCAGTTGGCTACCCTGTCGCCCGGCGGCTCGCAGACGTTCTGGTCCCTGAATCGTTCCGGTGGCCTGCAGCGCTCCTTCGATCAGGGCAAGACCTGGCAGGCGGTCGATGTCAACGCGAATTCGCGAGCGTTAGCTAGCGAGAGCGTTGCGGTTGCGGCTCAGACCTCCCGGGCGAGGGCGAAGGATCTGGATAAAGCCCGTAAGGGGGCAGCAGCTTTCGCGTTCCGCGCGCTCGCCGTGGCTGGCTCCGACGTTTGGGTGGGTGGTTCGGGCGGCGCGCTCTATCATTCGGCGGACGGCGGCAGCCACTGGACCCGGGTCGTCCCCGGTGCATCGGGCACTGTAGTTACCGGCGACGTAGTCAGCCTGGAATTTTCCGACCCGGAGCATGGAAAGCTCTCGACCTCTGCGGCTGAAGTATGGACCACCGCCGATGCCGGCCAGACCTGGCAGAAGCAGTAGGCGAACGCCCAAGCCATCCTTCTGAGTTACTTCGGTCAGCACTCAGCTTAGCTTTGCGCTAACTAAGTTACTGAAGTGACGTTTACACAAGAGGCAGGGGATTCTAATATCCGAATCGTGGTTTGGCAGTTCTGGGGGAGGGCTGCCGAGGCGTCCTGGACTTGAAAAAGTCTAGGGCGCTTTTCTTTTTCTGCAGTGTTGTTCTGTAGTCTGGGTTCCGTACACCGATAGGTTGGCGCTGAGGCACAGGCGCGGTAACTATCTGGATCCCCGGCAGACCGAGCAATACCCGCCCATCTCCAGCCGTGAAACCAGCACGCGGAAGCGGCAGTCTTGCTCCACCTGTTGCTTCAACCTTTCAAAACTGTCGCTCATAAACTCGGTGATCTTGCCGCAGCGCAGGCAGGCCATGTGGATGTGGTCGCGCTCCAGCTTGCGCTCGTAGTAGTGGCCTTCGCCATTGATGTGCATCAGGTCGAGTTCGTCGATCAGTCCCTGGCGCTTGAGCAGCCGCAAGGTGCGATACACCGTGCTGCGGTCGACGCTGGCATCGATCTTCTGCGCCTTGCGGAGAATTTGACTGGCATCGAGATGCTTGCTGGCCGTTTCGATCACGCTGAGGATGGCTCGCCGTTGCTGGGTCATGCGGATTCCGCGCTCGGCAAAGTGCGCCTGCAGCCGGCCGGGCATTTCGGTTTGAGGTAGTGGCACTGCCAGCGTCTCCTATCGTGGCAAGTTGTCGCAATGGTTGTGCGACGAAATCTTGCGCCGGAACTTGACGGCATGATGAGGCGTCCGTCAGAATGAATATAACCTAGATGCGACCCAGTTGCAACTAGAGTTTTATCCAACCGACCTCTTTATGACCCTGCATGCCGATCGTCGGGAGTCGTTTCCCCCTGTAGATGCGACTCGTTCGCAACTGAAAGCTCCCCCCGCCGCACGTTCTACATACGCCAAAGTCGCGCCTGCCTTCGCCAAAGCGGCGATATGTCTGTCTTTGCTCTTCTGTCTCCTGGGGGCAGCCTTCGCAGGAGTGGGTGGGAGCATCTCGGGCACGGTCAAGGACCCTTCGGGGGCCGCAATTGCCAATGCTTCCGTAGTATTGGTCAACAGCAACACAGGCGTCCAGCAATCCACCGCCTCCGACGCTCGAGGAACGTACAATTTCCCCGTACTTCCGGTCGGCGGCTATGTTCTCGAAGTGAACCACCCCGGATTCCAGTTCTACCGCCGCACCAGAATCGTGCTCGATACCAACAGTGCGCTCGTGCTGGACATCGTGCTGCAGGTCGGCGAGCGAAACGATGCGGTCACGGTGAGCGATAGCGCGACTCATCTGGAAACCTACAGCAGCCAGATCGGCGAGGTGATTAACGGCGAGCAGATGACTGCCGTGCCTCTGAACGGCCGCAGCTATACCGACCTGCTCTCGCTTCAGCCCGGGGTTGTTCCTGCGACCTCCATCACTTCCGATACGGTGCAGGATGTGGGCGCCAGCGCACTCTCGCCTTCCGGCGATCTGAATCCCGGCACGATTTCCATCCATGGCCAGAGGGAATTCGCCAACGCCTTCATCGTGAATGGCAGCGACTCGGAAGAAGATGTGAACATGGGGACCGCGATCATTCCCAACCTCGACTCCATCGCCGAGTTTCGCATTCTCACCAGCAACTTTGACGCGGAGTACGGCGAATTCAGCGGCGGACAGATCAACGTGATTACCAAGTCGGGCAGTAACACATTTCACGGCGACCTTTTTGAGTTCCTGCGCAACACCGACTTGGATGCGCGCAATTATTTCTCCCCGGCGCGCGGCACGTTTATTCAAAACCAGTTGGGCGGGACCGCCGGCGGCCCCATCCAGCGCAACAAGATATTTTTCTTCTCCGATTATCAGGGCACGCGCCAGCGGCAGGGCGTGGATACGAGCCGCAGCTCCGTACCTTCCGTAGAGGATCGCGCCGGCAACCTGTCCGACCTGGCGGCCTCCTTGGTGACGACTCGAACCATGAACGGCGAAACGGCTACGGTTCCGACGACCGTAACCGGCCCTGCCTGGGCGGGCACGCTCTCCCAGAATTTCGGCTATATGGTAACGCCCTCAGAGCCCTATTACTTTTCGGCCGGCGAGATGAAGCCGGACTTCAGCGAAATCTATTCGACATCGTGCACGAGTTCGGCACAATGTGTTTTCCCCAATGCTGCGATTCCCAGCGGCGCGTGGTCTCTGCCCGCGCAAGATCTGTTGCACTACATTCCAGCGCCCAATGTTTCCGACGATCAGTTTGCCACTTCGGCCTACAACCAGGCTCTGCGCGACGACAAAGGCGCCCAGCGCCTCGACGCCAACACGGGGTGGGGCCTGATTTCCGGCTACTATTTTCTCGACGATTACTCGCTGAATAATCCCTATCCGGTCGCGCAGGGCGGGGCCAGCGTGCCCGGCTTCAATGCGCTGTACCGGGGGCGGGCGCAACTATTCAGCCTGGGAGATACCAAGACGCTGAGCACGACCGCGGTCAACGAGGTCCACTTCAGTTACCTGCGCGCCTTCAACGATCTCGGCAAACCGCAAGGCGGATTGGGTGTCAGCCTGGCGTCGCAAGGTTTCGTCACGCAATCCGGTATGACCACAATCGTGGCGCTCGCGCCGCAGAACGAGGGCGTGGAAAGTCTGGTCTTCAACAATTTCTCAACTGGCACGAACACCAACGAACTGAAGCAGGCCAACAACACATTTCAGGTGCTCGACAATTTCTCGAAGGTCATCGGGCGGCATACCCTCAAAGCCGGCGGTGAAGTTCATTACGACCAGATCAACGTGAATGCGATTGCCCAGTTCAACGGCAGCTTCCTGTTTACCGGAAGCGAGACGGGCTCTGATTTTGCCGACTTTCTGCTCGGAATTCCCAGCCAGTTCAACCAGAGCCAGCTGAATCCTTTCTATGGCCGGAACAAGTACGCCGGCATCTTTGCCCAGGACAGCTGGCATGTAAGGTCCGACCTTACACTCAACTATGGTTTGCGCTGGGATCGCATCGAGCCCTGGTATGAAAAATACAATCAGATTTCCACGACCGAGCCGGGCAGGCAGTCGGTAATTTTTCCCGGTGCGCCTGCGGGAATTTTGTATCCCACTGATCCGGGAGTACGGCGCACGCTGGCGCCGCCTGGAGACGAATTCGCGCCCCGTATCGGCTTAGCCTTCTCGCCGAACGTTTCGGCTGATAGTTTTCTCGGCAAAAGATTATTTCTCGACAAAATCCTCGGTTCGGGAAAAACCAGTCTGCGCGCCGGCTTCGGAATGTATTACACGTCCATCGAAGCCCTCACTTTGGGAGTGCTCGCGGCCAACGCTCCTTACGGAACCACTTACAGCAGCCCCGCGCCGCCGCTGTTTTCTAATCCCTTCGTCACCGCCTCCACGGGACAGAATCTGGGCCAGTATTTTCCCGTCACGCTGGCGCCGTTGAACTCCTCCAGCAGCCATCCTGACGCCAATGTTGACTGGTCGCAGTACGTGCCCATCAGCGGCATTCCGGCGTATCCCGTCAGCAACCGGATTCCTTATACCGAGCAGTACATGTTCTCGATCGAGCGCCAGTTGGGAGAGAACACAGTGTTGAGTGCCGGCTACGTAGGCAATCAGTCGCATCGCCTTCTGGTGCTGGTGGAGTCGAACCCCGGCAATCCCGCGCTTTGCCTGAGCACACCTGGCTGCGGACCTTTCAATGAGACGGCGAGCGGAACGCGCGGACCTTTGGGTCCGAATTTTGGCAGCGATACCAGTCAAAGCACGATTGGCAATTCCAACTACAACGCCCTCGAACTCAGCCTTCGCCATACCGGTAAGCGCTTGCAATTGTTTGCCAGCTATACCTTCAGCAAAGCCATCGACCAGTCGTCGAACGTGGGCGAGGAGGTCAATCCTATCGACCCCGCCCTCAGCCGTGCTTTGTCGGCATTCGACGTCAAGCACAACTTCGTGGTGAGTTATGCCTACGAGCTTCCCTTCGATCGGGTGTTGGGCGCGTCCCGCTGGACCAAGGGCTGGACGATTTCCGGCATCACCCATTTCAGCACCGGCTTCCCGGTCACGCTGCTCAACTACGGCGACAACTCGTTGCTGGGAGCAGAGCCCAACGGCGTCAATAACTACGGCGTGGATGAGCCGCAATACGCGCCCGGTCCGGTGGAGCTGAACTCCAATCCGCGCAACGGAAAGCCCTATTTCAACACTGCGCTTTTCAGCCCGCAGCCCCTGGGTACGCCAGGCAATGCCCAGCGCCGCTTTTTTTGCGGTCCGGGGCTCGACAACTACGATATGGCGCTGATGAAAGCGGTCCCGCTCAGCGAGTCCAAGTCGCTGCAATTCCGCCTGGAGGCATTCAACGTTTTCAATCATGCGCAATTTTTCGGGCCGGCCGCGGTGAACGGGAATATGAACAGCTCAAACTTCGGCCAGGTCGTCGGCGCGGGCTCGCCCCGGCTGGCGCAGGCAGCCGTCAGGCTGATTTTCTAGACAAAGCCTTGCCGGGGACTGGCTGCCCCGATCTTGCGACTTTCCCACCCCCTCCAGCATCCAATGGCAGTGTTAAGATAAAGGGTTGTGTCCCTGTACGGGAGCACTCATACCAGACTCGCCGGCGGCGCACCCACAGAGCGTCGCCGATTTTGCGAAGTTTACAGTCAGGAGAAGGAAAATGGCAGGTAACGGAATCGTCGAAGTCACCGATGCAAACTTCGACCAGGATGTTTTGAAATCGGACAAGCCGGTCCTCGTGGACTTCTGGGCAACGTGGTGCGGTCCCTGCCGCGCTATCGCTCCCATTGTCGAAGAACTGGCCACCGAGTATCAGGGCAAGATCAAAATCGGCAAGATGGACGTCGACTCCAACAGCGCAACTCCGATGCGCTACAAAGTCACCGGCATCCCAACGCTGCTGGTATTCAAGGGCGGCCAGGTCGTCGAACAAATCGTTGGCTACAAACCGAAGGACGCTATCGCCCAGGCCCTGAACAAGCACCTCGGGTAAACGCTGCTAGCTTCTAGCCGCTAGCTGAGGACTCATAACGCATGCTCCTCTCTCAAGGAGCGTGCGTTTTCAGTTTAGGCGGGAAATGCGAAGCTTTGGATTGGCCAGAAGCTAGTGGCTAGAAGCTGTGTTTCAGTACTTCCTCAACACCCCAATCACCCGCCCCTGCACATCCACCGACGCCGCCGGCACGATGATCGGCTTCATGGTTACATTCGAAGGCTGCAGGCGGATGTTGTCGCCCTCGCGGTAAAAGCGTTTCAGCGTGGCGTCGCTCTGATCGACGAGAGCGACCACGATGTCGCCGTTGTGCGCGGTGCGGGCCTTTTCGACCAGCACGTAATCGCCGCTGAGAATGGCCTCATCCTGCATCGAATCGCCGCGCACTTCGAGCACAAACACTTCTTTCGAGCGCACAAAATCCGCCAGCGAAATGGTCTCGTTATTCTGTACGGCTTCGATCGGCTGCCCGGCCGCGATGCGTCCCAGCAGAGGCAGCACCAGTCCGGTGTTCACGCTCATGGCCTGCTTCAGGCGTCCTTTGGGAGGTAGCAGGTCAATCGAGCGGCTGCGGTTGTAGTCACGCGTCAGCAGTCCCTTCTTCTCCAGATTGGTGACGTGCTTGTGCACCGTGGCCAGAGAAGTCAGTTCCAGCCCCTTACCAATCTCCTCAAACGACGGAGAGTATCCATGCTCCGCCACGAATCGCGAAATGAAGTCATACACTTCCCGCTGTCTGCGCGTGATAGCCATGCCGCCATTATTGGCGAACATAAGGCGAAAAAGCAAGTAAGAAATTGCATTCGTAAAGAACGTAGCTTGCTACGTCTCGCAAGCCGCCCTATCCTCGTCGGCCACTTCCGCCCGGCTGACCATGAAACTTTTATCCCGCCTGCCACTCCAATCTGCCAGCCCGCAAGCTTCGTACTTCACAGGGGGAAACAGAAATGCAAACTTCCATTCGCCTGGCTCTGATTCTTTTTGCCGCGCTGCTCGGCGGAACGGCCTGCAGTGCCAAAGCCAGCCCAAAGTCATCCGTCGCCGTGCCCGCGCCCATCGCGGACGCTTCCCGCGCCGCTACGCCGGGCCAGCAGACTGCCGTCATTTCCGGCGGATGTTTCTGGGGAATCCAGGCCGTCTTCCAGCACGTGAAGGGCGTGATCAGCGCGACCTCCGGCTACTCTGGAGGCTCGGCCAAGACCGCCGAATATGAAACGGTCAGCACCGGTGAAACCGGGCACGCCGAGTCGGTGCAGATTGTCTACGATCCCTCGCAGATTACTTATGGGGAACTGCTGCGCGTCTTTTTCTCGGTAGCGCACGATCCCACGCAGCTCAATCGCCAGGGCCCCGACCAAGGCACGCAATATCGTTCTTCGATTTTCTACGCGAGCGACGAACAGAAACGCATCGCTGAGGCCTACATCGACCAGCTCGATAAGGCCGGAGTATTTCCGCGCCCGATCGTGACCAAGGTTGTGCCGCTGCAGGCTTTCTACCCGGCGGAGGCCTATCACCAGAACTACGCCACCTTGCATCCCAATGAGCCCTACATCCTGTACAACGATGCCCCCAAGGTCGAGCACCTGCGCCAGGAGTTTCCCGACCTTTACACCGGAAAGTAGTCGCATAGGAGACGAAAATGTTCGATTCCGATCGCAATCGTGAAGAGCATGAACAAGGTACGAACCTGCGCCGCCGGGCATTCCTGACGAGCGCGGCGGCCGCCATTGGAGGCCTGGCCCTCTGGCAATGGAAAAAGCCCGCAGTCCTGGAAGCCGCTTCCGCCGCGGCAACTGAGCCCAAGGAAGTGACGGTTGTTTTATTTTCCGACGCCGGCCAGCGCCTGAAACAGGTTCGTATGGCGAAGGTAGTCAAGACCGAAGACGAGTGGCGCAAGCAGCTTTCGGGCAACGCGTTCGACATCACGCGCCACGCCGATACCGAAATCGCTTTCTCGGGAAAATACTGGAACCTGCACGACAAGGGCATCTACCGCTGCATCTGCTGCGATAACGCGCTCTTCGATTCCGCGACAAAGTTCGAATCGGGCACGGGATGGCCCAGCTTCTGGGCCCCGATCGCCGCCGAGAACGTGACCGAGATCCGCGACACGAGCTTAGGCATGGTCCGCACTGCCGTCGCCTGCACCGAGTGCGACGCCCATCTCGGCCATGTCTTCGACGATGGGCCCGAGCCCACGCACCTTCGCTACTGCATGAATTCCGCGTCGCTGCGCTTCGTGAAGCAGGGCTAAGCGACTCGACCACGATGGGCGAGTACGATTGATGCCCCGCGATTGACGCCCACGATAAGCGAGCTTCTTTCGCCCTTTTGCGGTTAAGTCTTGACAGAACTGGCCACGCCAGCTACAGCGGGGCTATTTGCCGTCGTTATCGGTCTGCCCGGCGCTCCTGAGCGTGACCTGGTCGTGCGAGAGCGCACCTGATTTGGGCACGGGCGGAGTCTCGGCGCGTGGATTAGGCCTGGGTTGGGCAGCTGGCTGCGCGACCGGGTGGACGTCGACCGGATGAACGCTGCTGATTGGATTGATCATTTTTTGGTCTCCTATAGAGACTAGGATCGGCTGGGTGCCTGAGACCTTGAGTGCATTCGATGGAATTTTTAATCTTCGGTAAGGTTACCGAAAGCTTCTTGAGGAAGTCAGTTTTACACTTTCTTCCGGCTTTGAACGGGGCGCCCTTTGAGTGCCTTGCCGCCTGGATCGGACGGCGCTTCGAAGCCAATGCGGCTGCGGGTTGGCTCGGCCGGACTCATGAGTTCGCGGATGGCTTCCATCAAGTCCTGGATATCGGTGTCATGAGCCTCCAGCCGGTGTTCCAGTTCCGCCAACTTGGTCAGGATTTGGCGGTTTCCGGCGATGGCGCGGCGCATGCGCACAAAAGCAAGAACCACAAGCACGCTCATTTCAATCGCACGTTCGGAGTTCAGCACAGTGGCCGCCATGATGGCGCCGTGTTCGGTGAAGGCGTAAGGACGATAGCGCGCGCCGCCGTGGCCTTCACTTGAGATCACATTTTGTGATCTCAAGATTTTCAATTCGTGCGGTGAGAGCTGAAAGCGAAAGGCAAGAGGAAATCGTTTTGCATTCCGCTTGACCTGCTGATTCAGGTGCCGGACCTGTACGCCGTAGAGTTCCGCGAGGTCGGCATCGAGAATGACTCTCTGACCACGGAGGGCGAAGATTTTCGAATCCACTTTTCTTGTCACTACAATCGCCGTTTTTGCCATATGCGCAGCTCGTTTTCAAACTTGAGATCACAATTTGTGATCTCAAGTTCTTGAGGAGATTAGCAGCAGAATAGCAGGCGGGCGATGAATCCGAGCACCGCGAAAGTTCATTCATGCCTGGCGAATGCCGATTAAGGAAAAGGTTTACACGCCGATCACGCACCGGCGCCGGTGACGAAGTAACTTTCGTCGGGCTTGATTTTGTCTTTCTCCGGGGCGACGCCGGCGGTTACGTCCTGCACGAACTCCCGGCGGCGTTCGGACGAGCCTTTGCGCTCGACGGCGCGCACGCGGCGGGTGGGCATGTTGCTGGGTTCGAGGCTGACGATGCGGCCGTCGCGCACTTGAACCTGCGAGCGGAACCAGTCGGTGCGGAACATGCGCCCTGCGGCATAGAACGTCATCGAGGCCGCGATTGGGCCTTCGAAGTCGCTTCCCGTGCAGGCTAGAATGCGGCGTCCCATTTCCTGCGTCCAGGTCATTCCCCCCACCAGAGGATCGTTCAAGCGGCAGCGCTCGAAGGGCATGGCATGGGAAATCTTGCGCAACTGCAGCAGCTGCAGCAGCACCGACGTCTTCGCCAGGTTGGTGACGATGACTCTGGCCTCGGTGCCGGAAATTCGTTCCATCTTGATGTGCAGGTCGGGTGACCATTCGCGCTCGAACTCTTCGCGAGCCAGGGCCAGTCCTTTGTCGGTGGCCTCCACGTAACGCAGCGTGGCACGAGCCAGAATCACGCTGAACAAAGTGGTCACGACCGTGGCGACGACTGGGATGTAGCTGATCAGCGTGGAGAATGAGATGGCGAACGGGTTGGCCAGTTGCATGTGCATAGGCGCGCGTTGCTCCTGACGACTCGATGCGAGCCGGGGATTCGCATGAGTCTAGCGAGGGACGGGCGGGGGCTCCAGATGCGCATGGTGAGAGGGCTGTAATGGAGAGGGTGATTGGACTTTCGTAACCTGACGTCTGTTTGACCGCCCGCCTTACTCCAGCACGCTATCGTCGAGTTTCTTCTTGCCCCAGTTGGCAGCGGCCTGCACGAAAGCCAGAACGATGGGGTGTGGTTTCTTCTCGCTGGAGGAAAAGCTGCGGCTGGAAGAGGGTGGCCAGAAAGAACCGGTGAGTGGGCGATTCGATGGCGCGAATCTCGCCCTGCGCGCCGCGCGCCACCACGGGGAATCCGGCTTCCATGGCGGCCCACTCGAATTCGGGATTGATTTCAAAATTGCAGAAGAATTCCTCGGTCGCCGTCTCCTGGTCCTTGCCATAGAACGACTGCAAGTAAGAGCCGGGACGCAGGCGGATCTCCGGAACTGCGCCCGATAGCTTGGGGGCGTCGCCTTTGCGATTGGGCACGGCGCAGGCCACGGGATAAATCACGATGTTCTTGGAGTTCGAATTATTTTCGGCGCTGTCGGCGTCTTTGATGTTCAGCACATTGCGCAGAAATTCAATAAAGGCGTACTGGAATCCGCCACAGGTGCCGAGGAAGGGCCAATCGCGGCGGCGCGCGAACTCGATGCCCTTCAGCATGCCATCGAAACTCTTGTAGGGACTGCCGGCGAGGCCCACAGGCCGTCAAAACTCTCCAGCTTCTTCTCTGCCGCGGGGTCGGTCAGCGACGGCGTGGGCAGCCATTCGGATTCAACTTCCAGATTGAGCTTCCGGGCGGCATGCTGCAGCGCGTCGTTGGTGGCGTGGTGCGAGCGGAAATCGGCGTTGAAGTCGCCCAGGATTCCGATGCGGACAGCGTCGCTCACGGGTTGATTGTACTAGAGGGGCAAGCTGTGGGCTGCCAGGAGCGACCGACGGCAGGGTTTAGCAGAGTGATGCCCAGGGCCGGGGTCAGAAAAGATCTAGGTCATAACAGATTCTGAATGCTCAGAAAGACATAAAGGCTGAGCAGCGCGAGCACGGGGCCTCCCCAGATCATGAGCGCGCATTTCCAGCCCAACGAGCGGGCGACTTCCTGCTGGCTGCGCCACGAAATCAGGAAAGTTCTGTTGTTGGTCCCCCTCATCAGCACCACGGGCGGGTGCGGATCGAACGCGTTCGCCGGTGCTGAAGCGGCATTCCCCGTCGAGGCCGTGTCCGGGTCGCTGAGCACCTGCACGCCGCCAGTCGACTGGACTCCCGCAGCCTCCCAGGCCACGGGACTCGCAATTCCTGCCTTCAGCAATGCGGCGCTGACCTTCTGCTGCTGCGTCATGTCCGAAGTTTTGACAGGTCCGGATTCTGGCGAAAGCCGAATTACCTCGAGGCGATTGCCGGAGGGTATGGCGGGCCGGGCGGCGTTGGAACCTAGGTGGAATCCCGCGTCGCTGTCGCCCTTCGAAAACGAAAGTGAATTCAACGACAGGGAGAATCCGCCGGATGAGATCGAGTGGATTGCATCCCCGTCCTGAATAGGCTGCGGGCCCACTTCGAGACCCGGATTGTCGCCAAGCGTGCCCAGAATAAACAGCGAGTTCTTGGGCTTGATGCAGCGCTCTTCCACCTTGATTTTGTTGCTGGTCACAATGCCGTGGCGCGCCAGAAAACTGTGCACGTTGGCGGGCGCAGGCTGCTTTGTGGTGAAGAAGGAATCGCAGAATTCCTGTTCGAAATCGCAATGGAGGTCGAGATCGGCGCCGCGCGGGTCGACCAGCAGACGTCCGGTATTGTCGTCGACGAAGAAAGGCACGTGCATGGCTTCGCTGGCGACCTTGACCCACTGCTTATTCTTGCCGCTCTGTTTCCATTCCCAGACCAGGGTGCGGTAGTAGAAACAGGGCCGCGCGGTGATGGGGGCGACCATGGTGTAAGGGCCGACGGCTTGTCCGCTGACTTCGACCATGCCCATGGAAGCGCTGCGAATCTTCGAGAACGGAGTGTCGAGAATCAGGCGGCGGCGCTGCAACAGGCGAAATCCGTAAACGAAGAGGCCGATGCCGGCGCAGAAGCCCAACACACACCACAGCAAGAATGCGCTCGGGTCCGACGAGCGACGGAGGAAATAAATTATGAACGCAGCAAGGGGCACCGGTGGAGTCCGCGGGCAGGCTGGCACACGCCTCCCTGTCGATCAGGCTAGCGAATCGAATAGCGCTGGGGCAGCAGGAAACGGCAGTGCGCACTTACGTTAGTAATGCGGGAAGAAAGCGGGAACGGCTACTTCTTTCATCGGATCACCAAACGTCGCAACGCTTACTCTCGGGGCGGACCATCGGGGCATCGGCTTTGCAACTCCATGCCTTCTGGAATTCCGGCAGGTTCGATAGCGGGCCGATCACGCGGTATTTGGCGACAGGATGAGGGTCGCCCTGTACCATCAGGCGCTGGGTCTCGGGGCGGGTTTCGTCACCGCGGAACTGTCCCCAGGCGATGAAGAACTGCTGTTCGGGAGTGAATCCGTCGAGGTCCGCCGGACGGGGCTTGCCTTCGAGCGATTTGTGATAAGCGAGGTAGGCGATCCGGGCTCCCGCCAGGTCGCCAATGCTCTCGCCGAGCACCAGTTTGCCGGTGTGGTGAATGTCCTTCTCGATGTAGTAGTGATCGAACTGGTCGACTACGCAAGCGGCGCGGGCCTGGAAATCTTTCAGGTCGGCGTCGGTCCACCAGTTGCGCAAGCGCCCGAGGTAGTCATACTGCGCGCCTTCATCGTCAAAGCCGTGCGAGATTTCGTGACCGATGACCACACCGATGGCGCCGTAGTTCACGGCATCCACCGCGTTCATGTCGAAGGCGGGCGGCTGCAGGATTCCCGCCGGGAACACGATTTCATTCAACAGCGGATTGTAGTAGGCGTTGGAAGTGGGCGGCGTCATGCCCCAGCGGCCGCGGTCGACGGTTTTGCCGATGGTGGCGCGGTTGTCCTGCTCGACGAACTTTCGTCCCGCGATCATGTCTTCAAAGAACGCGTCGCGGCGAATCTCGACATGGCTGTAGTCTTTCCACTTGTCGGGGTATCCGATCTTGGGATTGAAGGTGGCGATCTTGGCCATCGCCTTTTCCTTGGTGTCGTCGCTCATCCAGGGGCGGCTGAGGATGTCGTCACGCATGGCCGCGAGCAGATTGCGCACCATCTCCTGCATGCGGGCCTTCGCTTCCGGCGGAAAATATTTCTCCGCATATTTCTTGCCCAGCGCTTCTCCGAATAACCGGTCGGTGGACTCGACGCAGCGTTTCCAGCGGGGCTTCAGCTCGGTCGTGCCGCTGAGATATTTTCCGTTGAAGGCGAAGTCCTCCTCCACGAAGGGCGCCGAAAGAGAGCTAGCGACAGAATTCAGCAGGTGCCACTTCAAATACACTTTCCAGTCGGCGAGGGGGGCTTGCTGCATCTGGCGATCGACTTCCTGCATGAACCTGGGTTGGTCAACGTTCAGATCGACGTCCGTGGGGATCTGTTCGTGCTTGAAGTAGGCAATCCAGTCCACGTGCGGAGCCAGAACCTGGAGCTGCGCGAAAGTAGTGTTGTGATCCGTCGCCGCCGGATCGCGCAGCGCGACGTTATCGAGCGACGCTTCGGCCAACTTAGTCTCTGTCGCCATGATGGTTTGGGCGGCGCCTGCGGCTGATTTCTGATCCCAGCCGGCCAGCTTGAACATGGCGGTGACGTGCTCCACATATTTCTCGCGGGCGCCCTTAAAGCGCGCTTCGGGCTTCAGGTAGTAATCGCGATCGGGCAATCCCAGCCCGCCAGCGCCCAGATCGGCCAGCACCCACGAGGGCTTATGCGGATCCTGACGGCCGCCGAAATCGAACGGAACCGGTACCAGAATGTCGTGCATGTCGGCCATGACCTGCTGCAGCGCAGCGCTGTCGCCGGCGGCGTCAATTTTGGCGAACCATTTTTTGACTGGATCCATGCCGCGGGCGTTTACGCGGGATTCATCCATGCAGGCGCCGTAGTAGTCGCCGATGATCTGCTCGGTGCTCCCCGGGGACGCGTTCTTGTCGGCAGAAGCGGCTTCGACAATATCGCGCAGTTTGTCTTTCGCGACTTCGCCGGCCTGCCAGCGTTTGCTCCAGCGGTCCATCGAAGCCGGAATTGGATTGTTGGCCCGCCACGTGCCGTTGGAGAATTGGAAAAAGTCATCACATGGTTCGGCTTTGCGGTCGAGATCGGAGGGGTCGATGCCGTGCAGAGACGAAGTTTGTGACAGTGCGAAAGGCGCGGCTGCAGTCAGTAAAACGAGCAGAGCGCAGAAGGAATCTCGCAACGTGCGCATGAAGTCTCCGGATTAGAGCGGAATTAGCGGACAGCCATTGTAGATCAGACCTGAGGGATGGTGTTCAGGTTCGCACGAAGCTTCGGCGGGTTTTCGCCCCGATTGAACGATTCGGAAGGGTTGGCGGGGCGGTTTGGTCAATGAGCGATATGGCGATGTTTCGCCAACCATCTCCCAACACTAACCATTGGCTTATGATGAATGGCCATGAAACAACATCAGGTATCGCCCATAGTCCGTTCGTATGGACGCCTAAAACTGGTTGGCGGGGGGCTGGCATTAGCGATAGTTGGGAGTACGTTGCTACTCAGAGGTGTTCAGGTTGTGACTCACTGGACTGGTCAGCCCATGTTTTCGTGGGGACTGATTGCGGCAGGAGGGTTGTGCGTCGCTCTCGCTGCAATCCCCGCGTCTTGGGTTGCCAAGGCAGCCAGCACAGACTCGAAGATTGCGCGACATCGGTAACTCAGACCGGGGTCAACGAGGGATTTGTCGCCAAGCTAGCTTCAGGGAGTCAAGTCAGACACCTCCGGTTTTGCTGGATTCACATGAACCTGCATCGTGGAGCCCTTGGGGTACTTATTAGCAACGGCGTTAGCGTCCTCCTCCGAAAACGAATCCGTTGTGTATCGGCCGCTGTAATACTCGCCGCCGACTTGGTACGAGTAGACAATTTCGGCGCGGTACGTCGTCGAGGAGCGACTATGTCGTGCTTGGACGGTTACTTCCTCTACCGTCGCTGGCATCATTGCCCAAGTGGAACTGTCGGAAAACCGCGCAAATCGCCAAGGTCCCGGCCATGTGGCGGCCACCAACAACGCAATACCGAACAGGGCCAGAAACGATAGGTCGAACCATAAGGGCATAACGCTGCTATTTTGGACCAAAAGAGAACATAGCGTTAGCGATTTCTGTAACCAGGCGATTGCACTCAGAATGGCCCAGACCTAAAGAGAAGACGTGTGTCCCTGCCCGTCCGCGACGGATTCCCCTACCCGCCCGCCTTCAACTCCGTCAGCACCTGCTTGGCGATTTCCTTCAGGGTTTCGAAGACGCCGACGCCCTGGAAGGCGACGGCTTCGACGATGGCTTCGTTTTTCTTGCGCAGTTCGGTGGCCAGCAGATCGACGGGAAGAATGTTGGGCAGATCGCGCTTGTTCAACTGCAGCACATAAGGAATCTTATTGAAGTCGTAGCCGTGCTCTTTCAGGTTCGACATCAGGTTGTCGAGCGCTTCGACGTTGGCGTCCATGCGCTGCTCCTGCGAGTCGGCGACGAAGACGATGCCGTCCACGCCGCGCAGAATCAGCTTGCGGCTGGCGTCGTAAAAAACCTGGCCGGGCACGGTGTAGAGGTGAATGCGAGTCTTGAAGCCACGCACCGAGCCCAGATCCAGGGGCAGAAAATCGAAGAACAGAGTACGCTCGGTTTCGGTGGCCAGCGAGATCATCTTGCCCTTCTGCTGGTCCGCAGTTTTCTGGTAGATCACCTGCAAGTTCGTGGTCTTGCCGCCCAGTCCGGCGCCGTAGTACACGATCTTGCAATTGATCTCACGAGCTGCGAAGTTGATGAAACTCAAGGCTTTCCTCAAATGCGGGCAAACCCTTGCGGGCGGCCGCGCACACTTTTGTCCTTATGGAGGCTCGCGGTCTTTATATCATACGGAAGGTGCCCGACGCAGGTTACTGACGTGACCCCCGCCTGCCGGAAGGTGCTACCTCGCGGGTTTCTGATGGTCTCAAGGGCGCTAACGGGCCGTCGGAACCGCGAAATAACCGTCCTTGGCGGCAACTTTCAGGCCTTTTTTGTCCACCAGCACTTCGATGCTGCGGTAGGCCGAGTTGCCGGTTGTGGCCTGGGCGTTATATCCCAGGGTGTATTGGTTTCGGGCCTCGGAGGTGATGTCCGCATACGCGTCTTCGATCGCGTTGCGAGAGAGTTCGGCAAGGGGTTCGGCGCCGCAGGTCGCTTTCACGTATTTCGTGAGCACATTGCCGCGGCCCTGGTCGGGCAAGTGGAATCTTTCGAGCTGCTTGAAACCGGGCAAGGCTCCGGTGTCGACAACCACCGCCCTCACCTGGATATTGCGGGTCTGAAGCAGGTGCAGCACGCCTTTGTAGCTGGCCTGGCTGCCCATCTCCCGGCCATCACTGATGACGAAGATTACCTTCCGGCGTTCGCGCGGGCGCTTGCTCAGGTCCAGCGCGGCGCGCAGGATGGCATCGTTCAAAACGTGGGATTCGCGGGACGGTGTATAAACTGGCGCGATGATCGGTCCGCCGGCGGGCGCTCCGTTCACCGTTGGTCCCCCCGGCCCTAGCGGCCCGCCCAGCACTGGCGGACCATTCGAGCTGCCGCGAACCTCTTTCATTTCCTGCAGCGCGGCCGTCAATTTCTCAGGCCGGGTGATGAAATCGGTGACCTGGCTAACCGTGCTGCTATAGGTGTAGAGCGCGACTTCGTCGTAGGGGCTGAAGGCGCCGGCCAGGGCGGAGTAGGTCTCGTTTATCTTCTGCAAGGCGACGTCGGCCATGCCAGTGTCGAGCACAATCGCCACCGAGAGCTCAAAGGGATCGCTGGTGAAGTAAGTCAGAGTCTGCTTCTTGCCGTTTTCCATCACGGTGAAATCCTTGGGAAGCAGGCCATCCACGCGGCGCCCGTCGGGGGTTTTCACCATCACGGGAATCTGTACGAAGTTGACCGTGCTCGTGATCGTATACAGACCTTCCGCGGGATTAATCTGATTTCTGGGGGGCCTGCCCGCCGGATTCGTCCCAACTGAAGGCGTGGGCGGCGGAGCAGTCTTGTCCTGATCTTGCTTATTCTGGTCTGCTTGCTGCGGAGTATCGCCGGGAAACGGAATCGGCTCGTTCTTGCGCTCGCCCGGCGGCGGCGCGGGTAAGGTCGTCTTGGGAGGCGGTTGGACGGTCGAGGGAGCGTCAGGGATATCCTGCGCCGGTTGGGAGTTGGCGGGCGGCGGCTGCGTCTGGCTACCGCCAGACTGCGCTTGCAGCGCTGGCACTACCGAAGCCAACGCGATCCCCAGAGCCATCAGCGCGTTCCCTAACGGCCTCCGCCATGTGTTATATGTTTTCACCGGCGCCATCGCTTTCCTCGTCTTCCTCATCCTGCGGAAAGACCACTTTCCGTTAGTAAGATGCCCGATCCGCCTCATTTGGTGCATCTAACGCCACAGGATTAGACTAACACTACCACTAGCAAAGAATCCTGAGAGAGTCCCGAATGCCTAAGTTTCCTGTTTTTCAGCGCCGAATCCTTGCCCTGCTGGCCCTGGCTGCCATGAGCGTGGCAGCGCCCTTCGCCCTCGCGCAGCAGACCAGTCCAGCGCCGACCCAGTCGTCCGCTTCGCCGGGCCAGAAGCCTGGAGATCAGAAGCCTCAAGACCAGAGCCCCGACGATTCCCAGCAGCCCACGGAAACTTTAAAGGTGAACGTCAGCGTCGTATCGCTTTTCTTCAACGTCAAGGACAAGCACGGCGCGCTCATCCCCAACCAAACGAAAGATGATTTTGAAGTCTTCGAAGACGGCAAGCAGCAGACGCTGAAGTATTTCACCGCCGAGACGAACCTGCCCCTCACCCTCGGAATCCTGATCGACTCCAGCGGCAGTCAATTGCGCGTCCTCGACATGGAGAAAGAGGTCGGCGGCGCGTTTCTGAAACAGATCTTGACCGATAAAGATGAGGCCTTCGTCATCGACTTCAACGTCGATGCCAGTCTGGTGCAGGACTTCACCCGTGACGTGCACCGCCTGCAGAAAGCGCTGAATTCAGTGAAGATCAACACCGGCTTTTCAACTGGCCCCATCCCCGGCGCCGGGGGCGGGCCGGTGCCCACCGCGCAGCAGGCGGGCACGGTGCTGTTCGATGCGGTTTATCTCTCCGCGCACGACATGCTGGCCAAAGAAGTAGGGCGCAAGGCGATGATTCTTCTGACCGACGGAGAGGACGAAGGCAGCAAGCTGAAAATCAAAGATGCGATTGAGGCCGCGCAGAAGGCGGACGCGATCGTCTACGTGCTGCTTTGCGCCGATCGCGGCTTCTATGGCGGGATGGGCTACTCCGGCGAATACGACATGCGCAAACTGACCGAAGCGACCGGAGGCCGCGTGATCAACGTGGGCAACAAGTTCGACAAGCTTCGCGACGCCTTCGACCAGATCGCGGCCGAACTGCGCAGCCAGTACAACATCGGATTTGTCTCGACCAATACGAAGCTCGATGGAACCTACCGCAAGATCGAGATCAAGAACAAACAGGGCTATAAGATTCAGGCCCGGGCCGGGTATTACGCCGGACGGAAGGAAGATTAGCTCCTGTGGAGCGGGCACTCCTGCCCGCTGCTTTTGAAGTTGTTTTTGATTTTGTTTTTCCTGGACTCTGGGTTCCGGAGCTTCCTGAAATCAAGATCAAAGTCAACGGCAGCCGGCAAGAGTGCCCGCTCCACATAAGCACAAACACTGATACACTCCCCTGCGGAGGTTCCCCATGCCCCATTTCTCCCGGCGTTCATTTCTGCACCTGTCGGCGGCTGCGTCCGCGGCGGCTGTGCTTCGAGGGATGACCGAGCCCATGCTGGCGGCCGCTGCCCGGCGTCGGCTGCCGCACGCCAAGGATGCGGTTCTGATCGATGCCAACGAGAATCCGCTCGGTCCCTGCCAGGCTGCGCGCGACGCCGTCGCTGCCATCATCCCGCAGGGTGGCCGCTACTCCGACAATCTGACCGACGACCTGGTCAGCACGTTCGCGAAGCAGGAAGGCCTGAATCCGGACTGGGTTTACTGCACGGCCGGTTCCACGCCGCCGCTCATGTTAAGCGTGCTGGCGTTCACTTCGCCGCAAAAGAGTTACGTCACGGCCGATCCGTGTTTCGAGACGGGCATGATGATGGCGGGGATTGCGGGCGCGCGCGTCGTCAAGGTTCCGCTCACCAAAACCTACGCCCATGACGTGAAGGCGATGCTGGCGGCCGGTTCCGACGCCGGGGTTTTCTACATCTGCAATCCGAATAACCCCACCGGCACGCTCACTCCCCATAGCGACGTCGAATATCTCGTCACCAACCAGCCCAAAGATTCGATCGTTTTGGTCGACGAAGCCTATATCCATTTAGCCGAAGCGGCGCCCTCCGCGCTCGATCTGGTGAAGGCTGGCAAAGACGTGATCGTGCTGCGCACGTTCTCCAAGGTTTACGGATTGGCCGGCCTGCGCTGCGGCCTGGTGATTGCGCGCCCCGAGCTGCTCGAAAAAGTAGTCGCGCGCGGGCAGAACTTTATGCCCGTCACCGCGGTAGTCGCGGCCACGGCCAGTTTGAACGATCCGACAGTAGTTGCGGAACGGCGCCGCATCAATGCCACGATTCGCCAGCAGACGTTTCAGTGGCTCGATCGCAACGGCTACGCCTACATTCCTTCCGAGGCGAACCATTTCATGCTCGATACCAAACGCCCGGGCCAGCAAGTCAGAGACGCCATGGCGAAGGAAAACGTCATGATTGGCCGAGTCTGGCCTATCATGCCGACCTGCGTCCGCATCACCGTCGGCACACAGGAAGAAATGGAAAAGTTCCAGGCGGCGTTTCAGAAGGTCATGAAAAGCTGACAGGGAAGTCTGACCCATTTGACCGGCGGAAACCGGCAGGTGCAAACTATTATGAGTGCCGCCGAAGAGCACGAGAATGGCGGTGTGGGGAAGGGCTGGTCGTCTAATTTCGCATTCTGGCCCTGGGAAGTACAGTTCCTGATTGCCTGTCAGGATGTCGCGTTACAAGTGTCCTTGCGCATGCTCGTGGTGGCCATCATTGAGGCCGCGATGACGCTTTTGTTTTTCATGCATTTATGGGACAATCGCGGACTCAAGTTGGGGGCATTCAGGTGAGGCGGACGGAAGAGAACGGCCAAAACGAATCCGGCCGAGACTGGTAGATATGTCAGCCATAAATACGATGACCACCGCCGCCTCTCTGCCCACGCTGAAGTCCAAGCTGCGCGACTATTACACCTTGACCAAGCCCGAGGTGAACCTGCTGATTCTGATGACGACCTCGGCGGGTTATTACCTGGCTTCGCGTGGACCGTTCCGGATTGCCGGGCTGATCAACACGCTGCTGGGCACGCTGCTGGTGGCCAGCGGAACCGCGACTCTGAATCAGTGGATGGAACGCGTGTGGGACGGCAAGATGCGCCGCACCGCCTCTCGTCCCCTGCCTTCGGGACGGCTGTCGAGCCGCGAGGCTCTGGTCTTCGGCCTTCTGCTGAGCGTGGGCGGGGGGCTTTATCTGCTGGTAGCCGTCAACGCCTTGTCGGCGGCGCTGGCGGTTTCGACGCTGCTTTCGTACTTGCTGGTTTATACCCCGCTCAAGCGCAAGACGCCGCTGTGCACGCTGCTGGGAGCGTTTCCGGGCGCCATGCCAACGCTGATCGGTTGGGCGGGAGCTTCGGCGGCCATCAACCGGCAGGCTTGGTTTCTCTTCGCCATTCTCTTTCTCTGGCAGTTTCCGCATTTCCTGGCCATCGCGCTGATGTATCGCGAGGATTACAGCCGGGCCGGCTATCACATGCTGCCCGACTTCGATCGGGACTCGCGCTTCACGCACGCGGAGATTGTGGGCTTTTCCGTGCTGCTGGTGCTGGCTACGATGCTGCCTCTGATGGATCGCGCCGGCTGGATGTATGGCGCGGGCATGGGCGTGGCTGGAGCCTTTCTGCTCTATCACTCCGGCAAGCTGGCGACTTCGAGCGCGAAAGGCCTGCCGGGCCGCCTGCTGCATGCCTCGGTGCTGTATCTGCCCGTAGTTCTGGGGATCATGGTCGCCGCCAAGAAGTAATTTTCAGTTTCATTCCGGAGCTTCCGTCCACAGGACGCGGCGGCCTTCGCGGCTGCTCTTGTGCGCCAGCAATAGGGCGCGCATAGTGCGTAGCGCCTGCTCCGGCGTCACATCCAGCGGAGAACCTTTCTCAATCGCATCGCGCACGTTGGCGTAGTAGCCGCGATAGTCGCCGCGTTCGGTCTTCACTTTGCGAGTCTCGCCGCCCACCCGGCTCAGAGTTCCCCAGCGTTCCTCCGGTTCGACGCCCCACTCCGGGCCCCAGTCCGGGCCGTCGGGGCAGGCCGGGCTGCGCAGGATTTCTTCCTGTGGATCCATGCCATATTTTATGAACGATCCTTCGGTTCCGTGGATCAGCAGGTGCGGCCCGGGAGCATAGGCAAGAATCCGCGCCCGCAAAGTTGCCCGCAGATGCGGATACTCCATGTGAACATCGAAGGAGTCGTCGACCCGCCCCGTGCGGCGCTGGCCGAATGCCGATGCCCAGATCGTTTCAGGCGTGCCAAACAACACCAGCGCCTGATCGAGCAGGTGCGGCCCCAGGTCCCAGAGCACGCCGACCGCGGGATAATCCGGCTGTTCCTTCCAGATGTTGGGCTTGGGCTCGGGGCGGAAGCGGTCAAAGCGCGCCTCATATTCGACAACCGAGCCCAGAGCGCCCGATTTCACCAGATCCTTCACGGTGTGAAACTCCCCGTCCCAGCGCCGGTCCTGATACGCGGTGACCAGAAGGCCGTGCTCAGCTGCGAGACGCACCAGTTGCTCGGCTTCCGCCATGGTTGGCGTGAACGGTTTGTCCACGACCACGTGGCGGCCTGCTTCGAGGCAGGCTTTGGCGTAGGAGTAGTGCGAATCGTTGGGCGTGGCCACGACTGCTAAATTGATCGTCTTGTCAGAGAGCATTTCATCGAGCGTGCGGGCCACCCGAACTTCGGGATATCTCTTCTGGGCGTTCGAGCCATGGCGCTCGAGAACGCAGGCCAGTTCCATGCCCGGAACGCCACGAATTACGGGCGCATGAAATGCCTGCCCCGCCAAACCAAATCCGATTAAGCCTACTCGTACCATGCTGGCTTCCTCCGCGCGCGCCAAGCTTGTCGCCCGCTCGTCCTAACGTTTTTCAGCGATCTTTTACGCGCCGCACAAATTTCAGTCCCGACCACACATCCGTGACCGCGCATACCTTCACGTCCACCAGGCCCGCGGCCAGGCCAATTGCGCGCACCACGTTGTCATCCAAATCCGTGGCCACGCCGGAACTCTTCTTGGGCCAGCTTGCCCACAGCATTCCGGCGGGAGTCAGTCGCTTCGCGACCCGCTCGAATTCCTTGCTCAGCTGCGTTGCGGATTTCGTGAACACCATGGCGAAATCGAGAGGAGTCTTTGCATCGCTCACGGTTTCGCATGCGGGAAGCTCGGTGCTCAATTCCGCGCGGACTTTCGCCGGCAGATCGACGAACCACACACGAAAACCAGCTTTGATTCCCAGTTTCTTCGGAAGTGGAGTTCCTGAATATCCCGGCATGAGGTTGGTAGATTCCTCAGGAGCAGTCGATCGGGGAAGCGGGCGTTCTTTACTGCGTCGGCGCGTACCATCCCCGGCGCGAGCGCACTTTGTAATTCTTTCGGTCGTTGGTGACGATTTCGATGGTGCGATAGTGCCCGTCGGTCTTGAAGTCGGCGGGCTTGTAGGCGATGGCGTACTGGCTGCGCAACTCGTCCTGAATCTCGGCAAAGGCGTTGGCCACATCGCGAATCTGGAACGGAAAGAAGGCGCGTCCTCCGGTGGCGTCGGCGATGCGCTCCAAAACTTTGTCCCCCGGCCCTTTGGTTCCGCTCACATTGGTGCTGATGGTGTAGACGATGGCCTCGGCGCGCTGCGCCATCTCGATCGCCTCTTCGCGCGTGACATGGCTCTGGTTATCTTCGCCGTCGCTGAGCAGGATGATGGCGCGCCGCTCGGGTTGTGCCTTCGAGGCTTTCAGCAGCCGTTCGCGGCAGGCGTAATAAAGCGCATCGTAGAGCGCCGTACCGCCGCCGGGACGCAGTTCGTGCACGCCATGCGCCAGCAATTCGGTGTTGTCAGTGAAGTCCTGCGTGATCTCCGGCGTGACGTCAAAGCCCACCACAAAGGCCTGGTCGTAGCGCGGACGAATCGTCTGGTTGAGAAACTCGATGGCCGATTCCTGTTCGAACTTGAAGCGGTCGCGCACGGAATTGCTGGCGTCGATGAGCAGTCCCACCTGCAGCGGCAGGTTGGCTTCGGCGTGGAAGGCGCGGATTATTTCCGGGGGCTTGTTGTCGTCCAGAACGTGGAAATCGCTCTGTTTGAGGTCGGTGACGCGCTTGCCGTGTTTGTCGGTCACCGTGAACACCACGTTGACTTCGTTGGGCCGCACCACGATGGTTGCAACCGAGTCGTCAGGCGTGGCGCCGGGATCGGCGGGTTTTTGCTGTTGCCCGGCGGGTGCGCTGGTTGGGGCAGGGCTCGCCGGCAGTGCTTGCGTCGCCGCTGTGGTCGAAGCCGGAGCAGTTGCGGGAGTCGTGGCCGGAGCCGCCGATTGCGCGGCCGCGCTCGCCGCCAAAAACAGCAGCAGAGGAAGTACGGAACCCATCGTCCATCGTGCTCTTAGAGTTTGCATCTGATTCGAACTATTATATCCGTCCGCCCGATGTGAGCTTCAAGTCCGGTGCGGGGCACGTCAACAATCTTTCGCAGGTGTGTCGCCGGTGGTGTTTCGCTCTAACGTCTCCAGAAATTCTTGCAACTCCCGGGGGAGCGGGCTCTTCAGCGCGATCCTTTCCGCGGTACGGGGATGGGTCAGTTCCAGTTGCGCGGCATGCAGGAAATTTCGCGGGAGCGAAATCGCGGCACCCTCGTCCGTCGCGCGGCCGCGCCGGGCCCGCATCTCGCGCGGCGCCCCGTAGAGCGCGTCGCCCACCACCGGGTGGCCCAGCGACGCCATGTGGACGCGAATCTGGTGGGTGCGCCCGGTATCGATCTTTACTTCGACCAGCGCGAACTTGCCAAAGGGCGAGTCCAGACGCCGGACTACGCTGTAGTGCGAGATGGCGTCGCGCCCGCCTGTGCCGCGCGTGGTCATGCGAATGCGGCGCACGCGGTCGCGGCTGATGCTGGCTGAGATGGTTCCCCGATCTTTTTTCGGCCAGCCGTGCACCAGGGCGATGTAAGTCTTCTTCACCTCGCGCCCGGCAAACTGCGCGGCCAGCTTGCGATGCGCTTCGTCGTTTTTCGCTACCACGATCAAACCGCTGGTTTCTTTGTCGAGGCGATGTACGATGCCCGGCCGCATCTCGCCGCCTACCGCCGACAGAGTCGCGAAATGATGCAACAGCGCGTTGACCAGGGTGCCGCGATTGCGCAGGTCTTCGGTTGCGCCGGCGCCGGCATGAACCATCATCCCGGCAGGCTTGTTGATGATGGCGAGGTCGTCGTCTTCGAAGACGATATCGAGCGGAATCTCTTCGGCCATGGCGCGCAACGGGGGCCGCTCGGCCGTGCCAATAACGGTGACGCGGTCGCCCCCTCGCAGCTTCAATGAAGCTTTCGCGGGCGCATCGTTCAACAGAACTTTTTCTTGGGAGATGAGCTGCTGCACCCGCGCCCGGCTGACGTCCAGATGCGAGACCAGAAACTGGTCTAGGCGCTGCCCGGCGTCGTCCGGCTCGACGGCGAAGGCTGTGGGGTTGGCGGTCACGGGGTCCATGGGTCGGGGCGGTCGCCCGTGATTTTTTTTGGATGCCCTTGACGTAAGATGTTTTTTTTGTTCGAGTTGCGCTGGCTCGATCCGGCCCCGTCGGGGCAAAATATTGAGCGCCAAGGGGTTACAGGTAAAATATTATGGAATAAGGACTTACAGGGTAGATCTTGCTTTGGGACGATTCCTGTCGTTTCGAGGCTAACTACGTGGCTGGTCGTGCTTGTCAACACGGATATATCTATTTTAACAAGGTTGAGGGTCATAGCTCGGAGCTGAGCAGGGGAGGATTCGCTTTGAGGAGAATGGGTTAGCTCGACAGGGAAAGTTTTTACTTGACAGGTGCGGAGGCTGGAGAGATTCCGGAGAGTAAAAAGTCAAAGTCCCCACTCTAGCCGCAAAGGACGCGGCTACAATGGGGCACCCGGCTGGGGGAATACTACACGGTGCCTCACGCGCAGGTTGGTACACGTGTGGAGTAGTCAGTGAAGGATTTCGTCAATTCCCTTTCAAATTGCCGCCGGACGGTGTCTAATCTCCCGCATTGTCATTCGCCGGTCCAATGAGTGCTGGCTCTGAGTGACGAGTGGAGGTTAGTCATGACCATGAGACATTGGCGGTTCCGCGCGATTCTGGGCCTGCTGCTCACCAGTCCGATCTGGTGCGGCATCGTACAGGCTGCGGCTGGGGTCGCAGTCCCGGCTGGAACCACGCTCAGCACGCTCAAATATAACGACCCTGCCGGGACGGTTGTTCAGTTGAAGCCGGCCGAGCAAGTGGCCTTCCTGTTTGTGTACGGCATGCAGAATTTGGAGAGCAATTGTCTCAACACGTTTTTCGGTGGTCCCGGCAGGCTGTGTTCTTTGGACGAGTTGGTGAAAGGAGTGCACGGGAAGAGTGGAATTATTGGCTTGAACACGGATCCCGCGCAGGACTCGAACTATCAATACAAACTGGAGATTATCGGCCAGGACTGCGTGATCCGGGCGATCCCGCAACACCCGGGCCTCGGCGGATTCACCTATATCGGCTCGCCCAGCGGCATGAATGGCGCTTTCTATTACAATCCCACGGGCGCAGACATGATCCAAGGGAAACGGTTGGGGGAAATGGGATATTCGGGAACGGGCTTTACCCGCTGAACCTGGTGTCTATCGTGTGGCGCTTACCGTTCGGGCCGGGGCAGCTTTCGAGCCGGGACGCAGCCACCAGATGAATCCTCCGGCCAGCACCAAGCCAATCGAGATCAGCTGCGTGCCGGTCATGGCGCCGCCGAAGACGGAACCGCGACCGGGATCTCCGCGCAGAAACTCGATGAAGAATCGGGCGACGCCGTAGATGAACATGAAGGCGCCCAAGACCTGGCCGTCGAATTTTCTGCGCTTGAGCAGCCACATGAGGAAGAAGAAGTTAGCCAGTTCCACCGCCGACTCGATTAACTGGGTTGGCTCAAGCGGCCTGCCGAGGGGAGTGCCGGTGATCTCGGCGGCCAACGGATTGGTGAAGGTCACGCCCCACCAGTGGTGCGTCTCTTTGCCGTAGCAGCAGCCCGCGGCGAAGCAGCCAATGCGGCCGATGGCGTGGCCCAGGGCGAGGCCGGGAGCGAAGGCATCGCAAGTGCCGAGCGGCGGCATATGGTGTCGGCGCACGTACCAGGCGGCCGCCAGGAATGCGGCGATCAGGCCACCGGAAAAAACACCGCCCGCCTGCAGCGTCGCCAAACTGAAAATGTCGCCCAGGTGATCTTTGTAGGTGCTCCAGTCGTTGATGATGTACAGCACCTTGGCGCCGAGAATGCCGCAGAGAACGACCAGAATCCCCAGGTTCCACGACTTTTCGCCGTCAATACCCAGACGCTCGGAATTGCGCACACTGACCCAGAGTCCAACGAGGACGCCCAGGGAGACCAGGAATCCATACGTCGGCAGGAAGAACTTTCCTAGATGAAACAGTTGTGGATACACAGTTAAGTTAGATGCGCGGAGCGAGGGAGTCGCTACGGGACCAGTGTAGCAGGGTTGAGCTTGAGGGAGAGTAACGCGAATTGTTGGTAGTGGGTAGTTTGAAATCTGTAGTCCGGAAGTGCGGTTTGATCGCGCGCGAAAGTCGCAGTTTACCGGGAAACAGCAGGTTCCTCGCCGGCCTTTCAGGCCAGTTCAGAATGACAGAGATGAACTTTGCTGAAACTGCCCACTACAGCAATCGCGTGCGCGCAGCAACTCTGAAAGTACAAGAAAGCAAGCCGACCCACTAAGCCGTGTGACGGGGCCGAGAATGAACCCGTCGGTAGACGTTGGGAACCCGCCGAGACCCTTTAGGCATCTCCGCATGGCGGAGCGTCGCTCACCGGATCCTAGTTCGAGTCGAGTCCCCGTTCATTCAGCATTGGTTCAAAAATCGGTTACCCGCCATCACCAACCCGGCAGGTCGGCTTTCAATCTGGATGCTAGGCAAAACCCGTACGCTTGGCAAGTGGAAGAGCGCAAATAGTTGGCAGGCTGGTTGCAACGAAAGTAATGCCCAGTTCACAAATGGGGCTTGCATGGGCGCGAGCAAGTGACCGCTGGGACCAAGGATCATTGCCTGTCCGGGTTGACAGAATTGCGTTTTTCGACGACAGTGTGGGGGTTGTAATCTTGCACCGGGCGTGGTTCACCCGGAAAGCGGGAAACCCTATAATGAAAAAACTCCTCCTTGTTCTTGCCGCTGTCGTGCTGGCGCCGGTGGTTAGCCTGGTCGTCCTGGCCGCTGGAGATTGGCATGCGATTGGCCAGACCGAAGCTGGCGATAAAGTCTCGGTCAGTTCGATTCGCGTCCTCAAGAACAACCAGCGGCTCGCCCTGGTCAAGGTCGAATACAAGGAACCGGCAGAACTGCCGCAAGGTGGACCGTTCGTCGAAATGCGCGCCCGGGTGCGCTTCAACTGCAGCAGCGGCGTCGCCGCCCCCACCACAGAGTGGTTTTACACTCGCGACCGCAGCGGACGATTCGTGGTCAGCAAGAAGGCCAATCACGATGACGAGTTCGGAAAAAATCCCGAGGGCGGCTTCGTCGACCTGGTCAGCCAGAACGTGTGCGGGCAAACCAAGTAGCGGCTCGGGGACGTCGATGCCAGTCCGAGGCATCCTCTGTGCGGTAATCCTAGCCGCGCTCTCACCCTCAGCTCAGGCACAGACTTCACCTTCTATCGTTGTCGAGGCCACGAACTCGATCCAAGGCGGTGGTGGCCACGAGCAGAAACGGCTGCTGGTTCGCCTAACGAGCGACGGTATAGTGCAGTGGGAGACCACACAATGGCAGAAGCCGAACGAATTACACTCGACCAAAATTGACGCTCAACTGGTTTCGGCCATCACGCAGCGCCTCGACGCCATCGATCCAGAAGCGATACAGGAGAGGATGGGACCGTACAATCGTTATGTGGATACCAGTGCCGAGCTTTTCATCCGCATCAACACTCCGAAATGGAAACGCCAGTTTTCCGTGATCAACCCCTGGACTCACTGGCCTTTGAAGCCCGTTCCAAAAGAAGTGAAAGCCGTGATCTGTGAGATCAGCCGACTGCAGGCGCAGGTTGCTCAGGAGCCTGTCGAACCTATGTGCGCGGAGGGTGCTGATGCACAAAAGTCTCAGCGATAAGACGCACCTCTTCCCCCGCACAATGGCTGATTAATCTTTCAGCGCAAACGCCACATACACCCCGCCCGACTTCGATTTCAAATCTTTTCCGCCGCCCGCGCCGATCACCACGAATTGCCGTCCATTCACTTCGTAGGTCGCCGGAGTGGCGTTGCCCGAAAACGGCAGCGTCGCCTCCCACAGGAGCGCCCCGGTCGACTTGTCGAACGCGTGAAATTGTTTGTCGAAGTTCGTCGCGCCGATAAAGAGCAGGCCACCCGCCGTCACCACCGGCCCGCCGTAGTTTTCCGTGCCCGTGTTTTTCAGCCCCTTCGCCGCCAGCTCTGGATACTCGCCCAACGGAATCTTCCACACATAGTCGCCTGTATTCAGATTGATGGCGTTCAACGTTCCCCAGGGTGGCGCCACTGCGGGATATCCCTCGGAGTCGAGAAACTTGTGATACCCCGTGAAGTGATATTTGATGGCTGGCGGCGCGGGCGCGGTATTTGATATCTCTTTGCTGGTGGCTTCCTTCGCGCCCCCGCTCATCACATAGTCGAGCAACCCGTACCACTGCTCGCTGTCAGTCTCCAGGTTGGCGAAGCCCGGCATCCGCCCCTTTCCGTTTCTGATGGCTGCCGCAACATCCGACTCCGACATGCGGCCGCCTATGCCCGCGAGCGCAGGAATTGCCGGCGGCGAGCCCGCCATTTTTTCGCCGTGGCAGACCGCACATTGATTCAGATAAAGCGACTTCGGAGTGTTCTCAGCCGTGTTTTCCGCCAGCGCGCCCGTCCAGGCCACATCATTCGCGTTGACGTATAGAATTCCGGTCTCCGGATCGGCCGCCGCCCCGCCCCACTCCGCTCCGCCGTCGAATCCGGGAAAGATCACCGTATCTTTTCCCACGCTGAACGGAACAAACTGTCCCGCGCTGCGAAAGACGCGAAACTTTTCGAGCGCCCGCTGGAGCACTTCCGGCGTGCGCTCACTCAGAAGATTCTCGCTGAGCAACTGCCGCGCGAAGGGCGCCGGTTTGAGCGGAAGACATTGTTGCTGCGCCGCCATCTCTCCCGGCACATCGCTGGGGGGATAGTTCCGGCACTCGATCGGAAACAGCGGCTGCCCGTTGCTCCGATCGAACAGAAATACGAAACCCTGTTTGGTGGTCTGGGCCACGGCGTCAACTTTATTGCCGTCGCGTTCCACGGTTAACAACACCGGCGGGGCGGGGAAATCCCGATCCCAAAGATCGTGCCGCACGCCCTGAAAATGCCAGATGCGCTCGCCCGTCTGGGCGTTCAAGGCGAGCAGGCAGTTGGCGAATAAGTCGTCCCCCACGCGGTCTCCGCCATAGAAATCAAACGCCGCGGAGCCCGTGGGAACGTACAAGATTCCCTTCTGGGTATCGACCGTCATCCCGGCCCAGTTATTGGCGGCGCCGCTGGTCTGCCACGCGCCCGCCGGCCAGGTGTTGTACCCGAACTCGCCGGGATGAGGAATGGTATGAAACGACCAGCGCAGTTTTCCGCTGCGCACGTCATAGGCCCGCACATCGCCGTACGAAGCGGGCAGGGTCTCGGCCTCGCGCCCCCCGACGATCATCAGATCTTTGTAAATCACCGCCGGGCTGGTCATATAAATGGACTGCGAAGCCGGATCGCGCCCCAGGTCGTCACGCAGGTCGATTCGCCCGGCTTTCCCGAAGCTCAAAATCGGTTTGCCGGTCGCGGCGTCGAGGGCGTACACGAAGTTCATCACGCCGACCAGAATCCTGCGATCAATATTTTTATTTCTCCCACTCGGATTTTTCCCACCCGGATTTTTTTTATCCGTATCGTTCCCGCTGCCGTCGGACCAATACGCCAGGCCCCGGTCCGGCTGTGTGCCGCGAATTCCGGATTCAAACCTCCACAGCAACTTTCCCGTCGCCGCATTCAAGGCGAACACTTTTTGCGTCGGGGTCAGCCCGTAGAGCACGCCGTCCACGACAATCGGACTGGTCTGTAACCCGCCGGGCTCTCCGGTGTCGAAGGTCCACGCAACCTGGAGTCGCTGCACGTTGCTGCGGTTGATTTGCGCGAGAGGGGAATAGTGGTTGTTCTCCGGTGTCCCCCCATAGATTGGCCAATCAAGTCTGCCGTTCTGCTGGTGAGTTTTATCGGAAGAATCTGGCGGGGACGGCATTGTTCCCCCTGCCGCGGTTTTCCCTCCGGTGTCTCCCGCCGCGGAGGTCATCGCCATCGTCATCGCGAACAAGAGAGTCGCCGACATCGTCCTTAATCTCATTTTGCCTCGCCTCTGCGCTTACGGATCCACCGACCGATGTCATCCCGCAGAAGCGCGCCAAGCGCTCCGGAGGGACCCTACGAAACCAGGCACATCGGTTGTACCGATGCGAGGACCGACTGTACTGCATGAACTGGCAGGTGTTCCCATTCACGGTATCAACAGCGTCGGCCGACGTAAGGTCCCTCGCCCGGCTGTCGCCGCGCTCAGAATGCCATCGGACCGAACTAACTTTGCGATTGAGCCACTACCGAAAAATACCGCGGGCTGATTCTAGAACAAGAGCGGAGCCTCACGAGCGCGCGGCAGAAAGTTTTTCACAGCCCAGACACCTCCGTAACTGCGGAACCACTTCCGTGCGCTGCCCTTTCGGCTTATGCTGAATGAAGAAGCCGGCGGAGCACGACCCGGTTTCAACCCACCTTCGTATGGATTCGCTTCGACTTTATGGGCTGGTTGTAACCGGCGGTGTCGCTTTGCTAGGGGCGTATACCCTGTTGCGGCGGAAACCCAAAACGCCCGACGATCTCGAGCGCGAACGCCGCGCCTGGCTGGAGGGCACAGGCCGCATCACCGACGGCACCGTGATCGACGTGCAGGAACTGCCCGCGGCCAGCAACTACCACGCCGCCACCATGCTCATCTACAAGTACGACGTGGCGGGCGTGTCCTACGAGTGCTCGCAGGATGTCACTTACCTGCGGCATTGGATCAATCTCCACTCCTGCCGTCTGGGACTGCATACTTCGGTGAAGTACGATCCGCAGAATCCCGGAAATTCCCTGGTCGTTTCGGAAAATTGGATGGGGCTACGGCAATAGAACACTGGACAATAGAACGCTCACAGTAAGGCTTGCGAGAGCTCTAGTGCCAGGCCAGCTTCATGGCGGTGTTGTGCTTGTCGAAGGTGACTTGCAGAGACTTTTCGCCGCCGCCAGGGAAATCCGCCGAAACTGTCCGCGAGAGATCGATGGTCTGGTCGGCCGAGAGCGCGCGCACGCGCAGCTCATGTTTTCCCGCGGGAATCGTCAGAGTTTGCGAGTCGACGCCGTGGGTTCCGCTGAATACGACCAACTTTTTCTGTATGGCCCCGTGCAGCGGCCGGGTTAGCACCAGCTTGTCATCGACCCAAACGTAAAGAGTGGCATCTTTGAATTGGTGCTGCACTGCCAAATCGAGAGTGGAGGACGGTACCACGACTTGCTTTGGAGTCTGCGCGAGCGGTGCAGGGCGATGTTTCCGCGCCAGCGTTTTAGCGGAGACGGTCGGCGGCTGATCAGGGACAGTGACTGCGACTGGGCCGGGCGCCGCCGCTGCCAGATTGGTTTGGCCACTGCTGGAATTTGGTGGGGCGGGGATGACTGGAGGACTATTAGCCGGTGACGGATTCGCCGCGACTCGGGGAGACGTCACGAACAGCTTCGACTCGACCCCCGCAAACACGAGGGCGCCTAAAATCACCGCACCGAGAATCAGATCCCGGACCGTCGCCTTTCGAATCCCAGCGCGGAGCGAGTTCACTCCCTGCGCCATTCCCAGGGCCGGATCTGCGGCGGACGGCGACACTTCGGTTCGCCCCGTGCGCGTGCCTGATCGCGTGGCAGGAGCTAACGCTCGCAACGAGGTGGTACTCGGGTCTGCGCTGAACAATTGCTGAAGCTGGCGCAAGTCTTCGGCGAACTCCGCGCCGCGCTGGTAACGATGCTGCCGATCTTTGGCCATGGCGCGCGCGATCACTTCATCCAGTTCGCGAGGCAAACTCAGGTCTAGGGCGCTGGCGGCCACCGGCTCGCGGTTCGCCACCTTGAAGCTCACCGTGGTCGCGCTGTCGCCCTGGAACGGAGAATGGCCCGTCACCATGGCATACAGAATCACGCCCAGCGAAAACAGATCGGAGCGTCCGTCCACGCCTTCGCCGCTCAGTTGTTCCGGCGCCATGTAGGCGGGAGTTCCCAGCAGGTGTCCGGGCACGGTGAAGTGGGCCAGATTCAGCTTGGCGATGCCGAAGTCGGCGATCTTGGCGCGGCCGGCCTCGGTGATAAGAATGTTTCCCGGCTTGATGTCGCGATGAATCACGCCCTGGGCATGGGCGTAGTCGAGGGCCTCGGCGATTTCTTCGGCGAGTTGCAGCGCCCGGGCCGGGGGAAGCTTTCTCTCCCGCGCCAGGATGCGGTTCAGCGTTTCCCCAGCAACGTACTCCAGAACGATGTACGGGTCGTGGGTTTCGGGATTCTCTCCGGCATCAAAAATGGCGACAATTCCGGGATGATGCAGACGTCCGGCGGCATGTGCCTCGTGCACAAAGCGCAGGCGAAATTCCTTTTCCTCGTCCGGCTCCTGTCCCCACAGCGAAACTGTTTTCACCGCGACGAACCGGTCGATCTGCGGGTCCCGTGCCTTGTAGACCACGCCCATGGCCCCGCGGCCCAGCTCAGCTACGACCTCGTAGCGGCCAAACTGCTTGATCTCGGGATTCTCCATGGAGCCATCCTTACAGCCGCAGCCGTGCGTCTGCCGCGAAACTAAAGCGGGATATCTAAGATGGTATCGCCCCGAGCGCCGTGATCTCGCGCCTAGTCTGCCTCAACTCATTACGCAGGTAACCCGGAAAATGTCTGGAAAAGGAGGATCGGAGGCTGAGAGCTGATGGCTGAAAGCGGTTTTCTTAGCTTCCTGAAGCGAAGCCGCCGCTCTGCGCGACGCTGATGCGGAGGTACTTGTAAGGGTTCACCGGGGTATCGTTGATGCGGACTTCATAGTGAAGATGGGGCCCGGTCGAGCGCCCGCTGGAGCCGACATAGCCAATTACATCGCCGCGATGCACCGCTTGCCCCGCCGTCACCGCAAAGCCGGAAAGATGACCGTAGCGGGTGCTGATGCCGTTGCCGTGATTGATCATGATGGCCCGGCCGTAGCCGCCCAGCAGATCGCTGAAGATGACCACGCCGTCCGCCGGAGCCACAACCGAGGCCCCGTAGCTGCTGCCAATATCGACGCCGCTGTGGAATGCGCCTTCCCCGTTGAAGGGATCAATTCGCTCTCCAAAACTGGCCGTCACCTGGCCTTCCACTGGCCACAGGTTGGGAGCCGAATTCGCCTTGAACCAGTCCGCCGTGGTGGCATTGCGGGTAAGGCCCATGGTCAGCCCGACCATGGTTGCTCCGGTCAGGGCCGACGCCCGCAAGGCATGCAGCTGGTCGAGCGAAGAACTTACGTCGGCATCATGAATCTGTTCGGCGGTTGCCGTCACCAGCGTAGGCTGCGCCTTCAACCCGTAAAGGGCCGAAACTTCCCCGGCAATCGAGCCCAGCGACGCCACTTGCACATCGCGTTCCTTGGCTACCTGCTCCAGGCGGGAATAATTGTCTTTGAGTTGCTCTTTTTCGGTCCGCAGCTGGTTATAGCGGGAAACCTTCAGCAACATGCGGGTATAAGAACTGGCAATTCCGGTCAGGCTGAGGAATCCAATCGCGGCGCCCACGACGAATACGTAGAGATAATGCACGGGGATGGAGATTTTGCGCAACTGCCCGTCGTCCCCGCGGGCCACAAATAGGATGTAAAAGCGTTTCTGCAAATCGCTCCTCGTACTGCTCGACTCCAAAATTTTGAAGCATCAGGTCCGGATCATCAGGCCACTGTTTCTGAGTTTGCAGAAACGCCTGTTCGGACCACCTGACGTCTTCGGGCTACGCTCCCATCTTGGAAATGGAAACCTTCTCGCGCCCTACACCTACCAGAACTGCGACCTGAGCTCGAAATTTGTGCTCATCTGCAATCGCAACTGCTTGCAGACCTTAGCTCGGCCAAAGGGTATTGTGAATGACTGGTTAACGGTAACAAACTGGGTTCCCCCTGTCAACGACGCACAAGGCCATCTCGGGTTACTGAAGACGGGTAATCGACGGTCACCCTGGGACAGGGTACCGCCGTGTTTTCGGCCTTCGGCGTAGCGTCGGCATCCTGCCGGCTGTCGCGCAGGGCTTCCCGCTACTCTTGCGCCTTGCGCCGGGCGGTATAGTAGTTGCGCCGTGCCGCTGCCCGAAAAAGCGCTGATTGCCCAGATTCGCCGCATGGCGAAATCCTCCAACCCCGGGCGCGCTCTCGGACCGAATTCGGCCATCTTTGCCGGGATCGGAGACGACTGCGCCGTGCTGCGCCTGCTGCCGCGACAAGCATCCCGAGGAACCGAAATTCTGGTCACCACCGACTTCACTCTGGAAGGCATTCATTTCCGCCGCGACTGGCATCCGCCAGAGTCGGTCGGCCACCGCTGCCTGGCGCGCGGGCTGAGTGACATCGCTGCCATGGGTGGAGAGCCGGTCGCGGCTTTCTTATCTTTAGCCTTGCCCCGCGACTTGCCCCAGGCTTGGGTTGGACGCTTTCTTCGCAGCCTGATCAGCCTCGCCGATAAATTCGGCGTCACCCTGGCCGGAGGCGACACCGCCGAATCGCCCAACGGAATTCTCGCCGACATCATCGTGGTGGGCACCGCGCCCAAGGGCAAGTCTGTGCTGCGATCCGGTGCCCGGCCCGGCGACCGCATCTTCGTCAGCGGAGAACTGGGCGGGTCCGCCGCCGCTGTGGTTCGTATGAGGGCTAAGCCGAAGAAGAAGCTGAATCCCCGCGACTATCCCCGCCACTTCTATCCCGAGCCTCGCCTCGAACTCGGGCGCATTCTTCGGGAGAAAGGCCTGGCCTCTGCCATGATCGACACCAGCGACGGCTTATCGACGGATCTGGCCCACATCTGTGAGGAGAGCGGCGTGGGCGCCGAGATTCAGGCCGATGCGATCCCACTCGCCAGCGTGGGCAAGCCCGCTCATGGGGTCGATCTCGACCTGGCCCTGCATGGCGGCGAGGACTACGAACTTTTATTTACCGCTCCCTCGGGCAAGCGCATATCACCCGTCATCGCGGGAGTGCCGATCACGCTGATTGGCCACGTCAACCGGCGGGGAAAGATATTCCTGATGAATCGCAACGGCGTCGGATTCGAGCTCGCACCCCGCGGCTGGGAACACTTCCGCAAATAATCAGCCCTGTCGTAAAATAATCAGCCCTGTCATCCTGAGGACCGCGTCTTTTGCGGGCCGAAGGACCTCTGTACTCTGCCGACCGCGATGCCCCTGCCGGAATTACACAGGTCCTTCGCTTCGCTCAGGAAGACAACACCATGCGGGATGACAAAACTAGGGCGGGATGACAAAACCAGGGCATGCGGCCTTCCGTTACCGCCGTCACTACTCTGTCTCTACCCTCGCGCACAAAACCGGGCTAGAGTAGGGAACATGTCGTCCAGCAGATTTCTCCTCCTCCCAGTCGTCGCTCTTTTGTTGACGGTCGCCGCTGTCGCCCAGAAAAAGCAGCCGCCTCCGCCGCCGGCCCACGCCAAGTCTCCGTCGCCGCCGGTCACCGACGAACTCATCCATAAACAGTTTGGGGACAATTGTTCGCTGCTGCCCGGGCCGCCGCAGTTTGTCGCCGACCTGGATGGCGACGGCATCGACGACCTGGTGGTCGCCGCACGCTGCAAGAATCCCATGGCCGACAAGGACGAATACAGTTTCGCCATCTCCGATCCCTACGACGCCTTTCTGGGCTATGGCGACGTGAAAGTCACGTCCAGCTTCGGCTCCGATGAACCCGAGCGTCGCGGTATCAGCCTGCTCATCATTCACGGCGCGGAAAAAGATGCCTGGCGCGCCGAAAAGCCCAAGGCCAAATTTCTGCTGATTAATGTGCCCTTTAAGACCCTCACTGTGAAACGGCTGACCTTGAAAAAGAAAATCGTCCTCGGAATTTACATGGAAGAACAAGGCGAGGGCGAAGACACTTCTTCCGTCATCTTCTGGGACGGCAAGAAATACAAGTACCAGGCGCTGGGCTCGGCCATGGAGTAGAGCGATTGCTGATTGTTGATTATTGATGGTTGATTGAAGACCTGAGCCCACAAGATTTTCAATCAGCAATCAGCAATTCCGCGGGACCACTCTTACTTCTCTCCCTCGCGCTTGTCGTAGGGAAACTCTCCCGTCCCGACCCGGTTCACATTCTCCTCCGCAAATGCACAGACCCGGTCGAGCGCGGCCTGCAGTTCCGCGGTATAGCGCTCGACGTCTTCCTCCGTCGCGTTCTCGGGCACATGGATCAGCTTGCCAAACCGCAGCAGCACCCGCGAAAAGGGCAATGGAATCATCATACGGTCCCAGGAATTCAGCACCCAGGCTTTATCGACGGCCGCGTGGAACATGGTCAACGGCACGCCAGATGATCGCGCCAGCGCGACCGGCCCGGGCTTCACTTTATGCCGCGGCCCGCGCGGGCCATCGAGCGTGAACGCCACCGTCCAGCCCTCCGCTAGCGCGCGCCGCAGGCCCAGCAAGGCGCGCACGGCGTTACGACTGCTCGATCCTTTCACGGCAACGAAGCCGAATTTGTGGATGATCCGGCCCATGTACTCACCGTCATAACTGTTGCTGCTCATCACCCGCACGCCCAGGTTGCGGCAGATGTAGGTGGCCGGGATGATGCAGGAATGCCAGAACGAACCGATCAGCGGACGCTGCCCCAGCGTCTGCTGCGCACCTTCCTCATAGGAAATAGAAACGCGCAAAGTGGGGCCGATCAATCGAATGACCCAATATCCCAGCCCGATGATGATGCGGAGAATCATGCGCTGGCGGAGGGTGAAGCGGCGCGAGCCGGTGACCGGTTGAAGTGGAGCGACCGCTCCTGGTGCGGGGGTTGACGACACAGGGGAATGATAACGCGAGGCAGGCTGCATTCGGCTAGGTGAACTGGAAGACGGCCCCATCGGCCCGACGGGGCCTCACGTCAAAATCCCCACCCTTCGACTTCGCTCAGGGCAGGCTTTCTCGCGCAAAGAACAGAGAACGCGCGAGAAATGGGGGCACCCTCTGGTTCTTGTCTCTGCAACGATCAGTTTTCCAGGTAGGAATCGATCCAGGTCTTGACCTTCTGGCGCTGTTCGTCGGCGGAGGCGAAGCGCACGCCGATCGACTTGGGCTTGCGCCAGCTGACGACGCCCTTCAGGTTGACGCGGGGCAAGGTCATCAGGGCAAAGGAAATGTCCACGTTGGTTCCGATGGAAAAATCTTCGGCGGTCTTGACCGACATGCCGCCGCTGCTGATTTCGATGCTGCTGGCGGCGATGCGGCGGCCATCTCCTAAGAGCGAGACTTCCGTCATCACCGGAATGCGCACATAGCGCCGGAATTCGTGCAGCACCAGCATGCGCGTGGCGCGGATCAATTTGAGCGCGGCGGGCCGCTCCAGCGGTTCGCTGAACATGGCGTTGATGCCGTATTTCGAGTAGCGCATGGCTTCCTGCGCGTTGCCGCCTACGCCGTAAATGACGCAGCGGCTGTTCGACGGAGAGGTGCGCGCGGCTTCCATTACAGTGTCGGCGCCGTCGCCCAGGCTCAGCACGCAGGCTTCGAACTTTTCTTTCTTCAGACGCTCGGCGGCGTCGGCGGTCACGATCACGGTTTCAATGCCGAACTGACGAAACCCTTCCGTCAGCAGCGCGCGGGCGGCTTCATTCAGGCCTACGAGCGCGGTGCGGGCAGCAGCTTTCCGGGTGATGGGCGCGGGGGAGAAGGCGAAGGTTGTACCGAAAGCTTTATCCATGTCGAGGGGAAGACTCCACTTTCAAGAACCATTGTGGAGGCAGTGGCCCAACTTGAAAAGACCCGAAGGGTCAACAAGCGAAGCACCGAAGTGTCGTTACTTTTTCTGCACACGCGAGACCGGACATTACGAGCCGAAACCCGCGCGGAATCAGGGGTTTGGAGGGATGCCGCTAAAAAAGAGAAACTCGACTGGAGGGTTTCATTCCGTCCAGCGCCGGAACAACAGCGCGCCGTTGGTGCCGCCGAAGCCGAAAGAATTCGACATGGCGTATTCGAGTTCGGCCTTGCGGGCGTGGTTGGGGACGAGATCCATGCCGACGGTGTCAGGATCGGGATTTTCCAGATTGATGGTCGGCGGCAGAATCTGGTCGCGCAGCGCGAGCACAGTGATGCCGGCTTCGAGCCCTCCAGCGCCGCCCAGCAGGTGCCCGGTCATCGACTTCGTGGAACTCACGGCAATCTTGCGGTCGCCAAAAAAGTTGCGAATTGCGTGCGCCTCGAGCGTGTCGCCGATCGGCGTGGAAGTGCCGTGGGCATTGACGTATCCCACACGTCGGGAGTCACTCCCGCATCGCGCACGGCGTTGCGCATCACGCGGAAACCGCCTTCGTGTTCCGGCGCGGGTTGGGTCATGTGGTAAGCGTCGCCGCTCATGCCGTAGCCGGCAATTTCCGCGAGAATCGGAGCGCCGCGTTTGCGGGCAAACTCCAGCTCTTCCAGAATCAGGATGCCCGCGCCTTCGCCCATCACAAAACCGTCGCGGTCCCGGTCCCACGGACGGCTGGCCTTCTCGGGCGCATCATTGCGCGTGGAGAGCGCGCGCATGGCGGCAAATCCACCCACGCCCATGGGAGTGATCGCGGCTTCGGCGCCGCCGGCAATCATCACATCGGCGTCGTTGTGCTGGATAATGCGGTAAGAATCCCCAATGGAATGGGCGCTGGTGGTGCAGGCGGTCGCGGTGGCCTCGTTCGGTCCCTTGGCCCCGTGGCGCATCGAAACCTGTCCCGCCGCAAGATTGATGATGGCCGCCGGAATGAAGAACGGAGAAATCTTGCGCGGCCCGCCCTCCATCAGCGAAAGATGTTCGCGCTCGATGATGTCGAACCCGCCGATTCCCGATCCGATGTGAACACCGACCCGCTCGTCGTTCTCCGGCGTGATCTTCAGCCCAGACATTTTCAGCGCTTCATCGGCGGCCGCAATCGCCACATGAATGAAGCGACCCATTTTCTTGACTTCTTTTTTTTCGATGTAATTCAGCGGGTCGAAGTTCTTGACCTCGGCGGCAATCTGGCAAGCAAAAGCCGAGGGATCGAAGCTGGTGATGCGTCCGACGCCGCTCTTGCCCGCAAGCAATCCCTTCCACACCACGTCGGTGGAATTGCCCAAGCCGCAGATCAAACCGAGGCCCGTGACTACGACCCTGCGTCCCAAGGCTTATTTGCCGCCTTTCTTGCGTTTGTTGAAATAGTCAATTGCGTCCTGCACAGTCCTGATCTTCTCGGCGTCCTCGTCAGGGATCGCAAGATGAAGAGACTCTTCCAGGGCCATGACCAGTTCCACCTTGTCAATGGAGTTTCCGGGCAGGTTCTGGAAGAAGTCCGGCTCCAAGATTATTTCCCCGCTTTCGCGTGCTTGCCGATGTAGTCCACCGCGTCCTGTACGGTGCGGATCTTCTCGGCGTCTTCGTCGGGAATCTCAATGTCGAACGCTTCTTCGAACGCCATGACCAGTTCGACCGTGTCGAGCGAGTCCGCGCCCAGGTCGTCGACGAACGACGCGCTTGATGTGACTTCACCCTCATCCACGCCCAGTTGCTCCACGATAATCTGTTTTACCTTCTCGTCTACGGCTGCCATGTTTCTCCTCGCTTGCCTCGATTAGATTTGTATTCGGTTCTTACGCTGCGCAATCGCAGCTCTAAAATTTCCGCAGATCTGATCCTGCGGGGTCGGGCTTCACCCCTCCGCAATTCTGCTACATCTTACGTACTGCAATACGAAAAAAGGCGAGTCTGTAGTGTAATGGTCCCGGGGAATGAGTGTAAAGGAAGGCTAGCGCTGCTTCCGGTAAAGCCTGGGTTAACCTGGGACTGCAGACTTGAGATTGCACTCTTGAATCCTAAAGGCTGGCCGTTGCCGGGGTCAAACGCGCGCCCGGGTTATGATGGCTTTGCGAGGAGGCCGCGTGAAACTTGCATTGTGGTTGTTGCTGCTTTGTCCGCTGGCCTATGCTTCGCCGTGCCCGACCGGCCAGACAAAAGACGAAGCCGCCTTGATTCAAGTCGAACAGACCTGGGCCCGCGCCCTGGAGCAGCAAGACATTTCGGCGCTCACCTGCATTCTGGCCGTCGAGTTTCAGGATGCCGGTATCACTGGCGTACTCTCCGATCGGACGCAAACTCTGGCTCACGCCTCGGACCACCCGGGTGTGCATCACGAACTCTCCGATCTGCACGCCCGCGTGTATGGGGATTTCGCCTACATCCGCGGAGTGGCGACTGCGCTGTTGGACCATGGCCGGCTCACGCAAAAGGTCCGCTTCACCGATGTGTACGTGTATCGTGAAGGACGCTGGCAGTGTGTCGCCGGGCACGAGTCTCCGTTCCCGCGCAGAGTGCGATAGAGAGTCCATTAAGAATGTAGTAGGAGATCAATTTCCATGCGCGCCGTCGTTCAACGCGTGAGCCGCGCCAAAGTCACGGTCATCGACCGCACGAACCACGAGTGGATCAGCGGCGAGATCGGCCTGGGATTGCTGGTCCTGCTGGGCGTGGCGCACGAAGACACCGAGGCCGATGCCACTTATCTGGCAGAGAAAATCGCCGGCCTGCGCATCTTTGAAGATGTGGACGGAAAAATGAATCGCAGCGTGCAAGACGCAGGTGGCAGCGTGCTTGCAGTTTCGCAGTTCACCCTGTACGGAGATGTCCGGCGGGGCAAGCGCCCGTCATTCGACGCCGCCGCTCAGCCCGACCATGCCCGCCGGCTGTATGATTTCTTTGTCGAGCGAATCAGAGCCGCCGGCCTGCGCTGCGAAACCGGCCGCTTCCAGGAAATAATGCAGGTGGAACTGGTGAACGAAGGCCCGGTGACCATCTTGCTGGATTCCGGCAAGGTGTTCTAACCTCCCGCTTCTGTTGTCGATCGCTCCCCACCGGCCGCGAATCGTTTATCATCGGATGTGTTCGAAGCATGTGTTCGAAAAAACTGTTTCAGGAGATTTTATGTCCGCCATCGTAGGCTCGGCCGCTCCCGACTTCACCCTCAAAGATCAGAATCAGCAGGATGTCTCTCTCAGCAGCTTCCGCGGCAAGAAGCGCGTCGTCATCGTTTTCTATCCGCTGGATTGGAGCCCGGTCTGCACCAAAGAGCACGCGTGCTTCGTCAACGACATGAAAAAGTTCGACCATCTCGATGCGCAGGTGCTCGGACTCAGCGTTGACAGCGTATGGTCGCACAAAGCCTACGCCGACAAGATGGGCATCCAGTATCCGCTGCTCGCCGACTTTCAGCCGCGCGGCGCTGTGGCCGCGAAGTACGGCGTGTTCCTTGAGGACAAAGGCATCACCGGCCGCGCCATCTCAATTATTGACCGCGACGGAAAACTGGCATGGCACAAGAACTACGACATCCCGGTCGTGCCGGGAGTGGAGGAAGTGGCCAAGGCGCTGGAGGGCGTGAAATAGGGTCGCGTCGGGCGAAATCGCAACTTCTCGCGCAGAAGGCGCGCGAGAAATGGGGCACCCGGCGTGAAGCTACGGATATTTTTCGCAGGACTCCCGCGGGTTAAAACAACCCCGCCGACAGATTCTGCCGGACATATTTCTTGCTGTCGAATTTGCGGCCCGTGCTCGCGCCCGACATGTAACGAATCTGCCCGAAGATGGGTCGCTCGAACCACGGACGATCGAATTTCCCTACAATGGCCCACGCAATTCCCGCGTAGCCGTTAGGATCCCGTCCGTCGAGTTCGTATTTATCGTTGAGCCGCACGGCGATGCGGTGCGCTGCCGCGGGTGAGCGACTCCACTCCAGAATTTTCTTCGCCCAGTACATGCGCACGTAGTTGTGCATCCATCCGGTTGCGACCATCTGCATCTGCGCCGCGTTCCACAGTTGATCGTGAGTCTCGGCCTGCTCCAACTGTTGTTCGGTATAGAGCACGGGCCGATGATCCGCGGCATGTTTTGCCAGCGAGCGGTGCGCCCACGGTTCTCCACACTCGAAACTGTCGTAGTCGGGATTAAACCGCACCAGGTTCACTGCCAGTTCGCGCCAGGTGATGATCTGATTCAGAAACGCTTCCTTGTCGGCTTTCGGTGCATCGGATTTCTCGACGGCCAGGGCCACCGTGACCGGACTGATGTGGCCGAAATGCAGATACGGCGACAAACGGCTGGTATGGTCGATCTCCGGGTGGTTGCGCTGCGTGCCATAGCTGCGCAGCTTGTGCTCGACGAATTCCCGCAGCAGAGCAAACGCCGGGACGGTTCCGCCGCGCCAATTTGAAACAGGAGAAACCGAGCGATCGATTTGCCAGCCTTCGGTGAAGTCAAAATCAGCGGGCAGCGATGAGAGTGATTTTGGCTGGCTCCACGCCAGCTGTGCTCTGGGATTCTGGGGTGCAACCAGAAAATTTTCCAGTTGCGCCTGCAATCGCGGACGAATTATGTGCGCCGCATACTGCGCCTTTTCGAGCAACTTCGAAGGCACGATCACATCCGCGTCCACGGTCCACAGTGGAACTTTCAATTTTACGGCCGCCGTGCGCCGCCACGATTCCGGCTCGCGCATCGGGTTCTCATCCCCGACCACCAGCGCCGCCTTTACTTCATCGCAGAACCGCGGCAGGCTGTGCTCGGGAAATCGCCGAAGCACGAAGCCGATATTCCTCCGGGCCAGCGCCTCGGCAATGTCAGGAATTCCTTCGGCAAGAAAACGGTAGTGCCGCAGGTTGGCGTGCGGATAAAACGGCACCGGGGCAAGAAAAACCACCACTGGCTTTCCGAGCGCGTTGGCCGCGTCCACGGCGAGGTTAAGTGCGGGATTGTCGATCCCCCGCTGCGCCCGCTGCATCCAATAAACCACGCAGGCGCCGCCGGGATCAGGCGATCCGGCACGGCGCACGGTCACCCTCGGATCGCACGAGAATTTGGTTAGATCATCCATCCGCTGAGGCGCCTGGCGGGAAGGTCTGGCAGTAAGGTCCCAACAACAGTGTAGAGTGGGGACGCGGCGAAGGGGACGCGGTTTATGCTTTGCCTTGCACCCTAAGATAATCTGGCGGGAAATTTTTTCTTAGCGAGAAAAGGATAGCCCGTCCCGGGAATGGGGCCTGCTTCATCTAGCCAGCAAAATCTTATCCGCCACGCGCGCGGCTTCCACTGCCGCCTTCACGTCATGGGTCCGCAAAATGTGCGCGCCCTTGAGAATCAGCGCCGTGTGGGTCGCGAGCGTGCCGTAAAGACGGCTCTCCGGCGGAGCGTCTTTTCCGTCTTTCGCCAGGGTGCGGCCAATAAATGATTTCCGCGAAGTGCCCGCCAGCAACGGGAATCCAGCCGACTGTAATTCGCCGAAGCGCCCCAGCAGCGGATAGTTTTCGTCAAGACTTTTTCCAAATCCGAAACCAGGATCGAGCACGATGCGTTCCCGCCGCACGCCCGCGAGCACCGCCGCCTCCGCCCACGCCTTCAGTTCCCGTTTCACCAGCAGCACGATGTCGCCCGGCGGCGGCAGCCTGCGCCACTCCTCGGGACGTCCCCGCATGTGCATCAGAGCCGCGCCGCAATTAAGCTCGGCCACGGTCTTCGCCATGCGTGCATCCCAGCGAAACCCGCTAACGTCGTTCACGATCTCGGCCCCGGCACCCACCGCCGCGCGCGCCACGTCCGCCTTGTAGGTGTCGATCGACAGTACCGCCGCCCGATGCTTCTTCTTCAACTCGGCAATGACCGGCAGCACGCGGCTGAGTTCTTCTTCGGCGTTCACCGCCGGGGCGTTGACCGCTTTTAGCGGTGGGGCTGAGCCCTTCTTCGCTTCCGGCTTCAGACCGCCAGCGTCGACGCGCGCTCCGGGCCGCGTCGATTCTCCACCTATATCGAGAATGTCAGCCCCTTCGTCCAGCAATCGCTCAGCGTGGGCGATCGCCTGGTCGCGGTCGAGAAACTGGCCGCCATCGGAAAATGAATCCGGGGTCACGTTGACGATGCCCATGATCAGCGTGCGCTTGCCCAGTTCCAGCGCGCGGCTGCCCAGGTTCCATTGGAAAACCGGTCTCATGCGGCACGATTCTAAATGAAGCACTGCGGCAGGATTTCGCGCCCGCGCTATCGGCGCCGCACCGCGGCCTCGCGCTTCCGCATCCCGTGGATTGCTGCGGGCCCAGTGCCAGTCGGGGGCTTGCGCATCCCGTCGAGCAGTTCCTTAAGCACGACCGCGTTATTGCTGGTCTCGTTCTTCGAGGCAAACAGCAGGGTCAGGCGCTTGCGTTTGTGGGCGAGCTGGTAGAGTTGTCGCAGCGCGTCCTCGGCCTCGGGCTGCGCCAATTCCTTCAGATATCTCTTGCGGAAGTTCGCCCACTGCTCCGGCCGGGCGTGGTACCAGCGGCGCAGTTCGTCAGAAGGCGCAAGGTCGCGCAACCATTCGTCGACTGCGGCGCGCTCTTTGGTCAGGCCGCGCGGCCACAGCCGGTCGACCAGCACTCGCGCTCCGTCGGTGCGCGACGCCGTTTCGTAGACTCGCTTGACCACGATTGCCATAGTGTGGGCAGGCCTCGCCTTCCCGCTTTGCGACTTTACTCTATCATTGTAAAGTGGCTGGCAGCGCGGCGCATGGCACAATCGCGTGTATGCAATCGGAGGATGGGTCGTGGCGAAGGAGATGATGCCGATGGTGGGGTTGCGACGAAATAGCCGGGCAGGAATGCACGGGGCCGCGCTGCTTATTCTGCTGGCGGCCACTACGGCGTGCGACGTCGAACGCCGCAAGTCGGACGCCGAACTGGGCCTCAACCCGCAGCAGTCTGCCGGCCGCAAAATCTACGACGCCCACTGCGACCGCTGCCATGAGCCCTACTCTACTCGCGGCAAGAAAGGCCCGGGGCTCAAGGGAATGTTCCAACACAAATATCTTTCGCTCAGCGGACTGCCCGCCAACGACGAGCGCGTCACCGACATCATCCGCCTTGGCCGCAACGAAATGCCCGGCTACAGCCAGACCCTGAACGCGCAGGACATTCAGGATCTGCTGGCGTATCTGCACACGCTTTAAAGTCGCGCCGGGCGGGCATTGCATCGTTTTCATGGGATAATCCGGAGATGGAAACCGCGGCGAAATCAGAGCTTTTTCGCGAACTGCCGTCGGTCGACGAATTGATTCGCGCGCCCGCCGTGGCTAGGCTCGCAACCAAACATGGAACTGCCGCTGTCACCGCCGCCGCACGCGTCGTGCTGGCCCGCCTGCGCGAAGAAATTTCCTCCAGCCTGCTGGACGCACCTGCGCTGCGAATCGCACTTGGCGGTCTGGGTAACGCCGTCGAACAACAGTTGCGTCAAGCGCTCACCCACTCGCTGCGTCCGGTAATCAACGCAACCGGAGTTATCCTTCATACGAATCTCGGCCGCGCTCCGCTGGCCGAAGCCGCGCTGGCACACATCCACGAAACAGCGGGACGATTTTCGAATCTCGAGTTCGATGTCGAAGCCGGCACACGCGGCAAACGCGACGCGCACGTCGATCGCCTCTTTCGCAGCCTGCTGAACGAAGGAGGAACAACTCGTGTGGCGACGGGCGCCTCGCCCGTCCCGCCTGAGCCTGCCCTGAGCCTGTCGAAGGGGCGAAGCACGGCGGAAGCGCCCAGCTCCGTCGCAACCGTCGTCGTCAACAACAACGCGGCCGCCGTCCTGCTGGCGCTCAACACCCTGGCCGACCGTGGCGAGGTCATAGTCTCGCGCGGTGAACTCGTCGAGATCGGTGGATCGTTCCGCGTCCCCGACGTAATGGCGAAGTCCGGCGCGACTCTGCGCGAAGTGGGCACGACCAATCGCACGCGCGTTGCGGATTACGAAAAGGTTATCACCGAGCGCACGCGGCTGCTGCTGCGCGTGCATCGCTCGAATTTCGAAATCACCGGATTCACCGAGCAGCCCTCCACCGCAGATCTGGTTGCGCTCGCCCGTGACCGTGGCCTGCCCCTGATGGAAGACCTGGGCAGCGGAGCGCTCGTCGACCTGCAGAATTTCGGCATCGGCGGCGAGCCCAGCGTGCTCGACAGCCTGCGCTCCGGGGTCGACATTGTGACTTACAGCGGCGACAAACTGCTGGGCGGCCCGCAGGCTGGATTGATCAGCGGCCGTGCCGATCTGGTCGCGCGCATGTGCGCCAACTCCCTGTTCCGCGCCCTGCGCGTCGACAAGCTCACCTACGCCGCCCTCGAGGCCACGCTGCTGGCGTACGTGAAGCGTGATTACGACGCCATCCCCGCGCTGCGGATGATGCGGTTGACGAAGGAGGAAATCGGCAAGCGCGCTGAGACGCTGGCAGTAGAGATCCAATCGTCACACGCGAAATCTAGAATGAGTCTTGAAGTCATCGACGGCGAATCAGTCATCGGCGGCGGCGCAGCCCCATCTTCTGTCCTCCCGACTCGCCTGCTCGCTCTAAGTTGCGAAGGCCTCAGCGCCGACGATTTGGCGGCCCGCCTGCGCTCGTCGGATCCGCCCATCATTGCACGGGTTGAACAGGGACGAGTGCTTCTGGATCTCCGCACAGTGTTTGAAGATCAGGATCCTACTGTTGCCGCCAGTCTCGAACGAATCGCCTCCTAGGCTTTCCGCATCCAAAGATGGTTGGCTACTCTCTACACCATCGGACATTCCACTCGCACCATCGAGGAACTGATCGAGGCGCTGCGGGCGCATCAGGTTCAGACGCTCGTGGATGTTCGCGCATTTCCCATGTCGCGCCGTCTACCGCAATTCAATCGTGATTCATTGCAACAAACCTTGCCAGCGGCGGGTATCCACTATCAGTGGATGAAAACTCTGGGCGGCTATCGCAAGAAAATTCTCGACGAGTCGCCGAATATCGCCATGCGCAACCCGAGCTTCCGCAATTATGCGGACTACATGCTCACGCCGGAATTTGCCCAAGCCACATCTGAGTTGCTGACGCTCGCCGAGAGTTCTCGCACGGCGTACATGTGCGCGGAACGGCCGCATTTTCGCTGCCACCGCATGCTGGTGTCCGACTGGCTCGTTGCCCACGGACATGAGGTCCTGCACATCGACGCCACCGGCCCGACGAAGCCCCATGCCCTCACCGCGGAGGCTCGCGTCGTCGATGGCCGTTTGATCTATCGCGGAGATCGCCTGCTGTAAGATTCAACTTAAGATTTCACCAAGGACATCCTGACTATGATCGTAGGCACGGGCATCGACATCGCCGAAGTTCCCCGCATCCGCCAGTCCATCGAGCGCTTCGGGGACCGTTTTCTGCAACGCATCTTCACCCCCGGCGAGATCCATTATTGCGATTCCAAGGCGAATCGGTTCGAACGCTACGCCGCGCGCTTTGCCGCCAAGGAGGCTGCCATGAAAGCTCTGGGCACGGGCTGGAATTACGGCATCCGCTGGCGCGATTGCGAGGTGACTCGCATGCCCGGATGCCGGCCCACCATCGCCTTCCACGGGAAAGCGGCGGAGTTTGCCGCCAAGCTCGGAGTGAAGAATGCGGCCCTGTCGCTGTCCCACACCGTGGAGCAGGCCATTGCACAGGTGATTCTCGAAAGCTGAGGCGCCTGCGTGCCGCTGCGCATAATTTTCTCCACCAATCTTTCCTTCACCAATCTGCCGTCCCCCATCTGCTAGACTGTCGCCTTCCAATTCATTTATGTCCGTCATCGCCACGACTTCTACCTCAACTTCGAGTCCCATTGAAATTCCGGAAAAAACTCTGCTGGCCAGCCTCGCGCTCACCAGCTTCGCCGCAATGTTGCTGGAGCTGGCGCTGACCCGCCTGTTTTCCGTGGTGCTGTTCTACCACTTCGCCTTCCTCGCCATTTCGATTGCCCTGCTCGGACTGGGCGCCGGCGGCGTATTCGCATACCTGCTGAAGACCAGCCTCGCGGGCCTGGCTACGCGCCGGCTCGCCGCGCGCTTGTGCATGACGAACTCCGTGGTAGTGGTAGTGGTGCTCGAGATCGTCCTGCATGTTCCGGTCGCGCTGCAGGTTTCGTGGGCAAACTTCGAACGGCTAACCGTGCTCTACCTGGCCGCGGCCGTTCCCTTTTTTCTGACTGGACTTTTGTTCGCGGTCGTATTCGCGCGCGAAACGCACCGTATTCCACGACTCTACGGCGCCGACCTGTGCGGCGGAGCGCTGGCTTGCCTGGCAGTTGTGCCCTTACTGAATTGGGTTGGTGGTCCGAACGTGATTCTGGTCGCCGCCGCTGTAATGGCTGCCGCTGGCGCGATCTGGGCCGAAGCCCGTTCGCCGCGCAGAAATGCCGCGCTGCTCGCCCTCGCTCTGGCCGCCCTGATCGCCGCGAATTACTCGGGGCGCCTGATCGACGTGGTCTACGCCAAGGGCATGTTCCGCAATCCGGCCTGGGTGGAGTTCGCGCGCTGGAATGCGCTCTCGCGCGTCGAAGTTGACCGCCAGGGCCAGGCCAAGGCCATTGTCATCGATGCCGACGCTTCCACCTACATCATGAATGCCGATGTGGCGCAGTGGCACAGCACCGCATGGGAGGACGACCTGATGGCCGCGCCGCCCGCGCTGGCCAACGTGCTGCGCCCGCACGGTGAATTTGCCATCATCGGTCCGGGCGGCGGAGTCGACGTGCTGCGCGCCGTGGCCAATGGCAGTCCGAGCGTGACCGGAATCGAAATCAATCCCATCATCGCCACCACCATCATGCGCGGGCGCTACGCCGATTACTCGCAGCATCTTTATAGTAGGCCAGACGTACACATTCACGTCACCGATGGCCGGTCGTTTCTGCGCTCCACGCCGCAAAAGTTTGATGTCGTGCAAATGACGCTGGTCGATACCTGGGCCTCGACCGCGGCCGGCGCGTTCGCGCTCAGCGAAAACAATCTCTACACCGTCGAAGCCTTTCGCGAATACTTCGATCACCTCAAGCCCGACGGAATGATCGCCATCACCCGCTGGGAATTCCGCCATCCGCGCGAAGCCTTGCGCGTGGTCGCCGTTGCCATGGAAGCGCTGCATCGCCTCGGCGTGGCGAATCCCGCCCGCAATTTCATCGTTGCTTCCCAGGGATCGCTCGACGAGGACGGCATCCCCGTCGTGGTTCTTGCGAAGAAAACTCCGTTCACGGCCGCGGAAGAAGCCGCAGTGAACAATCATCTCGACGACTTCCCGCAACTCGACCCGCTGTACTTGCCCTCCGACCCCGGGCAGAATCCTTTTTCCGATCTGATCGCGAGCAACGATCCTTATGCGTTCGCGCGCGGCTACGCCTACAACGTTTCGCCAGTCACTGATAACGCGCCTTTCTTTTTCTTTACGCTGAAACCCGCACAGATCCTCGGCGAAAAAGGTCTGCGCGCGGGCATCGACTGGAAAGTGAACCTGGGAGTGCTGGTGCTGCTGCTCGTGCTGGTGATTTCGCTGGTCGCGGTGCTCGTGTTTCTGGTTCTGCCCCTGATTCTAAGGAGCACGATCTTTAGAAGGGCGACTCTGAGAAGCACACTGCGCAGCCGGAACGCCCGCCAGTCGCCGCTTCCGCTACTCTACTTCGTCGCCATCGGGCTGGGCTACATTCTGGTCGAGATTGCCTTCATCCAGCGTTTCGTGCTGTTTCTCGGCCATCCCACATACGCCCTGACGGTGGTGATTTTCCTGCTCATGCTCTCCAGCGGTGCGGGCAGCCTGTTTTCGCGACTCTGGTTGCCGCGCACCAACTTGTGTTGGGTGCCGATCGTGCTCGTCATTGCGACCTTGCTGGTTGACGTAGTTTTCCTGCCCGGCCGTTTGGCGGCGCTGGTCGGCCTGGATTTCGGATATCGCCTGCTGGTCAGTGGCGTTCTTCTCATTCCTTTGGGATTCGTCATGGGCATGCCCTTTCCGACGGGCCTGCGCGCCCTGGCTGCTCTGCCCGCTCCAGAGTTTCCCGCCGGGGAAGAAGCTTCCGATAACGCCGTCGAATGGGCGTGGGCCATGAACGCCGCCGCCAGCGTGCTGGGCTCCGTCCTGGCGATGGTCATCGCCATCCAGTTCGGCTTGACCGTCACTTTGACCTGCGGCGCCGCCGCGTATTTGCTCGCCCTGCTGCTTATGCCCGCCCTGCGAACGAAAGCGGCCTAAGTCGGGCAGCGGTTTTTTGTTATTATGCTGCGAGGGGCGTGCAGCTGGGCCGGCGGGGTATACGAGCTGTTGGTGCGGCCTGCGCAATCGATCCAAACCGGCATCATCCAGACGGGCATCATGAGGAAATCATTTGCCTAGCCAGAAGCAGCTCAAGTGGTCGCAACTCAAAGTTGGGATCACGGTGATCGTTGCCAGTCTGACCCTCGGCGTTCTGCTGTTCCTCATGTCCGGAACCGCCGGATTCTTCACTCCGCGCATCACCCTGAGATCCTACTTCGATAACGCCGAGGGATTGCGCGACGGCGCTCCCGTGCGTCTGGCCGGGGTGGACATCGGCAACGTGACCCACATCCGTATAGTGCCCGACAAAGACAAGCAGCTCACGCCCGTCGAAGTCACCATGAAGGTCAGTACGAAATACAGTTACGCCCTGCGCCGGGATTCGGTGACCTCGCTCGACACCGCCGGCGTGCTCGGTGAAACCTACCTCGACATCGAAAGCGCCCAGGCCGTCGGTTCTCCCGCGCGCGACGGAGACACTCTGCCCACCATAGTGCATCCCGACTTCAACCAGGTAGTGCGCGCCAGCCAGGGCACGCTGGAGAATATGGACGCCCTGTTGAAGCGCGCCGACCGCATCCTGGCCTTCGCCGAAAGCGGCAAGGGATCGCTGGGAAAACTCATCTACGACCCGACGCTGTACAACCGCTTCTCCAACACCGTCGCCGACCTGCAGAAGATTGTGGAGCAGGTCGCCAGCGGGCAGGGCAGTCTGGGCGCCCTCATCAGCCGCAACGACGCTTATGATAAGTTCCTCGCCACCCTCGACAAGATGAATGGCGTCATTGACGACATCCAGGCCGGCAAAGGCACTGCCGGAAAGTTCGTGAAAGATCCGGCGCTCTATAACAACGCCAACGACACCATCGCCAACATGAAGAAGCTCACTGAGGACATCAATGCCGGCAAAGGCACCATCGGCAAGCTGGCCAAGGACGACGAACTGGCCAAGAAACTCGACACCACCATCACCAAGCTCTCGGAACTGACCACCGAACTGGAGGCCGGCCAGGGCACCGCCGGCAAGCTCTTCAAAGACGAGTCCCTCTATAACAACGCTAACCAGACGCTGATCGAGACCCAGCGACCTGGTGAAGGCAGTCCGCGAAAATCCCAAGAAATATCTCAGCATCAAGCTGCACATCTTCTAAGTTTGACGTTGAAGTTTAAATGTCTTGTGTCTTTCTAGCGGTGCGATGGTTTAGGTCCTAGTGCTCGCCGATCCCGAACACCGATCCCAGCATCAGAATCACCAGCACGCCCAGCGAAATCCATCCGTACTTCAATCTTTTTCGCGAAAGAACAGGAAGCACGGCGACGATCACCCGCACGACCGGCGTGGCCAGCATCAGCAACACTCCGGCGCGCTCAATGCGGCGAGAAACGTGCCCGCCGTCGAATAAGCCCAGCACTCAAACCGGCCACCATGATGAAGAAGCAGCCGAAAGCGCCGGTGCGCAGCACGATGGCCACGATGCGGTCGAAGGCGGGCTCTCTGCAGTTGGCTCACAGCACCCTCGCAGCAAGTGGAAGGATCAAGTTCCCGGCCAGATAGAACATGACTCCGACCAGCAGATAAACCACGACCTTGGTTCGAACGCGGGGGGCCAGGCGAGCACCCAGGAGCGACCCCACGAATACTCCCACAGCCAACGGCGCGGCGAGTTCCACCAGGATGTCGCCGCGGCGGTAATAAACAATGGCGCTGGCCGCAGCGGTGACGCCGATCATGAAGTTCGAAGTAGCCGTCGCCACCATCAGCGGCACGTTCATGAAGATGTACATAACCGGAACCTTGATGGGCCCGCCGCCGATCCCCAGCAGCCCCGAAAGCGCCCCGGCTACAAGCGAGGCGGCCAGTCCCAGCGGATAGCGCTGCGGCTCATAAGGAGGGATCACGGTTTCGCCATTGATGCGTCGGCGACGATTCGTCCTCGTCCTTTACTTTGCCGCCCTTGCTCAGAATCGTGATTGCGCTGTACAGCAAGAAGGCCGCGAACAATCCTTCAAGGAATTTCGGTTGAAGTATCCCACCAGGTAAGCCATGACCGCCGCGCCCAAGGCAGTGGCCAGTTCCAGCGTCATTCCCAGACGAATGTCGGTGGTGTGGCGCTGCAGGTGAACGGACGAACTCGCGGCCGAAGTCGTGATCACCGCGACTAGGCTGGTTCCAATAGCCTCGCGAATCGGGATGCCGAAGTGCAGCGCCAGAATGGGCGTGAGCAGAACGCCTCCGCCGATCCCCGTCAGCGCGCCCAGCAGGCCGGCGCAGAATCCGAGCATCAGCGAGACAGAGCGGTCACCACGGGAGAAGTGACTCCCATTGCCGATTTCTTCGATGGGGATACTAAGCCTGCGAACCGCGATCTTCTGAAAAAACAACGTTGGCGGGAAAGCCCGTCACGCCGCAAGCTACGTCACCGCCCGTGGCAGTCGCAGCGGCATCGGCATGCTCGTGCGCATGATAGCTGGACCGCACCATCGGCCCCGATTCGACATGGCGGAAACCGAAGCGCAGAGCCTGCGTCCCGCAGATAAGTAAACTCTCGCGGTTCGTAGAAGCGCGCGATCGGAAGATGATCTTTCGACGGCCGCAGATACTGCCCCACCGTCAGAATATCAACGCCGCGCGCGCCCGAGATCGCGGAAGACTTCCACTAGTTCCTCTGACGATTCCCCCAGGCCCACCATGACGCCGCTCTTGGTCACCATGCCGGGAGAGAATTTCTTGGCATTCTCGAGAAGAGCGAGCGTGCGTTCATAACGCGCCCCCGAACGAACCGCGCGATAAAGCCTCGGCACCGTTTCAGTGTTGTGGTTCAGCACGTCCGGCTGGGCGTCGAGCACAATGCGCAGCGATTCTTCGAGACCTTGAAAATCCGGGAATGAGCACTTCGACGCGGCAATCCGGAGTCAGTTCGCGAATCTCGCGGATCGTCTCGGCAAAAACTCGGGCGCTACCGATGTTGTCATCGTCGCGGTTCACGCTGGTCACAACCGCATGTTTCAGTCCCAGCGTAGCGACGGCCTCAGCCACACGTCGCGGCTCGTCCCAATCAATCGGCTCGGGCCGCCCCTTGGGCACAGCGCAGAAACCGCAGCGCCGCGTGCAGATATCGCCCAGCAGCATGAACGTCGCTGTCTTATGGTTCCAGCACTCGCCAATATTCGGGACATTGCGCCGACTCGCACACCGTGTGCAGCCCCATGCCCCGCGCCAGTTTTTTCAGATTGTGGAAGTTGTCACCCACCGGAGCTTTCGCCCGCAGCCACGACGGCTTCGGAGCACGCAGCGGCGCGCCCAGTTCAATCTGAATGAGTTGGGAAGACCCGGCCATCATTTCGATTCTATCAGTTCAGCGGTTCTCCTCAGCCCAAGGCCGACTACCCGACTTCCACCAGCCCATACGTATGCTGCCAGCGCGCCCGCATATGCACCAGCGCGCGGCTGATTTCCGCGGCCGAGATTTCCTCGTTCGGCCCGGCAATGACTGCCGCCGCTTCGTGCTTGGCCGCCTCCAGCAGTTGCGCATCGCGAATGATGTTGGCCACGCGGAAGCTGGCATCCCGGCCTGCCGCGTGCCAAAGAATTCTCCGGGCCCGCGCAGTTCCAGATCGAGTTCCGCGATTTTAAAGCCGTCGTTGGTTTTCACCATGGCATCGAGCCGCCGCTGGCCTTCCTCCGTGACTTTCCCGCCGGTCATCAGGATGCAATACGACTTGGCCGCGCCGCGCCCGATGCGACCGCGCAACTGGTGCAACTGCGCCAACCCAAAGCGCTCGGCATGCTCGATCACCATCACGGTCGCGTTGGGCACATCCACGCCCACTTCGACGACGGTGGTCGCGACCAGAATCTGCAGCTCGCCGCGCTGAAACATCCGCATGACCTGGTCTTTCAGTTCTGCGTCGAGCCGGCCATGCAGAAGTCCCACTTTCAGATCGGCGAAAATCTTCCCGCTCAGCTCGCGATACATCTTGATCGCCGCCTTGAGTTCGCTCTCTTCATTCTCTGCAATCACGGGATACACGACATACGCCTGGTGTCCGGCAGCCACCTGCTTGCGGACGAACTCCCACACTTTCGGCGACTCATCGTCAGAGCCGCAGCGGGTGACGATCGGCGTGCGCCCCGGCGGCAATTCGTCCAGCACGCTGAGATCAAGATCGCCATAGAGCGTCAGCGCCAGCGTCCGCGGAATCGGCGTCGCCGTCATCACCAGAACGTCCGGCTCCGCCGGGGTTGTGTAGGACCGGGTCTCTGACCCGGTCGGGCCGAGCGCAGCCCGGCTGTCCTCGCCTTCGCCCGACTTCCTCATCAGCTTCAGCCGCTGCAACACTCCAAAGCGATGCTGCTCATCCACAATCACCAGCCCCAGCCGGGCAAACTCAACTTTCTCCTCCAGCAGAGCATGCGTTCCGATCACCAGCTGCGCATTCCCCTGCGCAATATGCCGCCGCACTTCGCGCTTGCGGTCCGCTTCGAGCGAGCCGGTCAGCAGCACAATCCGGTATCCGGCATTCTCCAGAATCCTCCGCGCCGAAAAATAATGCTGCTGCGCGAGGATTTCGGTCGGCGCCATCAGCGCCACCTGGCAGCCATTCTCAATCGCGATAATCGCCGCTTCGAAACCCACAATGGTTTTGCCCGATCCCACATCGCCCTGCAGCAAACGCCGCATGGGATACGGCTTTTCCATGTCCGCCGCAATTTCCTTCAGCACCCGCTTCTGCGCCGGAGTGGGATGAAACGGCAGAATTTTCTTGATCGACGCGCGCGCCCGGTCATCCAGGCGGAACGCGATTCCGGTCTGCGCTTTTTGTTCGCGGCGTTTCAGCTCGAGCCCCAACTCGACGAAAAACAGTTCGTCGAAAATCATCCGAATGTGCGCCGGTGTGCGCGACGATTGCAGCGCCTCGAAGCTTTCGCCCGGCTCCGGCCAGTGCACGTTCCACAGCGCGGCCCGCGGCGAGATCAGGCCCAGGTGCGCACGCACCGCGGCCGGAATCGGATCCGGCAGGTCGGGCGTGAGATTATCGAGCGCCGTGCGAATCGCTCGCCGGAACCAGCGCGGCGTCAGCCGCCCGATCGCCTCATAGATGGGAACGATGCGCCCAATCTCCAACGACTCCGCCGCCATCTTCTCTGCGGACTTCCCTGCGTCATTCCCTGCGGCGTTCCCCGCGCCGTTCTCGGCGGATTCGCTCGCGTGTCCTAAAATCTCGAATTGCGGCTGAATAATCTGCAGCTCACGGCTGCGCTGATCTTCCTCGACCTTGCCGTAGAGCGCGATCATCTGTCCGGGCTTGAACTTGTCCTGCAGGTAGGTCGCATTGAAGAACAGGCAGCGCAGGCGCGCCCGCCCCTGCCCCACGGTGAGCTGAAAAATCGGCATGCTGCGCGTACGAAACAACCCGGAATTTCGTACTTCGCCCACCACCGTCGCCATCTCACCCGCCCGCAACTCCGAAATCCCGCGCGGGTTCAGCCGGTCTTCATAGCGAAACGGCAGATAGTGGAGCAGGTCGCCGACCGTGTGAATCCCCTTAGCCGCGAGGATTTCCCCAATGCGCGGGCCAACGCCCTTCACATACTGGACGGGGGTAGAAAGTTCGAGCATCGGCACGGTTCCGTGGGCGTGAAGAAGAATGTTAGCAGGAGGGGGCGAACGCCCGCTCGCACATGGCTGCTCTGGGTTTTTGAGCGCTATCGCCCGCCATTACATCGACCGCTGTGGTAATCGGCCTGTCTGCGGCGTAAATTACTCGTCATGGAAAGCCCACTCCTCAGACTAGCCCTGAAGCGTGCGTTTCTGGCGTCGTTGCTCTCCGTCTCACTGGCGGCGAGCTACGCACAGGATGACCCCAACCAAGCCGCCGCGAAGGTGCGTTCAATGGGTGATGCCGAAACCACAGCCGCCCTTGAAAAGGCCGAACACGGGGACGCAGCCAGTCAGAATCTTGTGGGAATGATGTTTGAGTTAGGACATCGAGTCCCGCAGGATTTTGCCAAAGCCGCGGACTGGTATCGCAAAGCCTCATCTCAGGGGCTGGCTGCCGGGGAATTCAATCTCGGCGGAATGTTCTGGGACGGCCGGGGCGTGAGTCAGGACGACAAGCAAGCTGTCGCGTTATTTCGGCGGGCCGCGGAACAAGGATACGCCCCCTCTGAAAACGCGTTGGCCTCTTCCTATCTAGAAGGCAGGGGGCAGGCTCGAAACCTGCCAGAGGCTCTGAACTGGTTCAGGAAAGCCGCCGAACAAGGATATGCCGAGGCCCAGTACAACTTAGCCCTAATGTACCAGGACGGTGAAGGCACAAAGCAGGATTGTGCGGAATCGGCCAGGTGGTACTCGAAGGCAGCGCAGCAGAACCACGCATATTCTATTGACAACCTCTTAGTGATGTATGAAAGCGGCACGTGCGTGAAGCAGGACCTCGTCGAAGTCGCAAAGCTGACCAAGCAATTGGCCGAAATGGGTAGGCCCGATGCTCAGTTGAACCTTGGCTCTTACTACGCCATGGGTCGGGGTGTTCCGAAGGACGAAGGGGAAGCGGGCAAGTGGTTTGCCGCCGCCGCCGAGGCGGGACAGCCGACGGCTCAGTTCATGCTGGCGCAGTGGTATCGAGATGGCAGGGGCGGAGTGAAGCAGGATTACGTCGCTGCATACAAGTGGTTTACCTTGGCGCTCGCCGATGGGAACCAAATAGACGGAAGGAATTTCCTCAAGGGGAAAATGACGGCAGACCAGATAGCAACGGCAGAAAAGGAAGTCGCAGAGTGGGCAAAGGCTCACCCGCGCCAAAAACCCCAGTAGATTCGCATATGACAACCCGAAACATCCCCATAGCGCTCATTGGCCTCGCCCTGACCCGCCTGCAAGAACGTCGCCAGCCCGCGTAAATAGACTGCATCCGAGGATGCCCTCTATGGTGTCTAAACCATCGGTGCTCATCAATTTTCTCCAGGCGTTGCTGGCGATCATCCTGGGCAACGTGGTGTATTTCTTGCTGATTCCATCGTTGCCGCCGGTGGCGCGGCATCGCCCTCTCCATCTGGATCTGGGCATGGTTCTGGATTTCTGGTTCTGCCTGGTGGCTTACGGGTTGATCCGCACCGCCAGAAAGTGGCGATAGCGAGTCGGCGGCCAAACAGTTCGCTGAAAAACTCGCTGCGGAGGCGCCTGGGGCTGAAGCCCTCAGAGAAAAGAAGGTCTTTCTCGCAGCGCTGAAAGCGCTGCGCCACCCAACGCCGAGTTTTTCAGAAAAAGCTTTTCGGCGCGGCTTGAATCCACTCCCTTTCAAGGCAGAACTGAACGAAACACAACAGAGAGTCGTTGATCCATCCAGGTCAAAGACCCACTTCTCGCGCCCAGAACGCGCGAGAAATGGGCACCCGGACTCTGATAACTCGCCAGCGGCTCTAGCTGCCGGGGTTACTTTCGGAACCTCGGTAACCGACTTTCTGCATCGTACAATTCCTTTGATCATGCCGAAACTTGCCGTGCTCTATGAAGCGGGCCAGGCGGTGCTCTCCACCTTTGACTTGGACGAGGTGTTGCAGAGAATTCTGGCCATCGTTCGCGACTTTTTTCAGCTGCCGAACGTCGCCATTTTACTGATCGACAGGGAGCAGCAGCAATTGTGCGTGCGCTCGCAGATCGGCTGGGATGCCGGCAAAGACAAGCTTTTTCTGGGATATCACGAGGGCATCACCGGCGCCTCCGTCCAGAAGAAGCAGCCCGTCTACTGCGCCGACGTGACCAAGGACCCGCGCTATATCTGCGCTGCGCAATCCACCCGCTCGGAGCTGGCGATTCCACTCATGGTGTGCGATGAAGTCGTGGGCGTGCTCGACTGCCAGAGCGACCGCCTCGATTACTTCGACCATGAAACCATCGAGCTGTTGATTCTGTTTTCCACCCAGGCCTCGATCGCGCTGCAGAATGCCCGTCTCTATTCGCTGGAACGGCAGCGCGCCCGGCAACTGGAAGCCATCAATACCATCGCGCAGCAAAGCACCGCCGTGATCGAGCTCGAGGATCTGCTGGCCCGGGTTTGCTCCGTGATTCAGCAGGCTTTTCAGGTGTCGCACGTATCGTTGCTCTTGCGCGAGGAAGGCGACCTGGTTATGCGGGCGCACCACGGCACTCTGACGCCCTGCTTGCCGCCCGGCGGACGTTTTCCGGTGAGCCAGCAGCCCTGGTCGCGCGTGCTCGCGACCAACGGCTCACTCATCGAAAAGGATCTGAGCGCCGCGCCTGAGCCGGAGCGGCTTTTCAAAGAGTCCGCCTCGCGCATGAGCATTCCGCTGATTTCATTCGGCCAGACCCACGGAGTGCTCACGCTGCACAGCGTTCAGCCCAACGCCTTCCGCGAGAGCGAATGGCAGTCGCTGGAGTCGGTCGCCGACATTTGCGCCAATTCCATTCAGAACGCGCATTACGTGGAGCGGGTCAAACAACTGGCGTACCTCGATGGCCTTACCGGCATCTTCAACCGGCGTTTTTTCGAACTGCGAATTCTGGAAGAACTCGAGCGCGCCCGCCGCTACGGAACGGGCATGGCCGTCATCATGGCCGATATCGATCAGTTCAAGCGGCTCAACGATGAGTTTGGTCACTTGCTGGGAGATGAAGTCCTGCGCCAGGTCTCGTCGCTTTTCCACCAGCAGTTGCGCAAGATCGATGTGGTGTGCCGCTACGGCGGAGAGGAATTCGCCATCCTGCTGACCCAGACCAATGCCCAGCAGGCCCTCGTCATCGGCGAAAAACTGCGGCGGATGGTGGAAGGCTTCCAGTTTCCCGGAGTGCCGCGCACAGTCACGATCAGCGCCGGGGTCGCGGCTTTTCCCGCGCACGGTAAGAACCGCGACGACATGATTCGCGCGGCCGACGACGGACTTTACGCCGCGAAGCAACAGGGACGAAACCGCGTCTGCCTCACTAGCGTGGCTCGCGCCGCCACCGGCCGCTAGACCGAATGCGCTAAATATCCGCCCAGTGCCGGTGTAATTCCTGCCGCAGTTGATCCAACTGCATCTTCAGCTTTTCCTGTTGCTGCCTGAGTTGGATCTGAGACTCGTTTTTGAGTTTCTCTCCCTGCTCCCGCATTTTCTTTTGCTGGTCGCAGAGTTCGTTCTGAAGTTGGCTGGCTGCGGCTCGCATGTCGTCGGCGGCTAATTCCAGCTGGGGTTGCACCTTGGCAATCTCCTGCTGCAAGTCGGTCAGTTCCACAGCCGACTCCGCATCGATCAGCGGGCCCTCCAGGCTTTCTTCTTCGTCCAGCAGCTCCCCGGACTCTTTGTGTTCGGGCAGCGTCAGATTCAGGTTCTGTTCTTTCTTGTCGCGGATCACGCCCACACTCACCGACTTGCCCTCGCGCGAACGCACGGCGTGGGTGAAGTCGCTGGTATCGTGCACCGCCTCGTCGTTCACTTTCACGATGACGTCGCCTGCCCGGAAGCCGGCTTTCTCACCCCGGCTGCCTTTTTCCACTGAGCGCACCAGGACGCCGTTCCCATTCTTCACGCCGAAAAACTCTCCCAGCTGCGGCGTGATGTTCTCCAGCGTCAACCCGCTGCGCACCGAGGACGTAACCACTACCATGTTGATCGACGGCACGTCGATGTCCGGCATGTGCATCTCGGGAATATGAACATGAATATCCGGGACCGTCATGGAGAACTCTTTATGCTTGTCGGCCAGTTGCACCTTCACGGTGATCGGCTGGCCATCCCGGCTCAGACCGAACGTGACCACCCGGCCGGCCGGCGTCTCGTGGATCATGCGGCGCAACTGAGCGCCGCTCTCGATGGTCGTGCCATTCATCCTGAGGATGACGTCGTGTTCCTTGATGCCCGCTTTTCCGGCCGGAGCATCCTGGTCCACCATCGTTACCTCGACGCCTTTTTCCTCTTTCAGCTTGAGCACAGCCAACCGTTCAGTGGTTACGTCCGAGATGTCGACCCCGAGATAGGAACTGGTTCCGCTGTCGTCGCTGCTGAAAATCCAGGATTGTCCCGGCGTGTCCACCGACATTTTCTGCGCCGCATGCGAGTAGCTGAGGAGCAAGGGCAACAACCCGATGGTCATGATGTATTTGCGCATATTCACCCCTCTAATTGCTGATTGTTGATTCTTGATTGCTGATTGAAAACCGAAACTCCCGGCGCTGCCCGCTTTTTCAATCAACAATCGGCAATCAACAATCAGCGATGCCTTTCACTTAGCCCGCTTGAAACAGATGTCGCCACTCGAAGTGTGCACCTTCACCATGGGCCCGCCGCCATTCAGCCTGCCTTCGGCGGTGAGCGTCTTGGCCCACTGGTCGCCTTCGCTGCTGATGTGAATGTCAGGAAACTCGGAAGTGATGTGGTGTCCGCTGCCCATGTCGACGCTGGCCCGCACGTTGACGGCGACATCGGAGGCCAGGAACACCGTGATGTCGCCCGCTCCCGTTTCAAGGTCGGAATCGTGATGCTCGCCTCCCGTATTCATCAGCTTCACCGTGATGGCGCCCGCGCCAGTTTCCGCTTTTGCCGACGGAACGCCAAACAACTCAATCCCGCCGCCGCCGGTTTCCGCGTGCACATGTCCTTTGGCCGAGGTCAGCTTGATCGTCCCGCCTCCGGTCTCAATCTCCGCCGGACCGCCAATGTCGCTCAGATCCACGCTGCCGCCGCCCGTCGAGACTTTCACCTTCCCATTGCACTGGCGCACTTCAATGCTGCCGCCGCCCGTCTCAATGGTCGCGCCCTGCGCTCCCGACTCGATAACCACGCTCCCCCCGCCGGTTTCCGCCACCACCTTGCCGTTGGCGTGATGAACCTCGATGGCGCCTCCGCCCGTGTGCAGCCCGAGATCGCCGCTGACCGTGCCCACATCGATCGCCCCACCGCCGGTCTCAGCGTAGATGCCGCCTCCAATGTCGTCGAGGTGCACGCCGCCGCCGCCGCTCTCCGCTTCCACGCGGCCCACGAGTCCCGTGGCTTCGACATTCCCGCCATCCGTTTCCAGCTTCACCAGCGCCATTTCACGCGGCACCGTCACATTAAACTCTGACGAACAATGCCGTGGACGCCTGCCGCCCTGCCAGTCCCCCACGATCCACGCCGTGTCTCCCTTCACATAGGCGGTGACTTTGTACTGTTCGAACTGATGGCGCGCCTCTTGCTCGGAGGAAGAACCAAAACGAGTATGAATGACGTAACTGATGCCTTGCTGCTGGCTGCCGTGCACCACCACCGCGCCCATGTCGACTTTCACTCTCAGATTCTTCACCGCGGCCAGCGAACCCGTGATCTCCTGACCCCAGTCCCCGCCTTCGCGGGACACATGTGTTTCCTGCGCCCAGCCCGCCGGAACAAAGACCGGCGAAACTAGCAGCACAGACAGGGCCAGCATTCCAGCCAGCCCAACGATTTGTAGCGAACGTTTCAAAATAGTCACCTCACCTCTCTGAAGCCCGATTTTTGTAGCGCCGCCGTCCGCCGCAGGCGTCTCGCCCGCGCGCGCCAGTCGGCAAGATGCAGGCGCTACCTCCTAACTAATCAATCTCCGGCAACTGCGCCAGCATGGTCCGCGCCTGCGACTTGATGTAGGTGCTCTGATCTTTCGCGGCCAGCGCCATCAACACTCCACGCACGCTGCCATCGGCCTTCACCGGCTCGATCAGCCGCAGCGCTTCAATGCGCACTCCGGAGTTCGTATCGTTGACCAGCGCGCGTAACACAGCATCGCGCACGTTGGTGTCGTCTTTCACATAATTGCCCAGTGCGCCCAGCGACTTCAGGCGCACGCCCGGATTCGTATCGTTCTGCAGCGCGTAGATCAGCGCCTCGCGCACCTGCATGTCGCCCGACTTCTGCGAGAGCAGGTCGACCGAATCAAATCGCACGCCGGTGTTGTAATTATTGCGCGCCGCATACAGCAGCAACTGCTGAATCTTCTGATCGTTCAGCGAGCCCTGCGCTTCCTGGGTCGATACCGTGTTGTACTTGATGCTGATCTGATTCGTTCCCGGCTCCTGCACGATGGAACTGATGCCGGTGATCGAAGCCTCGGCGGGAACCGTTTGGTTCGGCGGGTTAGTGACTTGCGCCGTAGTCGCGGCAGGCGAAATCTCGCGCATGGTTAGAATCCCGCCGACAAACCCGAAAATCAAAATCGCTGCGGCCAGCGCAGGCGAGAACTTCAGCTGCAGCAGCCAGTTCGCCGGATCGAACGCCAGCCGGCTCCAGAAGCTGCCCTGCTTCGCCGTCTCCAGCGCCTCCTGCAGCCGCATGCGCGAGGCCGTCAACAGATTGGGCGACGGATCGCGAAGCAACGGATCGGCCGCGCGAGCCTGCGCCAACAGGGCGTGAAACTCCTGCTCCGCCTTCAGTTCGGCCGCGCAATCCGCGCAGCGCGCCACATGCTGCTCCAGTTCATGGCGGGCGTCATCCGCCAGCTCCCCATAAACCTGCAACACAATATTTTCTCGAACCCATTCACATTTCATCGTTGCACCTTGTTGGGTCTTAGGTCTGGGGTGTTAGGTGTTAGGTCAAATAAACCCTAAGACCTAAGACCTAAGACCTAAGACCTGCTACCGCATATCCGCCAGCGCCCCCCGCAACTTCTGCGTAGCGCGAAACAAAGTATTCTTGGCGGTCTCTTCCGTAGTCTGCAAAATCTCTCCCACGGTCCGCAGCTTCAACCCGTGGTAATGCTTCAACTCAAACACCATGCGTTCCCGCGGGGTCAGTTTCTCCAGCGCTCCCGAAATCCGCGACCCCAACTGCCGCCGCATCAGGTCCCGCTCTGGATTCGCGCCTGCCCGCACATCCGGCACCTGGTCGAGCAGGTCGTACTCCCCGCCCGACGCGTCCTTCGCCACCGGCGCATCTTCTTTGCGGACATTCCTCTTCCGCAGGTGGTCGAGGCACAAGTTGGTCACGATCCGGTAAATCCAGGTGTAGAAGGAACACTCGAACCGGAAATTTCCGATGTTCTTATACGCCTTGAGGAAGGCGTCCTGATAAACGTCCTGCGCGTCCTGCTCGGTCCCGGTCAAGTGCAGCGCCAGCCGCAACACCGCCTGGTCGTAGTGCCGCACCAGTTCCTCGAAGGCGGCGCGATTGCCGCGCTGTGCCTCCCGGATAAGCATCGTGTCATCGATGCGGCGATCTTGAGTCTGACGATCTAGCGCAGCCATGCGGCCCCGCGCGGGGTCCTGGTTCCTTGAGGCGTTCCCGACGACGTTCTTCTCGACGTCCCTGTCGCTTCTCTCCACCCTCTCGCGTTTCTGTTTCGAGCGGGCCGGTTCGCCAACCGCAAGTGGTAATGCCCAAACACCTGCCGGCATGTGTTCTCGTGTCCCTCTACCTGCCCGGTGATTAGAAGTCCTATCCGGGCTTGCACAGGAATAGACGGCGAAGCCGTGGAACCGTGAGCAGAAATTATAGGCTGGAAGAGGATTCTCAGGGGCCTAGGTGACTCAGGGACAAAGATTTAGGGCGAAACACAAACAACGGCTCACAGCGCCCGGTCGCCCTTTTGGCACGAAAAGTGCCCAATCCATGATCCGATTCGTAGAGACGTAGCTTGCTACGTCTCTGCCGACAGCGTTCCGAACGTTGGGCGAGAGAGACGCTGCAAGCAACGTCTCTACCCAACGGGCGTTACTCCGCGAGACCCGCAACATTGCGGCCATTCTCGTGTTTCGAAGGATGAGGATATAGACTGATGGTGCTGGCAATCCGCGTCTCCCGCGCCTGATCCTCAAAGCAACCCTCGAGGTCACAATGCCTTTCCGCTCACCGCTTGCGTCGTTTACCTGTCTGGCCGCCCTGCTGCTACTCGGGCCTGCACTCACCTTCGCCCAGGCTCTGACACCCGTCTGCCAGCCCTCAGTGACTGCGCCGATTGACGTGGTCTCGCCCAAGCAGCGCCTCGAGGCGGGGCGCAAGGCTGAACCGCCGATCACCGACAACAACAACGGCTTCGCCTGGCCTGACACACCCTTGGGCGTAATCAAGACTGACCAGGGCTACGAGTTTTTCGGCAGCGACGGCGCCGGACACAGCCGGCAGATGTGGGAAGGGCATTGGGTCGGCAACAACAAGTACGGATCGATCGTCACCACCGTGGGAACGCTCGACAATCCGCTCGGCACGGGCGATCCTCAAGACGTCAGCATTTCGCCGAATCTTGATCCCGCCGTGAACCCCAACTATCCCAGCTATACCTACATGGGCGGCGGGCCCGTCTACCAGGTTCCCGCTGGGATGCCCGGCGCCGGCAACCTGCTGGCGACCTACCACGCCGAGTTTCCCAACGACGCTCTTTACGCCGCTCTGGGGCTGGCTGCGTCGTGGGATAACGGCCTGCACTGGACCGACCTCGGCGAAGTTGTCCGGCTGAACCAGTCCTACGAAGTTGGCCTTGACGGCTGGGAGATCGGCGACGGCCCGCTGGTGCTCTCGCCCGACCAGAAATATTTCTATTTATATTTTCCCGATTGGCTGGCCAACGGCACGCTTCACGCCACCACAACCACCAACGTCTCGGTAGCGCGAGTTTCGGCGGCTTCCTTACTCAACGCCGCATTCGCCTCGGCGCCGCACGCGGTTCCCTTCGAAAAGTTCTACAAGGGAAACTGGCATCTGCAGCCGGGAATTGGCGGGGCCTCCACCAACCTCATTCCCGAAGCTTCCGCCCAGCAGCGCGGATACATCGACATCCACTACAACAGCGCGTTGCAGCGCTACGTAATGATCATCTCGAATGACACGACGTTCTATTACGCCGAATCCGTCGACGCTCTCACCTGGACCGATCCCGCGCCGCTCGGCGACTTCGGCCCCATCGCCGCCTATCCCACGGCAGTCGGGCTTGGCGATGACCCGCATGTGCTGGGGAAGAGCTTCTACGTGTTCTTCACGCATCTCCCGACCGACGGGACTGGATGGACCAATGGCTCGGTGCGCCGCCTCACGCTGACGTGCCCATGATCCGCGGGTCAGGGGATCGGTTATTTGTGCGGAGATATAAGAGGTTTCCGGACAACATAGCGAAGCACCCCATAGACTCCCGCCGCAAACAAGAGGAATACCAGAAATGTCGCTACGGCAAATTGCTCGTGATGATAGGCGCCCTTGAAGTACCACAAGAACGCCAGCACTCCACATCCGTAGAGCACGCAGAACAATGCGCCTGGTGATGCATACCTGCTGACTAACGAGATACCGCCCAGAAGAAGCGAAAAGACTACCATCCGCCAGCTTAGCGGCTCTGAATCGGCGGCTACGGTCGTCGCCCAGAGTGCTACGATACCCACCACAATTTGAAGGATTCGCAGAGGGAAAGCTGGCCCCTTGATGGGAGCTCGGATTTCGACTACCGCCGCCCCAACAAAGCATCCCAGCGGAACCAGCAGAAAGGCATACAAGGCTGCGATGACGAAAACCACGCCCGAATCCCTTCTGCTCACGCCCTCGGCCGTATTCTTCCGAAGGCGGGCGGTCGAAAACGCGTGACTACTCTGCGACCGCTTCCTTCTCGATCACCACTTTCAAGTGCGCGGTCACGTCCTTATGCAGCTTTACCGGGACCGAGAACTCGCCCACGGTCTTCAGCGGCTCGTGCAGCTGGATCTTGCGGCGATCGATGTTGAAGCCCTTCTTGGTCAGCGCGTCGCCGATGTCACTCGACGTGACCGAACCGAACAGCTGATCGTGCTCGCCCGTGCGTCGCGAGAACGACACCGACACGCCCTCAAACTGCTTGGCCAGTTCCTCGGCCTGCGTCTTCTCTTTGGCCGAGCGCCGCACCGAAGCGGCCTTCATCTGCGCCACCACGGCCTTGTTGCCTTCGTTGGCCTGAATGGCCAGCTTGCGGGGCAGCAGATAGTTCCGTCCGTAGCCTTCCGCCACCTTCACTACATCGCCGCGCGACCCCAGCTTCGCTACATCTTCTTTCAGAATGACTTCCATGATGACAAACCCTCGCTCTTAGCTCTTGGCTATTGGCCTTTGGCTAAGACCCTCACTCTGGCTTGACTGAGCCAAGAGCTAAGAGCCAATAGCCAAAAGCGTTTTCTTTACGATGCCCGCCCGGCAAACGGCAGCAGCGCGATATTCCGCGCCTGCTTGATGGCCGACGACAGCCGGTGCTGGTGCGGCGCGCACACGCCGGTCAGGCGCCGCGGCACAATTTTGCCGCTTTCGGCAACGAACTGCCCGAGCATGCGGTAGTCCTTGTAGTTGATGTCTTCAATTTTTTCGACGCAGAACTTGCAAACTTTCTTACGCCGGAAAAACTTGCGTCCGCCGCCGCCCTCTCGCGGAGGACCTCCCGGCCCGCGTCCGCCGCCGCCGCCAAACCGCGGACGATCTCCACTCGGACGATCTCCGCCGCCGAATCGCGGCCGCTCACTCGGAGTCGATTGCTCTGGTGCTTTCGTTTCGTCAGCCATAATTCTCCTCTAAAAGTCGCGGCCAGGGATCAGGGATCATCGATCACGGATCAGTGGCCAGCCAAAATCGTTCGGGCCACAGATCACTAACCCCTGATCCCTGGCCCTTGGTTTACTACGCTGTCGCCGGAGCTTCCGCCGATGGAACAAACGCCGCAGCGGGCGCTTCCGCCACCGGAGCCGGAGCCGCCGCGACCGGAGCCGCCGGCTGGGCGCTTACTTTCTTGCGCGCATCGCGCAGCGCCTTAATCTTCCCCAGCCGCTTCTGTTCCTCATCCACGCGCACCGTGAGGAACTTGATGACCGGTTCGGTCACGCGCAGGCGGCGCTCCAGTTCGTGCATCACCGCGCCTCCGCCCTCCACGACCATCAGCACATAGATGCCCTCATGGAACCGGCGCACGGTGTAGGCCAGACGGCGCTTGCCCATCTTGTCGACCTTCTGCACACTGCCGCCCGAGGTCGGCACCACGCCGCTCAGGGTCGCAATCAGCTTGTCCAGGTCCTCTTCCGTCATATCCGGCCGGACAATAAACATCAGCTCATAAGTACGATTCATTCGTCATCTCCAATTCCCCAACTGTCATCCTGAGGCGACAGCTTTTTCGTCGCCGAAGGATCTGGGCGAGCCGCGCGACGCGTCGCATGGTTTGCGACGCACCTCATCGCGCGCTTGGCTCGCTTCCTTATTGCTCTTCTTTCCGGTTAAAGCGATTCATCGCCGCCGCCGGACCTTCTTTCAAAATCACCTTCACCGCTTCTTCCGCGGTATCCAGAATTCCATCCACCACCTGCAACTCCGCTTTGCGCATCGGGGACAGCAGGTAATCCGCGCCGTCTCCCACTTTTCGCTCTGGCGCCACTCCCATCCGGATGCGCAAGAAATCCTGTGTGCCCAGCGCGCCGATAATCGACTCGATCCCGTTGTGCCCCGCCGAACTCCGCCGCGTATGAATGCGCAACGTGCCCAGCGGAAAATCCAGCTCGTCCTGAATCACAATCAGGTCCGATTCCGGCTTCGCGTCATATTCCTGAATCAGTTCCCGCACCGCGACGCCACTCAAATTCATGAACGTCTCGGGCTTAGCCAGCAGCACCATCTGGTCGGCAAGCACGGTTCGCGCCGTCAGCGCCCGGCACTGCCGGTTTCTGCACTTCCACTCCCAGGCTGCCAGCGATTCGATCAATCGCCAGAAAACCCAGATTATGCGGCGTGAACTGATACTCGATGCCGGGATTGCCGAGACCAACAATCAGTTTCACGCGGATAAGCTCGTGTGGGACCGGGCTTGTGGGGACGGGCGACTCGCCCGTCCGCCGAGCACAGCTCGGCCCCTCTCACCACGAAGCTATTTCTTCTCCTTCTTCTCAGCCTTCTCCGGCTTCTTTTCGCCGGCCTCGGCGCCTTCTTCCTCAGTCTCCTGCTTGCCCTTCTTGATAACTTCAGGCTCAGCCGGAGCCGCCGCTTCCGCCGCGGTCGCGTCCGGAGTGGCCACAACTTCTTCCTTCACCGCGGTCACGTGCGCCACGGGTTGGTTCGCGTCGGTAATGAACTTGATCTTGTCCGACTGCGGCAACTCCGAAACGCGCAGCACCTTGCCGAATGTGAGATGGCTCACGTCGGCGTCAATGTGGCTCGGAATGTCGGCGGGCAGGCACTCGATTTCAACCTCGCGCAGCATCTGTTCCATGATGCCGCCTTCCTGCTTCACGCCCGCCGCCTCGCCTCTCAGAATCACCGGCACGCTGACCTTCAGCACCTTGTCGAGCGCGATGCGCTTCAGGTCGATGTGCAGCAGATGGCCCTTGATAGGCTCGTATTGCCAATCGACGATCATCGCCTTGGTCGGCTCGCCACCGGCCAGGGCCAGGTCGAAAATTGTGTTGTGCCCGGTCACCGAATTCAGGATGCGCTGGACGTGCCGCGGATCCACGCTGATGGGCAGCGAGTCCTTGCCTGCCCCATACACTACGGCCGGAATTTTTCCGTCCCGGCGAACCCGCCGGGCATGATTCTTGGTTCCCGCTTCCCGCGGTTGCGCTTCCAGTGTGTTCTGTTCCAATGCAGTCGCCATAAATTTCAATTCCCTCTAATTCAATTCTCGTTAAAGCGCTGTCATTCCGGCCGAAGCCGGGGCGAAGCGACGGCGCAGTGGAGGAACCTGCTTTTTGCCGGCGCCTGCAAATTTCTGACCCTAAATAAACAACTTACTGACCGAAGTCTCTTCGTGATTGGCCTGAATCGCCCGGCCAATCAGTCCCGCAATCGAGAGGACGCTGATCTTTCCTCCCTTTTCGGTGCGTGCCGCATCCGCCTCGGTGGTCAGCGGGATCGTATTCGTGACCACCACTTCCTTGATCACCGAGTTCCGGATGTTCTCCACTGCCGGCCCCGAAAGTACCGCATGCGACGCGCACGCGTAAACCTGAGTCGCGCCGTTTTCCACCAGCGCCGCCGCCGTCTTTACCAGCGTTCCCGCCGTGTCAATCAAATCGTCGATGACCAGGCAGGTGCGTCCGTTGACGTCGCCGATCACGTGCATCACTTCGGCCACGTTCATCTCGACCCGCCGCTTGTCGACGATCGCCAAAGCCGCGTCCACTTTCTTGGCGAAAAACCGCGCCCGCTCCACCCCGCCCGCATCCGGTGAAACCACCGTCAAATTCGGCAACTGCAGCTTGCGAAAGTGGTCCACCAGCACCGGCGAAGCAAACAAGTGATCCACCGGGATATTGAAAAATCCCTGCAACTGCGGCGTATGCAAATCCACAATCAGCGCCCGGTGCGCCCCCGCCGTGGTCAGCAGATCGGCCACCAGCTTCGACGAAATCGGGCTGCGCGGCTTGTCCTTGCGGTCCTGCCGTGCATAGCCGAAGTACGGAATCACCGCCGTGATGCGCCGCGCCGATGCCCGCTTCAACGCATCGATCATCAGCAGCAACTCCATCAAATGCTCGTCCACCGGACGGCATGTGGGCTGCATCACGAACACATCGGCGCCGCGTACGTTCTCCTGAATCTGGACGTAACACTCGCCGTCGCGAAACCGGATCACCTGGGCCTGCCCGCGCTGCATCCCGAGAAAGTGGCAGACTTCATCGGCCAGGGCCTCATTCGCCGTGCCGCTGAAAATCTTGAACTTCTCGTCCATTCGCGGACGCTGTTTCCGCTCAGTCTTCTCGTCAGTCACAGGCGGATTTTTCTTTTCAACTTTTTCTGTCTTGTCGGTCGGCGTGACTAAAGTAGCCATGGTTTTTCTCTGGGCTCCTGGCTTTTAGCTCTTGGCCTTTGGCTCTTGGCCTCAAGCCCCGACCCTGGCCCGGTTTGAGCCAAAAGCCAAGAGCTAACAGCCAACAGCGTTTTTCTGGCTGGGCCGCTAGGATTCGAACCTAGACAAAGTGCTCCAAAGGCACTTGACCTACCATTAGTCGACGGCCCAGTAAGACAATTGCTGATTGTCCAATTGCTGATTTGTTGATTGAAACCCCACCGGGGCTGCCTTCATTGTCAATCAACAATCAAAATTCAACAATCAAAAATTCTCTTCCAGTACGCCCGCACGCGGCAACGTCACCGTCGCCTGCGCCGTCCACCCTTGCTTCCGCAGCCGGACCGCCGCCCGCATCCCCGCGGGGCGCGTAGCGAAAAACCCGTACAGCGTCGAGCCCGAGCCCGACAAGGACGCATATTTCGCGCCCGTGCTCAAAAGCGCACTCTTCCCCACACTCAGTTCGGGATATTCAGGAAAGACGACCTGTTCAAAGTCATTCTCAATCCCAGCCCGGACAAGCCAGAGAAGCGGATTCTCGGCCCGGCCCCCTCTTGCCAACGAATCAGAAGGAGCACTGGAGTAAGGCTCGCTCAGCCACGCCGACATCCCGCGACCAAGCTCATTCATTCTATCGGACCCAGCAGGTACCGTCAATTCAGCCCCGCTCTCGGCCCCACTACCTATGCTCTCAGCCACCACCCTGGAAGAGCGGCGCTTCAGCGCCGCATCTGCGCCCTCTGCGGGATGGGGCTTTAGCCCGTGCTCATGGATGCGATCCCACGACGCAAAGGCTTTCGGCGTTGACACCCCAACTTGCGGGGTGACAATGACGCACGCCGTCGCCGGCAAATCCGCCAGCGGATACACCTGCTCCCCTCGCCCCACCCCCAACACCGTCCCGCCCACCAAAAACAGCGGCAAATCCGATCCGACTTCGGCCGCGATCCGCAAGCGCTCCGCCGCCGGCAGAGTCTTTCGCAGCGCCCGCTCCAGCCCCAGCAGCGTCGCCACCGCATTCGCCGACGCTCCGCCCAGGCCACCCTGCACCGGCAGCCGCTTCTCGATCTCGATAGCCACGCGCCCCTTCGCGCCCAGCGCCCGCATCGCTTTTTCCACGATGCGGAAGCAGGTGTTCGATTCGTCCCGCGGCACGCGCGGATCGGCGCATTCAATTGCAATGCCGCTCCCTCGCCCCACGCTCACCCGAATCACGTCATGCAGCCCAATCGTCTGATACACGGTCAGCAACTCGTGAAACCCATCCGCCCGCGCCGCGCCAATGCGCAGCCCCAGATTGATTTTCGCGAACGATCGCACCGTGACAGTCATAGCGGGATGATTGTAAAGCTTGATTGCTGGTTTTCGATGAGGGACTGTTGAATGTATTCAAAGCTGGGTGCCCCATTTCTCCCGCGTCCTTGGCGCGAAAGCCTGCCCTGAGCCTGTCGGAGGGTGGGGGATTTTGACTTTCAACTTCAACCTGCGACAATTCCGCCCGTGATCTCCCGCTCCAAAGCGCCCCTGCTCCTGCTCGCGCTCGCGGTCGTGCTCGCGATTATCGCGGCGCTACTCCCGCCGATCCCCCAGCCCGCGGCCTACCACAACTTCGCCGACCGGCGCTCGTTCCTCGGCATCCCCAACTTCGGCGACGTCATCTCGAATATTCCCTTCGCGCTGGTCGGCCTCTGCGGCCTGATTTTCCTGCGCAAGCCGCGCCCCGACAAAGTGAACGATCCCCGCGAACGCTGGCTCTATCTCATCATGTTCGCCGGATTGATCCTAACCGCCTTCGGCTCTGCCTACTACCACCTCGCGCCCGGCAATGCCCGCCTGGTCTGGGACCGCATTCCCATCATGATGGTCTTCATGGCCCTGCTCGCCGAAGTCATTGCCGAACGCGTCAGCGTCCGCGCCGGCCTGGGGCTATTTCCCATCCTCGAAGCCGCCGGCATCAGCAGCGTCCTGGTGTGGCACGCGGGAGAACTGCAGGGCCACGGCGATCTGCGCTTCTACGCCGCGGTGCAGGTCTACGCCATTCTCGTTCTGCTGCTCCTGCTCATGTTCCCGGCAAAGTACACGCGCGGCTCCGACTTTGCCGTAGTGGTCGGCTTCTACATCCTCGCCAAGATTCTCGAAGAATCCGACCGCCAAGTCTTCGCCCTGGGCCACCTCGTGAGCGGCCACACCCTGAAGCACCTGGCCGCCGCCACCGCCGGTTATTGGATTCTAAGAATGCTGCAGAAAAGAGAAGTCATCTCGTGATGAGTAAATAAAAGCGGGGTGCCCCACCCTTGTCGCGGTTTTTGCGACAGGGTGGGGATTTTGACTTTCAGATGTTGAATTCTGTTTTATCCCGTGAGAATCCGCGTAGATCCGTGGCGAAAAATTTTCCTTGGGGCGACGTATACTCTCTCCCATCGCCATGACCTACGATTCCAGCCTGGACGAGTCGAAGCCTCTTGGCTACGCAGCGGCCTTCCTCTACAGCGTCGTCATCGCTGCAATCTGGATTCCCGCCTTCGTCCTTCGGCGCACCGGCCGTTTCCTAAAAGAGTTCGGCGTCGACAGCTGGCCTCGCGCTAGCGGATCAATCACCGCTGGCAACGTCAAAGTCATCCACGGATGGGTGGTCGACTACGCTCTTGGCCAGTTGGATTACAGCTATCGCGTAGCCGGCGAGTACTATGCCGGCAGCATCACCCGGCAATATCCAGATGAACAATCCGCGTGGAACTACGTCGACAGCCGCCGTAACAAGTCCGTCGTCGTGAGGTACAAGGACGACCACGCCCAGTCGTCCGCCGTGCGCGACTCCGATCAGGATTTCTCCTGGTCAACCGCAACCGAGCCCGGCCTCTTTTCCATGATCTGGCAGCACTGGTGCGATGAGTTGCGTGGCGATCCAAAACCTCCAGACGAGGAAGGCCTAGAAGCGGATGATGAGGAGGATGAAGAAGTGAACCACAAGAATCAGACGAGCGGTTAGCGTGAGGCCAACATCCAGAAAAAACAGGAAGTTTGTTTCTGGGTTTATGCGGGGAAATCCGTGGCAAAAGAAGTTGCCCTACCCGCGCCGCTTGTAGAGTACGGCAAACTCGAATCCCGCATTCGGCGGAAACAACTCCGCCACCTTCCGCAGCCGCTCGGCCAGCGCCGAGGGCGCGAGCAGCGGATAATCCCGCTCCCGCAGATCGTAGTAATCCACGTCGAGATACAGCGACAACAAATAGATGGAAATCGTGTCGGAAAACGTCGCGTCCAGATATTCGTTCTTGTACCGCTCGCTGTCAGGCCCAGCCGCTGTGGCCAGTTTGCGCGCATCCCACGCGTCCAGCGAAGTCTCGCCGCGGATGCCCGCTTCGACCTGGCTCCACGCCAGCTCGCTGAAGTCTTTCGAAACTCCGGCGCGCTCCACCAGCGCGTGGCCCACGTTGATATAGAACTCGAAGGCCACCGAAAACTTGTCATCCATCAAGCGCGTCGAGATGAACACACACTGCGAGTCGCCCAGCTTCAGGTTGCGATGGCACACCGCATTGTCGCTGAGGGCCACGTCATAGCGGTCGGCGATCAGGGTCTCGTCTCCCTGGCTCACCGTCAGCGGGACAAAGTAGTACGCCTTGCGCTCCAGCGCGGCCGCCACCTTGGTGGGCACGGCGGCAACCATCCGCTCCAGGTCAAACGAATTCACCGCGACCTCGCCCGCCGCGGCGTAGCAGACCCCGTTCGCCGCCTGGGAAACCGGCGTGACCCGCACCACCTCAGCCGGACTGCGCGTAATTGCTGGAGCTGCCTGCGACATGCCTACTATCTTATACGCTAGAAGCGTTCTATAAATGACTTGGTTCTTGGGTGGCGCAGCGCTTTCAGCGCTGCGATTCAAGCCTCCCCCTTCGGTGCGGGCTTTCGCCCCAGAGGGGATTCACAGCCGACAGAAGGAGCAATCATTCCCGCCATGAACGATTTCCCCGACTTCATGAAAAATCCCGCCAACCGCATCGCCAGCAGCAGCCAGGCCACTCCCGGCGTCGAAGGCTACGTGTTCGACGGCGCCGACGGCAGCCAGATGGCCTTTTGGACGTGCTCCGAAACCGGGGCCTCAGCCGCTCACACCCACGAGTTCGACGAATACATGATCGTCGTGCAGGGCTGCTATACACTGATCGTTTATAGGCCAGGCATTGACGAGGAGAGAATTCCCATCAGAGCAGGCGAAGAATACTTCATCCCGCGCGGTGTGCTGCACGGCGGCGAAGTCGAGGCCTCGACCAGAACCATCCATGCCTTCGGTGGCCGCCGCGCCAACCGCGTCAAGGAGAGGTCCAACCAGTAGAATACATATTGGAACTTATGGTTGCTGAGCCTGCATCTCGAGCGCCCCGCTGGTACGCGATTCCGGTACGCGTCGCGCTGGTTACGTTTATCGGGACGCTGCTTTGTTTCGCCGTCAGCCTGCTGCTGGCTATTCTTGGGACGGTCATTGTGGCGAAGCTTCGGGGGGTGCATCCTGACATGCGAATCGCCTACCGGCAGATCGCGCTGCCCATGGCTGGGGTTGCCGGAAGCATTATCTTCGTGCTCGGACTGGTGATGGAAATCCGCCACTACCGCCGGGCCAAAACTCTGGCGGCCATTGAGAGGCTGAGCTAGTACGGCTCATGTGGGGACGGGCGTCCTCGCAAGCCTGCCCTGAGCGAAAGCCGAAGGGTCCGGGCCGGGCAAGGCCCGGCAGATCTTCGCTACAATCGAAATCATGCCGCCGCGCATTGCGATTCCGATGCCGCACTCCGCCGACGCCGAGTATGGCGAGCGCGCCATTCCGCAGTACGAGCGCGCGGTCGCGCTGGTCGGCGGCGAACCGGTTCGCGTTCCGCTGGATCGAACCGCAGACGAAGTCAACAAGCTAATCGAGAGTTGCGACGGTGTGCTGCTGCCGGGCAGCAACGCCGACGTCGATCCGGCCCGCTTTCACGCCGAGCGTTCGCCCCGGACCGCCGCGGCTGATCCGCGCCGCGACGCCGTCGACAACCTTCTGCTCGACGACGCTTACCGGCTGCGCAAGCCGGTGCTCGGTATCTGCTACGGCCTGCAGACTCTGAACGTTTACCGCGCCGGATCGCTGGTGCAGCACATCCCAGATTTTCTGCCTGCAGAAACTCGCGGCAAAGTGAATCACGAGGCGGGAAAGAAGATGGCAATCGCGCACGATGTGGAGATTGATCCAGGTTCGAAGCTGGCGGAAATCGTGGGTGCAGAGGTCAGGGGTCCGCTGGTTCTTCCCGTCAACTCTTCCCACCATCAATCCGCGGACGCGATCGGCGACGGCCTGCGCATCGTCGCCCGCTGCACCGCCGACGGCATCATCGAAGCCCTCGAAGGCACTGCGCCCGACCATTTCGTGCTGGCCGTGCAGTGGCATCCCGAACGCTCGGCGGAAGAAGACGCGGCCTCCCGCGCCATTTTGCGTGCATTGCTGGATGCGGCAGAATCACGTCGCCGATAAACTCGCTGACGCCGCGTTTTCGCAGGGATTATTTCTGGGATTGTTTTTTCTTCGGGGCTTTCTTCGGGGCTTTCTTGTTTTTGCCCGGCGCCTTCTCCAGCAGCACCACTACGTGCGCGATGGCGGCATTCTCCAGATTCAATCCTTCGGGTGTCTTGGCCTTCAGGCCCACGCAATCGCCGGGCAAGCCGAGCAACTCCGCCACTCGCGTACGAATCGCGGCCGCATGCGGACCGATCTTGGGCGCGGCCAGGATGAGGCTGGCGTCGACGTTGGCCAGTCCGTAGCCCGCGTCCCGCACCCGCTTCAGCGCTTCGCGCAAAAAAATAACCGAATCTGCGCCCTTCCACTTCGCATCCGACGGAGGAAACAGCGCCCCAATATCCGGCGCAGCCACGGCTCCCAGCAGCGCATCGGTGATGGCATGCAGCAGCACATCCCCGTCGGAGTGCCCGCCCAGGCCCTTGTCATGGGCCAGCGCAATCCCGCCAATCTTCAGCGGAATGCCCGGCCGAAATTCGTGCGAATCAAATCCGTAGCCGATGCGAGTCGTTGGTCTTTGGTCGTTGGTCTTTGGCATGAGAGGGTTAGTCTTGATCCGCGTAATCCGCGTGAATCCGCGGCAGAGAAGTTTTTATTTTCTCAGGTAGAACTCGGCCAGTTCCATGTCTCCCGGGTTCGTGATCTTGATATTTCTCGGCGAGCCCATCACTACCACGACTTCGTGGCCTGAGCGTTCCACCAGCGACGCTTCGTCGGTGCCCATGAAGCCATCCGCCGTTGCTTCGTCGAACGCTTTCTTGATTACGCTGTAGTGAAAGCCCTGCGGAGTCTGCGCCAGCACGACGCCGGCACGGGGAATTGTAGCTTTTACAATCGCGCCTTCCGCCGTGCGTTCCACCTGCTTCACGGTATCGACGGCCGGCAGGGCAGCGAGCGCGGCGCCGTATTTTTTGGCGGCTGCAATGATTTCGTGAATAATGTCCGCGGTCACCAGCGGGCGCACCGCGTCGTGCACCAGAATCACATCATCGGCGGCGGCCGAAACTGCATTCAGCGCGTGCTCGACCGACTGCTGCCGGTGCTCACCGCCCACGACCAACTCCACTTTCTTCTTTAATATGTCGGGCGCGTCCTTGGCCAGGCGCTCACGGAATCCCTCGATTTCGTTTTCGCGCAGCGCAATCCAGATTTCGCTGACCTGATCGACGGCGGCAAACTTGCGCAGCGTGTGAATCAGAATCGGCGTGCCCGCGAGTTCCGTGAACTGCTTCGAAGGATGGGGCTTCCTGGTCTTTGCGTCCATCGCGCTGGGCATGGGAGCCATGCGCGTCCCCAGCCCCGCAGCGGGAATAATCACGATCACCTTCATGGCGGGCTGTAAGTATACGAGTGCGAGGGCGGGAGTTCAAATCGGGGCCGCCGGTGAAGTGCATGGAAACTTCTTTCCCGACGTACAATGCAGAAATCCTTCCCTCTGGAGTTTCCATGCACTTCTTCACCCACGCGCTCGAGCGGGTTTTTGCCAACGCCCAATCGATCTACTATTTCATGGCCGCCGTGGTCGCGCTCGTGGCTGTTCTGACCTACCACAGAAATTCGGTGGTCGAACGAGCGCGCTGGCTGTCGAGCCTCTATACGAAGTTTTACGAAGCGCCCGATCTCAAGAGGATTCGCACTGCTCTGGATGAAAACCCGCCCAACGCTGCGGCAGTTCAGGAGCTGGTCCGGACCGAAGACTCGGATTTCACCGATTACCTGAATTTCTTTGAGTTCGTAGCCTATCTTAAGGCGCGGGGGCAGTTGAGTCAAAGGGATGTGGCCGCGTTGTTTGACTATTACCTTCGCATCCTGTCCAAACATGAAGACGTGAGAAAATATATACTGAACGACAGGAAGGGATACGGCTATCTGAAGAAACTGCTGCCGCGTTTTCCCGCTGAGGATTAGTCGATGACGCAACATCTTTTCGTATACGGCACGCTCTCTCCGCGTCACGCGCCACCGGAGATCGCCGCCGCGGTCGGCCGGCTTCGTCCTGTGGGTCAAGCCTCGGTTCGCGGACGCCTGTACGATCTGGGGGAATATCCTGGGGCGGTCTTAAGCGAGAAGTCCCGCTCATTAATTAGGGGAGAAGTTTTCGAGCTCCCGGATGACGAGAAAACTTTGAGTTCCCTGGACAACTACGAAGGCTTTGAGCCGAAGAAGCCGAGTTCCAGTTTGTTTCTTCGCCGAGCCAGGTCAGTGAATATGGATGACGGCTCCCGCCTGCGCTGCTGGGTCTACATTTATAACGGAGCAACGAAAGGGGCGCTGCCGCTGAGAAGTGGCCGGTACTCGCGCCGCCGAATCTCCCGCAGCCGGGCCAGTTCTTCTGCAGCAAAATAAGTCCGGAACGCTTTTTTGCTACGAAGTCCCCTGCTTTGATTCCAGCGTGCCCGGCGAAGGAACTGCAGTCGGTCCCGGCGGCGCCACTGGCACCGGAACAGCAGGCACAGCCGCTGCCTGCCGCGAGTATGCCGCTCGCTCGTCCCACTTGCCGAAGATCATTTTCCCCGCGGTGGTCTGCAGCACCGAGGTCACCGACACGTCGATGGTCTTGCCAATCATTTTCCGCGCGTTGTCGACCACGACCATCGTCCCGTCATCCAAGTAGGCCACGCCTTGGTTGTATTCCTTGCCTTCCTTCAGGATGAACACCCGCATGGTCTCGCCGGGCAGCACGATCGGCTTCAGGGAGTTGGCCAGTTCGTTGATGTTCAGCACTTCCACTCCCTGCAGCTGCGCCACTTTATTCAGATTGAAGTCATTGGTAATGATCTTGCCTTCGTACAACTTGGCAAGTTCGATCAGCTTCAAGTCGACTTCGCGCACGGCTGGGAAATCATCTTCCACAATCTGAATGGTGAGGGTCGCGACCTTCTGCAGCCGCTGCAGAATATCGAGCCCGCGGCGTCCCCGATTGCGCTTCAGCGAATCCGCCGAGTCGGCCACCAGTTGCAGCTCGCGCAGCACAAACTGCGGGGTCACAATGACGCCGTCGAGAAACCCGGTCTCGGCGATGTCGGCGATGCGGCCGTCGATAATGACGCTGGTGTCCAGAATCTTGTAGCTTTTCTTGCCCTGCTTTTCGCCGCCGAAAATTCCGCCCAGCGCCGCCAGGTTCAGCAGGTCACCCTTGTTCGCGCCCACGATCAGGCCCACGTAAGCCATGAGCAGCATGATCAGAATCTGCAGAAAGCTCTGGGTGCCTCCCGGAGGAATGCTGTTGCGGATAACCAGTGCGAACAGGTAGGCGCCGCAGATGCCGAGAAAGCTTCCGATGGCCGCGCCGATGAGCCGCTTCAGGCTCACCATCCGCAGCTTCCATTCGAACAGAACTATGGCCGCCCCGATCAATGCGCCCACGCCCGCGTCGATATTGCGGGTCTGTCCAAACGGCGCAATCACGAAGCAGGTAACCGCTACTACGATGACAAAAAGAAGACGTACAAAAATAATATCCACGGGTAACCTCCGCGGATGCACCTTGCCTATATGCCCATACCACCAGGCGATAGCACCCGTGCCGCTTCCACGCCGCCCCGGCGAGAGTCGGCCTTGCCTATGCGGAGCGCGCAAGAATAAGGGGGAATACCGATGAATGAACGTGCGCCCCGTTCCGGCCTGCAGGGGCTTGGCCGGACAACCAGTAATCCAACGCCAAGAGTATATACCCGCCCGTAAACCGTGGGGGAAAATCTAACCCCGGACCTCAGACCTCAGACCCCGAACTTCCTGCCTCGGATGTTGCCAACCTTCCCAGTTCTGTCATCCTGAGCGCAGCAGGGTCATTCACGAAGTGAACCGCCCTGCGGAGTCGAAGGACCCAGTGCAGCTCCGCGGCGCCACCGGCCCTTCAACGTCTAAGGTCCGAAGTCCGAGGTCTGAGTTCTGAGTTCTGAGGTCCGACGACTGAGGTCCAACGCATGCTTCTCCTGCTAAACTTTCCCCATGAAAGCTCTCGTCCTTTCCAATCTGTCTGGTCCGGACGCGCTGGCCGTCCAGAATGTGCCCGACCCTACACCGAAGCCCGGGCAAACCCTCGTCCGCGTCGGCGCCGGAGGCCTCAATTTCGCCGACCTGATGACCACCAAAGGAGGATATCCTGGAACTCCGCCGCCCCCTCTGGTCGTCGGCCGCGAATTCGCCGGTGCTGAGCTCGATGGGAACAACGAAAGCGGACGCCGCGTCATGGGCTACACCCAGTGGGCTGCTTTCGCCGAGAAAACCGCCGCGTACGCCAACATGCTGTGGCCCGTCCCCGACGCCTGGACCGACGAACAAGCCGCCGCCTTCCCCGTCAACTATTTCACCGCCTACCTCGGATACTGGCAGGCCGGCATGACGCCGGGTGCCCCATCCTTGTCGCGCTCTTCGCGACAGGGTGGGGATTCTGATTCCAGCGCAGGAAACAAAGATAATGTGGGTGCCCCATTTCTCGCGTCTTCTGCGAGAAGCGGGGATTCTGATTCCGCCAAGCCAAATCAGACCAAACCCGACCAGACCAAACCCAGCCGCACTCCCCGCGTCCTCATCCACGCCGTCGCCGGAGGCGTCGGCACCGCCGCCGTGCAGATCGGCCACCTTCTCGGCATCGACATGTACGGCACTTCCTCCTCCGACGAAAAGCTGGCTCGCGTGAAAGCCCTCGGCCTACAGCACCCTATCAACTACAAGCAGCACGACTATGAAGAGATCGTCAAGAATCTGACTCGCGGCGAAGGCGTCGACGCCGTTTTCGAAATGCTGGGCGGAGAACACACCGCCAAGAGCCTGCGCTGCCTGCGCGACTTCGGACGCGTCATCCAATATGGCACCGCCACCGGCCGGGCGCCGCAACTTGACATCCGCGCCATGTACGCCAAATCCGCCAGTGTGCAAGGCCTGTGGCTGACCTACCTCTCGCAGAAGCCGGAGATCATGGACCCAGCCTGGCAGCAGCTCTCGGCCTGGATTGCCCAGGGCAAACTGACTCCGCAGATTGGCCACGTCTTTCCTCTCGACCGCGCCCGCGAAGCCTACAAACTCCTGCAAGACGGCAAGAACTACGGCAAAGTCGTGCTGAAGATCGCGTAGATGCGGCGTGCGGCTGTGGGGCCGGCACTTCTGTCCGCCAGCCTGGCGCCATGCTTTAGAAGTCTGTCATCCTGAGCGAAGCATGGCCCGCGCAAAGCGCGAGCATGCGCAGTCGAAGGACCCCGCGTTTGCGTGCAGCGCCTGCGACCGCGCCAGGCGTTCCCCCCGTGCGACCAGCCAGCCGCCATCAGCATCTGCCTCAGCGCGATCCTTCGACTCGGCCGGGTGATTCACTTTGTGAATCTCCCGGGCTGCGCTCAGGATGACAGCGCGGTGTAGGCTTATGAGCCCTGCCGAAACACCCACGTCTCACTCACCAGAAAATTCGCCAGCGAGCACACCGTAATCGCGATCGCATTGGCTACGAGATAGTTCATGCGTCCCTGGTCCACCATCACCTTCATCAGCGCAAGATTGCCAAGAATGGAAACGGCTCCGTTCGAGAGATTGAACCGCAGAAGACGCGGCATGGACTGGGACCAGGAGGCGCGCACTCGATCGCGCTTCGTTCGCTCCGCCCAAGTGAAGCGTTCATGCCAAACAAAGTTGTGCACCACAGCAGCCTCCACAGCGATCGCAGTCGCGGCCAGATAGTTGAAATGGCAGACACTCTTCAAGAGAAAGAGCGCGGCGAACTGCACCACAATGCCAATTCCGCCGACCGCGTTGAACCTGCACCAACGCACCAGGGTGGAGGGTGGCATTGATCTAGCGGCGCCGTTCACGGCGTGAGCCTCTCTTCGCGATAGAGCCGAACTGTGTTCTGCGCCGTAAAGACGATCGTCATCAGTCCCATCCCCGCGAGCCCAATTGCTCCCCCCACGTCAAACAGCCGGTAAACACCACCGAGCAAATGCACCACCGGCTTCCAGAACAAGGCCAGGTTGCCCACGGCCAGCAGCAGACGCAGTTCCGTCGGTCCAAAGCGCCAGAACGAGATGCGGAACTCGCCCAGCGCATGCGTCGCCAAGTACGACTGAATCGACAGCGTCAGAAATGCGATCAGCAGCCCGATGGCGATCACCGGATGCATGTATCCCGACAGCGCCAGGCCGCCCATCAGGGCCAGCGCGCCCAAGCTATCGACCATGTGGTCGACATAGAAACCGTAGCGCGGACGCAGTCGCTGCCGCACTCGCGCCAGTGTTCCGTCGAGCGAGTCGCCCAGCCAGTTGAGCCCGAGGCAGACAATCACGCCGAGCAGCGCGTAGCGATGGAATGCGGCAAGCGCGTAACTGATTCCCGCGCCGATCTGTGCGACGAATCCTAATACGGTCAGGTGGTCAGGGACCGATGCGATCCGGAGTCCGCGCCGCCAGCCACAGCAGCGCGCGCTTTTCCGCCGCGGCCAGCCAGCTTTCCTGCACCCGCAACATGTCAGGAAAGGGACGCATGCGGCGCATCTGTTCATCGCGCAGAGTTAACAGCACGTGCGGGTTCACCTGCTCACACCATTCGGTCATGTTTTGCATCGGACTTGCCATGGTTACCTCCGCTTTTGCTTTGAGTAGCGCACGGCTCCAACTTCGCGCAGACCGCGGTCGCGGGCAATGCATCGGGGATCAAGCCGGCGTCAAACAAACATCAGGTGGCAAGCGATTGAAAACAAGGAGGCTGCGAGTGCAGATAGACCACTCGTAGCGGGGTAGAAACTATCGAAGTGACAACTCCGCTTCGCGGATAGATGCGGCCAGCCGATCGACCGACCAGGCAATCTGCTGCGGAGTGATGACGGCTGGGGGCGCCAGAAGAAGGTGGTCGCCGGAAACGCCGTCGACGCTGCCCTGCATGGGATAGACCAGCAAGCCGCGCTTCATCGCGGCCGCGGCCACGCGTCCAGCGAAGTTCAGTTCGGGCGGGAAGGGACGCTTGCCGGCTTTGTCGGCCACGAATTCTACGCCCCAGAGCAGCCCGATTCCGCGAACGTCTCCCACTGCTTCCGCCTCGCGCAGATGTTCGAGCGCTTGCTTGAATAAAGCCGCCGGTGAGCCGGGGCGGTTGGAATCAGCCGCCTCGACCAGATTCTTGACTCGCAGATGCCGCAGTACGGCCCGGCCGGCCGCGAGCGAAATAGGATGCGCGTTGTAAGTGAAGCCGTGCAGGAATGCGCCCGAGCCAGCCGCAATGGCATCGACGACTTTCTGGCTGGCGATGACGGCGCCGAGCGGCGCATATCCGCTGGAAAGTCCTTTGGCGGCGACGAGAATGTCGGGCGCGACGTGGGAGTCGCTTCCGAACCAGTGCTCGACGGCAAAGTTGCGCCCGGTGCGCCCCATGCCGGTCATGACTTCGTCGGCGATCAGCAGCACGCCGTGCCGCCGGCAGATTTCCGCGACCGCCTGCAGATATCCGGGCGGAGGAATCACGGCTCCCAGCGTAGCCCCGCTGACCGGCTCGAAGATGAAGGCGGCCGCCTCGCCGCGGGAAGCTCCGTCGTTGGAAGTTTCGTTCGAAGTTTCGAGGGCCCGTTCCAGTTCCGCCGCGTATTGCTGCCCGCAGTTGCGGCAGCCGTCAGTGCAATCGAAGGCGCAACGGTAGCAGTAGGGCATGCCGACGTGCGCGAACTCCTTCACCATCGGCAAATAAATTTCGCGCCGCCGCCGGTTGCCAGACACCGACAACGCGCCCAGGGTCGATCCATGATAGCTCTGCTGCCGGCTGATGATCTGATGGCGAGCGCCCTGCCCGATTTCGACCTGGTACTGGCGGGCCAGTTTCAGCGCAGTCTCGATCGATTCGGAGCCGCCGCAGGTGAAGTAAACCGCACCGCCGCGGAAATGCTCTCCCGCGAAAGCCAGCAATTCTTCGGCGTAGGCCTCGGCGACGGGCGTAGTGAACTGGCTGGTGTGAACAAACTCGACCTTCGCCGCTTGTTCGGCCATCGCAGCGGAAATCTCGGCCACGCCGTGGCCAATCAAATTTACCGCGGCCGACCCGGCCAGATCGAGATACTGGCGGCCCTCGGCGTCCCACAAGTACACACCTTCCCCGCGCACGGCCGCAGGAAAGTCTTTGCGGAACGACCGGCGGAAGACCGGGGAACGGGATGGGGTCAGCATCGAGTCAGCCACGCTGAATTATCGCATTCGGACCTTTGCAGTGTTTCAAATGTCCCACCTTTTCTCGTTTTCGATCATCTAAAAGCTTAGAACCCCTCCCTTCAGTCTTACTCCGAGTTGTGGCTCAAGGGACGGTTCCTCAGAAGGAGCAAGCATGAGCAAGTATGGTTTTGCAGCCAGCGCAGTATTGAGCCTGGCAGTCTGCCTGTGCGGAAGCCTTTCGGCGCAGCAGGCTCCGGCGGCAGACGGCATTCCGATCCATCTGGTGGTCACGGTTGAACCCCGTCACGGGTCGGACGTGCCGGAAGTGAAACGCGACGACGTCCTGGTGTTTGGGGGGAAGACTCGCGACCAGGTCACGGAATGGATCCCGGCGCAGGGCGACCGCGCTGGTCTGGAACTGTTCGTTCTGATCGACGACTCGTCCGGCAGCAGTCTGGGCACACAATTGGACGACGTGAAGAAGTTCATCAATGCCCAGCCGGCCTCGACGAAAATTGGCGTGGCTTACATGCAGGATGGCAGCGCGAAGATTGTGCAGAATCCCACGACCGACCATGACCAGGCGGGGAAGACATTGCGCCTTCCCATCGGCATGGCCGGGATCAACGGCAGCCCATATTTCTCGGTAAGCGATCTGATCAAACGCTGGCCGGCCAGCCCGGACCGCCGCGAGATCGTCATGGTCTCGAGCGGAATCGATCCGTATTACGGCGGCCACGACACCCTCGATCCCTATCTGCAAGCGGCCATCGACGACGCGCAGAAAGCCGGCATCGCGGTTTCTGCCATCTACTCGCCGGGGGCGGGCCATTTCGGCCATAGCTACTGGCAGACTTATTGGGGACAGCTTTATCTCGCGCAGCTTGCCGAAAATACCGGCGGCGAAGCCTACGACATTGGGTTCACGGGTCCGCCCGTATCCTTTAGTCCTTATCTGGACGACCTGGGGCGCCGGCTGACCCACCAGTATTTCCTGACGTTTCTGGCCAAGCCCCCGAAGAAGGCGGGATGGCAGAACATAAAACTCCGGTCCGAAGTGTCGAGCGTGGATTTGGTAACAGCCGACAAAGTTTGGGTATCGCCGGAAGGGAAGTAACGAGGGAGGGTGTTCCTAAGTCTCGTTGCCAGCGAATTCCAGCAATGATTCTATTTATGATCAGTGGGCCGATCCTCGGCTGACCGTCCCGGAGGGACGTGTGAAAGTAGCCCAGCGTTTCAACGCCGGGTTCGATCGGTTTGGTTCGGCTGCATCCCGTAGGGATGCCTGAACGGGTTAACATGAGTCCGGACACATGCGTGAGTTTCATGTCGGTTTCAGGCGTCCCTCCGGTACGCGATTCCCCTGGGTCTCGGCTGCCCGCCAGTGAACTGGCGGGCTATTGTCAGTGGTCCCTCCGGGACATTAACTAACTACAACACCCAAGCGGTAGAGTAAGTGTCCGCCCCGCTTGAGATTCCGATAAGATTGAACGTCTCCATCGGGTCTCAATGACGAAACTGCTGCGCTTTTTCCGGCCATCGCACCAGCACACAGCCTTCTCGGCGACCATGCTGCTGATCTCGGCGGTCATGCTGTCGCGCGTGATCGGCTACGCGCGGGACGCCTATATTGCATGGGCGTACGGCGCGGGCGGCCAAACCGACGCCTACGTGGCGGCCTTCACGCTTCCCGATTTCCTCAACTACATCGTGGCCGGGGGCGCGGCGTCGATTACCTTCATTTCGATCTACACCCGCTTTCTAGCGGAGAAGCGCGAAGCCGACGCGCAGAAAACATTTTCCATCATCATCACGGTCATGACCGCGGTCATGATTGTGGGCACGATTTTGACCGAGATTTTCGCACCCCAGTTTGTGCGCTGGTTCGTGAAAGGATTTTCCCCGCAGCAGATCGAACTGTGCGTTCATCTCACGCGCATTCTGCTGCCGGCGCAGATTTTCTTTTATGTGGGCGGCGTGGTTTCGGCTGTTTTGCTCTCGCACCGGCTCTTTCTGTTTCCGGCGTTCGGCCCGCTGATTTACAACGTCTTCATCATTCTAGGCGGAGTGCTAGGCGGCCGGCACTTCGGCATTGCCTCGCTGGCCTACGGGGCGCTCGCAGGCAGCATTGCCGGTCCGTTTCTGGCCAGCGTCATCGGCGCCGCGCGCATTGGCACCGGATATAAGCCGTCGTTTGACGTGATGAATCCCGCGTTTCGCGAGTGGGTGAAACTGTCGGTGCCGCTGATGCTGGGGGTTTCGCTGGTGACCGCCGACGACTGGATTCTGCGCCACTACGCGGCCAGCGGCGTCGGCGACATTTCCCGGCTCACGTTTGCCAAGCGCCTGTTTGCGGTCCCGATTGCGGTGCTGGGGCAGGCCACCGGACAGGCATCGCTGCCATTTTTTGCGCGCCTTTTCAACGAGAAGAAGCTGAAAGAATTTGCCGCGACGGTGAATGATTCGGTCTACCGTGTCTCCGCGGCGTCGTTGCTGGCGACGGGCTGGATGATGGTGGCCGCCGTCCCCCTGATCGATTTGGTATACCGGCGCGGAAAATTTTCTTTCGCCGACACCCAGACCAGCGCTGTGTATTTTTTCTGGTTCTCGCTGTCCCTGGTGCTGTGGTCCGCGCAGGGACTCTACGCGCGGGCATTCTACGCCGCCGGCGACACGCTGACCCCCATGGTCGCAGTCAGTGTGATTACGCTGGCGTCGCTGCCAATATATTCTGTTCTGTTCCATACCTTCGGTGTGGTCGGACTGGCGTGGGCCTCGGACATTGGGATTGGCGTGAACCTGCTGGCGCTGGCCGGCTTGCTGCATTACAAGAAACTAGTTCGACTAGGTGGATTGCGCTGGGGAGAATTAGGCAAGGCTGCCATGGTGTCCGCGGTTGCCGGAGGCGTCAGCTTCGAAGTGGCCAAGGTGGTGCCGTTCGCAACCGCTGGGCAGGGCAGCCGCGTAGCCGACGTAACGCAACTCGCGCTGGTCTCGGTGACATGGCTGGCGGCCGTGGCGGCAGGCTTATGGCTGCTGCGTTCCGAATTGCCGGGAGACTTGCGGCGTCGTAGGGGTGCGGTCTATCCGGTAGTGGCGCAAGGCGAGAGCAAAGAAATTTCGGACGCCGGGCGCGAACCGTAAAAAATCCGCGGGCCCGGGACCTGCTCAAGCCGGATCTCCTTCGTGTGCCTTCGTGGCCTTCGTGGTTCAAGATTCTTCAAACCGCAGACACCAAATACTGCAAACGGAAGTAACTCCTGCAATCCATCGACAGCTACCGCATCCGCCTGCCGCTGACCTACCATTTTGTCAGGAGCAGAAATATGAAGCAGGGGATCAACTGGCTGGTGGCGGCCTGTGTTCTGGCTTTCGTCGCGGCTTTCGCGTGGACGCACCGGCAACACCCAGCGCCTGCGGGGCCCACTCCGGCCCAGCAGGAAGCACAGACTGACGCCACCTATGCCGAGGTGCACGAGGCGCAGAACGCGGTCACGGTCGCCGGACCCCTCGCGAACTATATGGCGCGTGAGGGTCAGCCCAAGGTCGAAACCCTCCAGCCCATTTCTCAGAAGGCAACCGCCTTCGACCACGTAGGCGGATCGGTGGTGGGCACCGGCGGCCCGATTCTGCACCAGACGTTTGCCGTGGCGAGCATCGTGAACGTGCCGTTCGAGGTCCCGGCCCATGCTGCCAGTCCGCAATTGCGGGGGACTTACCGGTCGTTCGTAAAGCCTGCCGGGGGGAAGCCTGGTGAAACGGAATCGAGCGACGCGGCGAATGTGGAATTTCTGGTGTTGAACGAGTTGCAGTACGCCGAGTTCCTTAGCGGACACGACAGCGAGGCCATCTTTTCCGCCGATGACGCTCACGATCAGGAAGTAAACACCGGCCTGCCGCCCACCATCAATCAGCCCGCAAAATATTACTTAGTCTTCCGCAACAGCTCGCCCAAGGCGGCGAAAAAAACGGTACAGGCAGATTTCCGCATCGACTTTTAGCGCACCGGCAGATCGCATCGTCTTCCACCTGCTACTCTGCCGTGCTGCCTCTCCGCCTTTCTTTCTGCTGCTAAACTAAGCGGGTTGCCCCCGCGTAAAAAATCATCGGACCCGGCCTCGCCAGCACCTGCTTCTGCCGCCAGCGCCACGGACGGCAAAGCCGCAACAGGCGTACCTTCTCAGGCTCCGTCTGGGCCCGGCCGTATTTATCTCGTCGACACTATGTCGTTCATCTTCCGCGCCTACCACGCCATGGCGAGGCAGCGGCCCATGTCGACCAAGACCGGGCTCCCGACCGCGGCGATTTATGTTTTCGTGAACATGCTGCGCAAACTGCGCGAGGATTTTTCTCCCGAGTACCTGGCCGCCGTATTCGACGTCGCCGGGCCGACGTTTCGCGACGAGCAAGCCGAGGCCGTCACCACCATCCGCAAATTCGATATCAAAACGCAGACCTTCACCGAAGTGGAATACAAAGGCTACAAAGCCAACCGCTCGGCCATGCCGGAAGATCTGGTGCAGCAGGTGCCGTACATTCGGCGCGCTCTCGAGGCTTATCGCATTCCGATTCTCGAGGTGGTGCGCTTCGAGGCCGACGACGTAATTGGCACCCTGGCCCGCAAGGCAGCGGAAGCGTCGCATCCCGTGTATGTCGTCTCCAGCGACAAAGACATGATGCAGTTGGTCAACGACCAGGTGCAGATTCTGAATCCCCCGAAAGACAATTTGATCTGCGATGCGGCGAAGGTGGAAGAGATTCTGGGTGTGCCTCCCGAGCGCGTGGTCGATGTGATGGCGTTACGCGGCGACGCTATTGACAACATTCCCGGTGCCCCAGGCATCGGCGACAAAGGTTCGGTCGAAATCATCCGGCGATTCGGCACGGTCGAGCAGGCGTTGGAGCGCGCCGCCGAAGTGGAAAAGAAAACCTACCGCGAGTCGCTGCTCAACAATCGCGAAGCAATTCTGTTCAGCAAGAGTATGGCCACCATCGACACGCATGTACCGATCGAACTGGATGTGGAATCCATGCGTGCCGGAGAGCCGAACCTGGACGATCTGCGCGCCCTCTTCACCGAGCTGGAATTTACTTCGCTGCTGAAAGAACTGCTGCCGGTGGTGGAGGTGAGCGCGACCCATTACACCGAGGCGAAGTCGGCCGAAGATGTCGGGCGCGTGCTCAGTGCAGTGACCGCCGGAGGCGCGTTGGCCGTCGCGGTTGAGCACAAAATATCTTCCGAAGCCGCCGAGGAAGAAGCAATCGAAGCACAGCCGCAGGAAATGCAAATGTTCCTTGTGGGCGCGGGCGACTCGCCCGCGCAGCCCGAGCCCACGGCCCTGCGCGTAGCGATTTCGGCGGCCGCAGGAACGGCCACGATCGTGAAACTCGACTCGGCCGACGCCGCCAACCTACTGCGCTCCGTGCTGGCGGACGCGAGCGTGCCCAAAGCCATCCACGATTACAAGGCGGCGATTCATGCGCTGCAAGCCCAGGAAACTTCACCGCCCGGCAATTCGCCCGCCGGAATTTCCCTGGCTGGTGTGCGTCACGATCCCATGCTGTATTCCTACCTGCTCGATCTGACGTATTCTTCGCATCGCCTGGCGGACGTGGCCCTGCGCCGTTTTAATCTGAAGCTCGCCGAGGAACTGGCCGAGTCGGCCGACATTACCGGGCGCCTGGCGGCCGCGCTGCGCAGCGACGTAGAGCGAGCCGGGCTGGCCAAGCTGTACGAAGAGATGGATCTTCCGCTCGTCCCGGTGCTGGCCCGCATGGAGCAGGCTGGGGTGAAAATCGACACCGCCGCGCTCTTGCAGATGTCGGGCGAACTGGAGCGCGAGATCGCCGCGCAGGCCAAACAGATTTACGAAGTTGCCGGGATGGAATTCAACGTCGGATCTCCCAAGCAGCTGGGCGACGTGCTCTTCAATCGGATGAACCTGCCCAAGCCCGTGAAATATGGCAAGGGACGCACCATATCGACCGCCGTCGATGTGCTTGAGGAACTTGCCGAGAATCATCCCATCGCGCACATGGTGCTCGACTACCGCCAGCTGACCAAGCTGAAGTCGACGTACGTCGACGCGTTACCCGTCCTGATCAATCCTGCGACTGGACGCCTGCACACCACGTTCGGGCAGACGGGAACCGCTACCGGGCGCCTGTCTTCGGCGAATCCGAATCTGCAAAATATTCCCATTCGCACTGAACTCGGACGCGGCATCCGCGCCGCGTTCATCGCCGAGCCCGGCCACGTGCTGCTGACCGCCGACTATTCGCAGATCGAGTTACGGCTGCTGGCCCATTTTTCTCGCGATCCGCTGCTGGTCGAGGCCTACCGGCGCGGTGACGACATTCACTCCCTGACCGCTTCACAGCTATTCGGCGTGCCGCCGCTGATGGTCACGCCCGACCACCGCCGCCAGGCCAAGGTCGTAAACTTCGGCATCGTCTACGGCCTCTCGGCGTTTGGACTCTCGCAGCAACTCGGCATCGAACCGGGCGAGGCCAAACAATTCATTGCCGCGTATTTCGAAAAGTACAAAGGCGTGCGCGCCTTCATCGACAAGACGCTGGAAGAAGCCCGCCGCGACATGAAAGTGAGAACACTGTTCGGCCGAGTGCGGCCCATCCCCGACATCAACAGCAAGAATGCCAACCAGCGCGGCTTTGCCGAACGCACCGCCGTGAACACGCCGCTGCAAGGCACGGCTGCCGACCTAATCAAGATTGCGATGATTCGCATTGACGCTGTGCTGCGCGAGCGCGGCATGAAATCCAGAATGACGCTGCAGGTTCACGACGAACTGGTGTTTGAAGTCCCCGAGAACGAAGTCGAAGCCATGCAGCCGCTTGTCCGCGAGCACATGGAGAAAGTGCACGCGCTGGCCGTGCCGCTGCAGGTGGATATGGGCGTCGGCCCGAACTGGAGAGATCTGGAGTAATCCCCGGTCGTCGCAAGAAAATATCGATTGTCATCCTGAGGCCCGCGGCTTTTTGCGGGCCGAAGGACCTATGCGGCCGTCGGGGATTACATAGGTCCTTCGCTAGACAAAAAACGTCTCGCTCAGGATGACAAGGCGCGGGATGTGCAGGCCGTAGTGTAGAATTGCTGAGTTAACCCCTCCGCTTGAGGCTGACGGGTTGCCTGACGGCGACCGCAGCATCGGTGGAATCCTTCCTTGTCGGGACGTGGCTCAGCCTGGTAGAGCACTCGCTTGGGGTGCGAGGGGTCGGCAGTTCAAATCTGCCCGTCCCGACCATTTCTTTATCTTAGAGATTTAAGCGTTCAGGCGTCTTACGCCTAAGCCCCGACCACTTACTCTGCCGCTTCCATCGCTTCCGCCATGGCCAGCATCTGGGTCACGCTGTTCCAATTGCGTGCGGTGCCGGTGGTTTGCGTCAATTTCTCGACGTTCGACCAGCGGAGTTTGGACTGACCTACGCCGTCGGGGAAATAGATATAGAGTTCGCGCCCTTTAAGATGGATCTCTTCCGGATGGCCCTTCAAGCCGGCCAGGGCGGCACGGGCTTCCGGGCCGGGTTCTGCGGTCAGGAAGGTCACCAGGATCTTGCTCGGATGCAGGTTGCGATGGCTCGGGAACGGGCTGGCGGCGATGGCCTGTCTTAGCTCGCCGGTGGTACGCAGCATGACGTCCGGGCGGAAGCCAAATGTGCTCTCAATCGCGTCCTGGATTTTCTTCGCGAGCGCGGGAGAGTTTTTCTGTTTTGTCCGGAAGATCACGTTGCCGCTCTGGATGAAGGTGCGCGGGGATTCGAACTTCAACGACTCGTACAGGGCGCGCAGTTCGTCCATCTTGATTTTGTGGCGACCCACAACGTTGACGCCGCGCAGCATGGAGATCACGACCGGCATGGGCTTACGCGGTTCCGGCGTTGGTGAACGCTTCCAGCGCGTCCGAAAGGGTGGGAAACATCAGGAAGATTTGTTCGACCTTGGTGATTTCGAAGACCTTGCGCACGCGTCGATTCACGCCGGTCAGAGCCATGCGGCGCCCAGCTTTGGCGCAGGTAGTGCAGGCGCTCACCAGAGATCCCAGCCCGGAAGAGTCGAGATAGGGAACGTTGGTGAAATCCAGAATCATGGTGGGAGCGTCTTCGCGGCGCACCGCGTTCATGAAAGGAGACACGTTCTCCATGGTCAGGGGACCGCGAAAGCACAGCACTCCCCGGTCCAGACGCTCGATCTCCAGTGGTTCCGAAGCCATAGCGCAGCGATTCTAGGCCAGATGGCAAGCCCGGTTCAAGTGGACGAGCGATGGTCGGTAACGGTGCTGTTTGAAATCCCAGACGCTCAGTCCCCTCTAGAGGCGTCATTCCGACCGGAGCCGTTCTTTACGCGGAGGGAGGAATCTCGGGCGCCACGGTCCTTGTGGATCTCGGTTACGTTGGGCCACTGTCCTGCTTTGTAATCTTTTTGTGTTTTCTTTCGGCGGGCGGTTTTGCCGGCGAGAGCGCGATTACGATTGCATTAACGGCATGTGGGGAGAAACGGATGATGAAAAGAATTGGAACTTCTTACCAGCAATGTTGCCACCAGCCCTCATAGTGTTGATTCCGGCAGTGTCGAAAAACATCCCAAGGGATCCCACGCCCGCATTCTGCTGAGCTCGGTCTTCGGACCCTACGCTCAGGACGACGAATTCGGCAGCCGCTCCATCAACCCCATGGAGCTTTATCACAATCAGGTTACGCGCGCCCAGGGCAGCTTCTCGCTGCGCATGTTTCATCGCTCCTGGGGCATCATGATGATCCAGACTAATATTTCAGCGCCCTGCGCGGTGCTCGACTTCCCCACGCGTGATGACTTTGCGCGCGAGCTCAAGAACAATCAGTACGACGTGGTGGGACTGTCGGGAATTATCGTGAACGTCGCCAAGATACGCGAAATGTGCCGCATGACCCGCGAACTCTCACCAAACTCGGTAATCGTCGTGGGTGGGCACGTCGCGGCCATCCCCGGAATCGAGAAGATGATCGATGCCGACCACATCGTGAAGGGCGAAGGCATCGCGTGGATGCGCCGCTACCTCGGCGAAGACGAGTCCGCCCCCATCCGCCATCCCGCCATCGTTTCGGGCATGCGCACCCGCATCATGGGCATTCGCTTGCCCGAGCGCAAAGGCGCGACTGCGGCGACGATTATTCCTTCGGTCGGCTGCCCCATGGGCTGCAATTTTTGTACGACTTCGGCGTTTTTCGGAGGCAAAGGAAAGTTTGTCAACTTCTTTGAGACCGGCGACGAACTGTTCGACGTCATGAGCCGCATGGAGGACGAGCTGAAAGTAAAGTCGTTCTTCGTGATGGACGAAAACTTCCTGCTGCATCGCGAGCGCGCCATGCGCCTGCTCGATCGCATGAAGGAAGGTCACAAGAGCTGGGCGCTGTCAGTGTTCGCCTCGGCCAACGCGATTCGCAAGTACACCATGCAGGAACTAGTGGAACTCGGCGTCTCCTGGCTCTGGATGGGCCTGGAATCTCCGCGGGCCGGCTACAGCAAGTTGCAGGGCGCGGACACGCGGGAACTCACGCGCGAGCTGCGCGAGCACGGCATTCGCGTGCAAGGCTCGACTATTATTGGCCTGGAGCATCACACGCCCGACAACATCATGGCCGAGATCGAGCACGCGGTCTCGCACGACACCGACTTTCACCAGTTCATGCTCTACACCCCGGTGCCGGGAACTCCTCTGTATCAGCAGATGGCCGAAGAAGGCCGCCTGCTGCGCGACGTCGACTATGCCGACGTGCACGGCCAGTTCAAATTTAATTTCAAACATGCGGCGATTTCGCGGGACGACTCCAAACGCTTTCTCGATTGGGCGTTCTGGCGCGACTTCCAGCTCAACGGGCCCAGCCTCTACCGCATCTCGCGAACTCTACTGGCGGGATGGAAACGCTACAAAGATTCTCCCGACGCGCGCGTGCGGGAACGCTTTGCGCGCGAAATGGGACGGCTGAGCGGCGTCTACGGCTCGGCGTTGTGGGCCATGGAGCGTCAGTTCAAGAAAGTGGATCTTAACGTCAGCGAAAAGATTCGCGCCCTGCGTCACGAGTTCCGGCAAGAATCCGGACTGCTATCGCGGATGCTCCCGGCAGTGCTCGGCCCGGTCTTCTTATGGACGACGCGGCGCGAAGATAAGCGCCTGGCTCGGGGAAAAACCTACGAGCCGCCGACCATTCTGGAGAGAAGTAACTGGGTGGAGGCGTAAACAAGTCGCCCGCGCGAACTAACCTGTCCGGCGGGCCGAGAGCAAATTCAGAATTTCCCGCAGACCCTGGCGAATGTGCTGAATCTCAGGCGCTGACTGGGAAGGGAACGGGATGGCGGCCTGCGATTTGTCGGTTTTGCCTTCTGCTCGCAGTTGCTGGCGTGCGCCCGAAATGGTGAATCCCTGCTGGTAGAGCAGTTCCTTGATGCGCAGCACGCTTTCGACGTCGCGCTTGCGGTACATGCGCTGTCCCGTGCTGCTCTTGACCGGCTTCAGTTGCGGAAATTCCGACTCCCAGAAACGCAGCACGTACGCCGGCAGGTGGCATAGCGTCGCCACTTCGCCGATGCGGAAATAAAGCTTGTCGGGGATGAGAACCTCATCCGCCTTAGGCTTCGCCGTACTCTTTTTGCGTCCTGCCATGTTCGTCCTACGATGTGTCTCACGCTGCAAAGCCGCGTGGTGGCCTCAACTGGCTTGCCTATTGTGACACACAGGCGCAGCCCGCGAAGCACAATTTCTGCGCTCGGAAGTTCGCAGCACCAAAAAGGAAAAGCCCCCTAAGAGGTGCTTCTCTTAAGAGGCCAGTGAGAAATCGTGGTGTTAGCGAGGTCGCGCCTCGCTGACGGTTAGTGTTTCTTCTTTTTTGCCTTCTTTTTCGTTGCCATGAAGGTTCCTCCGTTGAACGATTTTTCCCTTGCAAAGGTTCGAGAACTACGGGCCCTTGTTTCTGAAAGACCAACCCTACTCGTGGTATGGGAAGGCCCTATATCACAAGATATTGCGGCAGTGTGAATAAAGTGTCAACAGAATTCTGTCGTTTTGAGCGGATTTCTTCGTGCTGTCGCTGGTCCATGGCCGGTCCCGTTCGCCCCCAATGTTCGCTCGAGCAAAGAAACGCCCGGCCGGCAACGTTCGGATTCGCGAACGACTAACGACCATCGACCAGCGACTGGTAGTACACTGCGCCTCATGCGGCGCGATCCGGTCGAACTGGAAATTTTCAAGAATCTGTATCACTCCATTGCCGAGGAGATGGGCGCGGCGCTGCGGCGCACCGCATTTTCTCCTAACATCAAGGAGCGGCGCGACTACTCGTGCGCCGTGTTCGACGGCGCCGGTGAGGTCATCGCAATGGGCGACCACATGCCGGTACATCTGGGGTCAATGCCAATGTCGGTGCGGGCCGCAATCGATGCCGGAGTAATGCAACCCGGGGATGTGGCGATGCTGAATGATCCGTTTCGCGGCGGCACGCACCTGCCCGATATCACACTAGTCGCGCCCGTCTACGTGGCTGGTGTGGCCGCGGGCGACTCGCCCGCGAAAGCCGGCAGAAAGAAGAAGCCAGCCGCCAACCGCCCAGATTTTTTCGTGGCCTCCCGCGCCCATCATGCGGACGTGGGCGGCACCTATCCCGGCTCGATGGGCCTTTGCCGTGAAATCTATCAGGAGGGTGTGCGCATCCCTCCGGTGAAACTGATGCAACGGGGCATCATGAATGCCGACGTCCTTGCGCTGCTGCTCAACAATGTACGCACTCCCGAGGAGCGCGAAGGCGACCTGGGCGCGCAGCTCGCGGCCTGCCATACCGGCGCGGAGCGCTTACGCGAGGTGTGCGCTCGCTACGGCGTCGACCGGGCGCGCCGCGCGGCCGCCGATCTGCAGGATTATTCCGAGGAACTGATGCGCGCGTTCCTGCAGCGCGTGCCTCCATTAGAATATCGCGCCGAGGATTTTCTCGATGGCGACGGAATCACCGATCGGGTGGTGAGGATTGCAGTAACGCTTAAGGTTCATTCATTGGAGAAGCGCGGGCGAGTCGCCCGCGCCCACATGGTCACCGTGGATTTTACGGGCAGCGACCCGCAAGTCGAAGGCAGCGTAAACGCCGTCGCCGCCATTACCTACTCAGCCTGCTTCTACGTATTTCGCTGCCTGCTGGCCGAGAGCGTTCCTGCCGCGGCTGGCCTGATGCGGCCGATCCAGGTCATCGCCCCGGAAGGAACCATTGTGAATGCGCGGCCTCCCGCGGCCGTTGCCGGAGGCAATGTCGAGACCTCGCAGCGCATCGTTGACGTGTTGCTGCGGGCGCTGGCGCGGGCCATTCCCGATCGCATTCCAGCGGCGGCTGCAGGGACCATGAACAATCTGACCATCGGCGGTATGCAGCCAAGCGAGATGCATCCAAGCGGCAATGATCCGCGCACCGCCGAGCCCTTCGCTTACTACGAGACCATTGCCGGCGGCATGGGCGCGCGCCCCGGCAAGCCCGGTGTTTCCGGCGTTCACACCCACATGACGAATTCGCTGAACACTCCGGCGGAGGCACTGGAGTACGCGTATCCCCTGCGCGTGCGGCGATATGCGCTGCGGCCCGGCAGCGGCGGCAAGGGAAAGTTTTCCGGCGGCGACGGCATCATGCGCGAGATCGAAGTCCTTACCGATTGCGAAGTGACCCTGCTGGCCGATCGCCGCGCCCGTGGACCCTGGGGCCTGGCCGGAGGATCAGACGGCGCGCCGGGGAAAAACTTCATCACGCGGAGCGATGGTTCTGTCGAGGCGATGCCCGCCAAGTTCAGCACTCGCCTCCGCAAGGGGGAGCGCATTACGATTGAAACTCCTGGCGGTGGAGGCTGGGGGCGCGCATAAAGATTCCGGCGTAAAAGACACGAGGAGCAGCAACCATGACGCTCGATCTCGCAGCCCACTACCTCGACGAAGCGCGCCGCCAGATGCGCGGCCACAAGCGCATGGGCGAAGCCGCGATGGCGCAACTGCGCGACCAGGATTTTTTCGTCACGCTCGATCCGGAGTCGAATTCCGTCGCCATCCTCGTCGAAGCATCTCGCCGGCAACATGCGATCACGCTTCACCGACTTCCTCACCAGCGACGGCGAAAAGCCAGACCGTTTTCGCGACCGCGAATTCGAAATAACTGGCGCGACAACCGGGCCGAAGTCATGCGTTGGTGGGAAGAAGGCTGGGCCTGCGTATCGGCTCGATTGAAGCGCTCAAGCCGGAAGACCTGTTCCGCACGGTAACGATTCGAAACGAACCCCACACCGTGCTGCAGGCCATCAACCGCCAGATCGCCCACTACGCGCGCATATCGGGCAGATTGTTTTTCTGGCCAAGCACCTGTGCTCGACCGAATGGAAGACGCTGACCATTCCTCGCGGCAAGTCGGAGGAGTTCAAGACGGTGGCCCCAAAAACCTGACAGAGGCTTGCCGCGCGAGAAGTGATTTCGCCGCGCAAGGCTAGTTCTTCGGGTCAATCAGTCCGATCGACGGATTTGGGAAGGGCACGGCTTCCAGCCGTGCCGCCACCGACCAAAAAAATGCCGGGCTTTAGCCGCTGAGGATTTAGTTTCGGGCCCGAAGTAGCGGTAGTGTCCCGTAATCTTCCAATTAAACAGCACGTCTTCCATCTTCGGCCCCGCGCCGATGTTGTGAACGATCATGTAGCGGCCGCTCCAGCGGTCTTTCTGATCGACAACGATGCCGATGTGGGGTACGTTGCCGCCGAGGTCCCACGTCACCAAATCGCCGGGCGCATAGTCTTCTGCGCGAGTGGTGATGGGTAAGGATTCCCCCTTGCGCTGAAAGAACACCATCAGATTCGGAACGCGCCGGTGGTCGATATTCGCGTCAGGATGGGCCAGCAACCATCGCCGCTTATTCGGATAAGCCGCGAAATTCTGCACCATATCCTCGTGGACTTCCTTCTGCAAGTCGACGCCCACTGCCCGGTAGCTGCGAATAATCTCGTCGGTGCAAACCCCCGTGTCGGCGGGAACGTCCCCGCCAGGGTAGGGAATGCGAACGTATTCCGACACGTAACGGACCGAATGGTGCGTACGCTCGATGGCGGCGGCAACCAGCCGCCGCGTAAACTCCTGCCGCGAAGCCGGCGCTGCCGGCTGCGTTTGCGCGGGAATCCACACCGCACACACGGATAGAATAACCGGCGCGAGCCAACCCGCTTTCGCGTGAAAAGCAGTTCGCATCCAGCCGATTGTAACCGCATCCCCGCAAGAGCAGAATAGATGTGGGCCCGCAGGTGAATTGCCCCGGTGCTAAAATTACAAGTTTTGCGTTTGAGTCATTTTGATATCAGCTGATAGGTGGCAATCATGGCAACAACAATGTTGGCAGTGGTCAAGCCGGAAGCGGCGCCGGGCGCGGAGATTCGCCAGGTCAAGATCCCCGCCTTCGGCCGCACCGACGTGCTGGTCAAGGTGAAAGTCGCGTCGATCTGCGGCACCGACCTGCACATTTACAACTGGGACCGCTGGGCCCAGAACCGCATTCACCCTCCGCTCATTCCCGGCCATGAGTTCTGCGGTGAGGTGGCCGCGTTCGGCGACGAGGTCACCAGCGTGAAGGAAGGCGATTTCGTTTCCGCCGAAATGCACGTCGCCTGCGGCAAGTGCCTGCAGTGCCGCACCGGCGAAGCCCACATCTGCCAGAAAGTGAAGATCATTGGCGTCGACGCCGACGGCGCCTTCGCCGAGTACGTCGTGATTCCCGAGTCGAATATCTGGAAGCTCGATCCCGCCATCCCGCAGGAGTACGCGTCGATTCTCGATCCCCTGGGCAACGCCGTGCACACGGTCTTGGCTGGGGAAATCGCCGCCAAGAGCGTGGCCATCACCGGCTGCGGCCCGATTGGATTGTTTTCTATTGCCGTGGCCAAAGCCGTAGGCGCCACTTCGGTGTTCGCGATTGAAGTCAACGAACACCGCGCCCGCATCGCCCGCGAGATGCATGCCGACTACGTGCTCAATCCCGCGAAAGAAAATGTGCACGACATCGTGATGGAAAAAACCGGAGGCCTCGGTGTGGACGTCGTGCTCGAAATGGCCGGGCATCCCGATTCGATTCGCACTGCCTTCGACATCGTCCGCCGCGGCGGACGAATTTCCCTGCTCGGCCTGACCTCGAAGCCCATCGCCGTCAACTTTTCCGAGGACATTATTTTCAAAGGCATCACCGTACAAGGCATCAACGGCCGTCGCATGTACCAAACGTGGTATCAGATGACCGCGCTGCTGAAAGCCGGCAAACTCGATCTGCACCCGGCAATCACGGACCGCATTCCCATGAAAGATTTTTCGAAAGCCATGGAACGCCTGAAAACCGGTGAAGCCAGCAAAATTCTGGTGTATCCGAATGGCGTGAGATAACTTGTGTGACGCGGACGAGCGCGAATCTGCACGAACTAATTCATTGTCATCCTGAGCGAGGCGAAGGACCTCTGCACTTCGCCGGAGTCGTAGATGCTGCCCGCGAGTTGCGTAGGTCCTTCGCGCAAGAAAAAACGCGCTCAGGATGACAGAGCGCTTTTTGCTGAGAGCTGATGGGTGACAGCTCAATTCACTGACGGCGCACTCTTCGCAAACTCGCTGCGGTGGCGGCTGTAGAAGATGTAGATCAACAATCCAAGTCCAAGCCAGATCACGAAGCGCAGCCAGGTAATGATTGTGAGCCCGAACATCAGGCCGAGGCAGAGCAGCACGGAAATAAGCGGGAACCAGGGCACAAACGGGACGCGGAAGGCGCGCTTGCGGTCGGGCTGCCGGCGGCGCAGGATGATCACTCCCAGCGAAACCAGAACGAAGGCAAACAGAGTGCCGATGTTGGCGAGATCGGCGGCGTCACCAATGTCGACGAGGCCGGCGGGAATTCCTACAGCGAAACAGGCGATCCAGGTGGACCAGTAGGGCGTCTTATATTTCGGATGCACCGCGGAGAACAGTTTGGGCAACAGACCGTCGCGGGACATGGCGTACCAGATGCGCGCCTGCCCGTACTGAAACACGAGCAACGAAGAGATCATGCCGGTCAGCGCCCCGATCACGATAACCGAGCGGAAGAACGGGTGCACGCCCAGGTACTTCATCGCGTAGGCCACCGGCGCTTCCGCGGCTGCACCGGAAACGAAAGTTGTGTACTTCATCATGCCCAGCAGTACGACGGCAACACCGACGTAGAGCAGCGTGCAAACAATCAGCGACATGATGATGCCGAAGGGCAAATCTTTTTGCGGATTGCGCGATTCCTCGGCGGCGGTGGAAACCGAATCGAAGCCGATGTAGGTAAAGAAAACGATGGCGCCTCCGGTGACGATTCCAGCGAAGCCGGAGGGCGCGAAGGGCACCCAGTTCGCGGGCTTGACCAGCATTCCACCGACGACCAGGAAGGTGAGGATGGCACCGATCTTGACCGCGACCATGATGTTATTGGTCTCCGCCGATTCCTTCACGCCGCGCACCAGCAGCAGCGTGAGAATAAAAACGATGAGGAAGCCGGGGAGATTAAAATAGGAACCCGTCCACTGCCCGCCGGCCCAGACCGGGCTGGCAAATTTTTCCGGCAAGTTGAGGCCGAAGACTGCCAGTTGCGCTTTCGTATACCCGGCAAAGCCAACCGCGACCGCAACGTTCGAAACCACATATTCGAGGATGAGGTCCCAGCCAATGATCCAAGCGAAGATTTCGCCGAGCGTGGCGTAGGAGTACGTGTAGGCGCTGCCCGCGATAGGGATCATCGAGGCCAGTTCGGCGTAGCACAATCCGGCGAAACTGCAGGCGATCGCGACCAGGAAAAACGAAATTGCGATCGATGGGCCGGCGGGCGGGCGCCCGTGCATGAGCGCGCCCGCCGTGCTACCAGTGCGCAGGAAGTTGATGAATACGTCGAGCGCCTGAGCGTGCAGCAGGGAAGGAGCCTGGAAGTATTCGCCCGCCGCCGCCGTGCCGGTGAGAATGAAAATTCCCGAGCCGATGATGGCGCCAATGCCGAGCGCGGTCAGAGACCACGGGCCCAGTGATTTGCTGAGCCGGTGTTCCGGATGGTCAGCGTCGGAGATCAGCTTGTCGATCGACTTGCAGCAGAAAATCTGTTGGTCGGAGGTGCGGATGACGGCAGCGGGTTCCGTGGGTTGTGACAAGCGGTTGTGGTCTCCTGAAAAACAAGCTCTTGGCTATTAGCTCTTAGCCTTTAGCTCGAAACCAGCGTCGCTTCGCGACGGAGCGGGCGAGTCGCCCGCTCCCACACGAGTTCCGCTGCTGCCTCTACCGCTTGGCCTGGCCGCGGGCCAGTTTCTTGACCTTGGGCTTTTTCGATCCGCGAGGATAATCGCGGGGTTTGAGCGGCTTTTCCGCCTTGCGTTTTTTGCGCGCGGTGCGTTTGGCTTTCTTGCGTTCTTCTTTGGTTAACTTCGCTGTGTTTGCCATGAATGCGTTGAATTCCTCTTCTATTCGTACGAATGTCCGGGCGGATTGCGCTCGGTTTCTTTCGCCCCTTCGGCTCCGCTCAGGGCAGGCTCTTCAGGGCTGAAATCGCTTCTGTGCCTTATCCGCACGGCTCGCGCCGTGGGCTGTACTCTCGCGCGGCTTCGCGGCTTCCCTGCGTGAAATCAAGCTCGTTCCAGCTGGGCGTACTTCTCCACCAGCTTCTTTAAGCCGAAGCGAGGAAATTGTACCGTAATCTTGGCTTCTTCGCCTTCTCCTTCGCGCTGGTAGACCGTGCCTTCCCCATACTTGGGATGACGAACCTTCTGGCCGGGGCGGAATCCGCGCTTGCCGGTGGGCTCCTCGACCGGCGTTTTCGGGACGGAAAACTTCTTGCCGCGGCTGGCGAAGAATTCGGCGATGTTCTCGATGGAGTTGTAGGGACGGGCCGGGGCAGTGAGCTTTGGCCGGCTCTGCACCGCAGGCGCTCCGTGACCGTGCCACGACGCGCTTTGATCTTCATCCTCGTAGGAATAGTGAGTCGAGGTGTGCTCGTCGCTGCGCGACCGCGCGGGCGAGTCGCCCGCGCCCACATAGTTTCTGCCCACGCTGGCTGCGCGGCGCGTTCCTAATTCTTCGAGCAGCGGAGCGGGGACTTCTTCCAGGAATCTTGAGGGGACGCTGGCTTCGGGCAGGTCGGTGCCGTAACGGCGGCGATAGACGGCGCGGGTGAGGATGAGTTGGTCCATGGCGCGGGTCATGCCGACGTAGCACAGGCGGCGCTCTTCTTCAATGTCTTCGGGGACGAGCATGGTGCGGGAGTGCGGAAACAGTCCTTCTTCGAGGCCGCTGAGAAAAACGAGCGGAAACTCCAGGCCCTTGGCGGCGTGCAGGCTCATGAGCGTGATCTGGGCGCGGGCGTCGTAATCGTCGGCGTCGGCCACGAGGGCGGCGTGGTCGAGAAACTGGTCGAGAGTTTCAGAGCGGTCGCGCGAGTCCATGGCGGCGTTGACCAGTTCGCGCAGGTTTTCGATTCGTGAGAAAGCTTCGGGCGTGTCTTCCTCTTCCAGCAGCTTGATGTAGCCGGTGCGGTCGATGAGGAATTTCAGGATGTCGGCGACGGAAACGGTGGGAGTAGGGAAGGAATCGGGCGTTGAGCCGATCTGCGGTTCTGGCGGCGCTGCTCCTTCTGATTGCGGCGGCTCGGCCGGCGGGACGCCAGCGCTACGGTCGCTGGTTTCGTCGGCGCTGAAGTCGAAGGAGAAGTTCCCGAATTCGGTGGGATCGAAGGGGGTCGCGTCTTCGGGCTGCGACTCCTCGTCGGTCTGCGGCGGGGCTTCGATCGCGACCATACTCTTCGCTGCATCGGAACTCTGGTCGAGTTGCTCGGGGAAGGTTCCGGCGAGCATGGCGCGGGCGTCTTCGATCAGCTGCTGAAAACTTCTTAGAGATGCGAGGGCGCGCGGGGGCAGAAGCTGGCGGCGGAAGGCTTCTCCGACCGCGCCCCACAACGACAGTCCGGTTTCAAGCGCAAGATTTTCGAGCGTGTCGATGGTGCCTTTGCCGATGCCGCGGGTGGGCGTGTTAATGACGCGCAGCAGCGAGATCGAGTCGTCGGGATTATGGATGACTTTCAGGTACGAGATCATGTCTTTGATCTCGGAGCGCTCGTAGAAAGAGAATCCGCCGACGATGTGATATTTCAAGCCGTAGCGGCGCATGGCCTCTTCAAACAAGCGCGACTGCGAGTTGGTGCGGTAGAGCACCGCGGCGCGCGGAGTTTCTCCGCGTTCGTTTGTGGCGTGCTCGGCTGCGGCGCGCAGATATTTCGCGATGTGGTCGGCGGCGAAGAGGGCTTCGTTTTCGCCGTCGGGGGCTTCGTAGTAACCGATCTTGGTGCCGCCCTGGCGGGCGGTCCACAGGTTCTTGCCTTTGCGGCGGATATTGTTGGCGACCACGGTGGACGCGGCCTGCAGAATGTTTTGCGTCGAACGGTAGTTCTGTTCGAGGCGGATGATTTTGGCTTCGGGAAAATCCTGCTCGAATTCGAGAATGTTGCGGATGTCGGCGCCGCGCCAGGAATAAATCGACTGATCTTCGTCGCCCACCGCGCAGACGTTGTGGCGCTCTCCGGCGAGCATGCGCATGAGTTCGTACTGCGGACGGTTCGTGTCCTGATATTCGTCGATCAGCAGATATTGGAAGCGGCGGTTGTAGTAGTCGCGCACTTGTGCGGCCGACTTCAGCAGGCGCACGGCTTCAAGCAAGAGATCGTCGAAGTCTAGGGCGTTGGCCTTGCGCAGTTCCTTGCGGTACTCCTCGTACAAGTGAGCAATCTTCTCGGTCTTGGGGTCGGCCGATTGCAGGTAGAGTTCCTGCGGATCGAGCATGTGATTTTTCGCCCAGGAAATGCGGCTGAGGACGGTGCGCGGCGTGAGTTGCTTGTCGTCGAGGCCCATGCGCTTCATCACCCCTTTGACTACGGCCTGCTGGTCGTTCTCGTCGTAGATGACGAAATTCTTAGTGTGCCCGATCGGCGGCTGTCCGGGCACCGTCGATGGGATGCGGAGGGCTTCAATGTCACGGCGCAGGACGCGCACGCAGAACGAATGGAACGTCGAGATCACGGGCTTGGCAATGCTCAGCCCGCCAACCAGTTTCTCGACGCGCTCGCCCATTTCGGCGGCGGCCTTGTTGGTGAAGGTCATCGCCAGGATGGACTCCGGCATGACGCCCTTGTGTTCGATCAGGTAGGCGATGCGGTAGGTGATGACGCGAGTCTTGCCGCTGCCGGCGCCGGCGAGAATCAGCACCGGGCCTTCGGTGGTTTCGACGGCTTCGCGTTGCTGCGGGTTGAGTTGGTCGAGAAAAGACAATGCGGAAGTGGCTCCGGGATCGCTGCTTCGATTTTACAGGGGAATGGCGGCGGGCGGATTGAGACCGCATTGACTGCGGGGCTGGTGCGGATTTTTCCCGCAAGGCAGGCGGGGCCATTCGTTCTTTCTGCGGAGTTGGGATGGGCGGTGCGGCTGGACAAAATCCCCACTTCTCGCGCAAAGAGGGCGCGAGAAATGGGGCACCCGGTTCGGGATGGCTGCGCTGTCGGCGGGGGAGGAGCGTCTTATGAATTTGAACGCGAGTCCGAAGATTTTTCTGGTGTTGGTGGTGCTGATGATTTCCGCCGGAGTGGTGCTGGTGGATCAGCACGATGCGCAGGCGGGCGAGGTGACGCCGTCGGGTTACAAAGTGCTGGAGCCGATCCGGCATGGAAATCTTACGGTGTTTCCGGTGGTCGCGGCGAAGAGTTATCCGACGGGTGAATTTATGACGCTGGATGAAGGGCTGCGATCGGGAGACGTGGTGGTCACGGAAGCGGGCAAAGTGCAGGGTTTGATTCGGCGGCATGCCGTGCCGGCGATTCGTAATGACGGCGGCGCGCAGGTGAACCGGCTGGTGCTGGTCAACAATTCCAAGCGGCCGCTGCTGTTGCTGGCGGGGGAGATTGTGAGCGGAGGCAAACAAGACCGCGTCATAGGGAAAGACCGCATCGTTCCGGCGGAGAGCGATCCGGTGGACTTGAGCGTGTTCTGCGTGGAGCCAGGGCGGTGGGTCGAGACCAGCCAGAATTTTGGAGCATCGGAGGCGATGTATGGCCGCAATGTCGGCGCAACGCATGGCTCGGCCCCGATGGCGATGATGGCGCAGCCGTCGGTGCGGGCCAAGGCAATGGCCGACAAGGACCAGAGCCAGGTTTGGGCGGAGGTGCGCAAGCAGCAGTCGGCGATGGAGACGGTCGAGGTATCGGCCGGGGCTCCAGAAGTCGCGACCGAAGTTGCGAGTACTTCTTCGTATGCCAAGGTCAATGAAAACGCGGAAGTCAGGCGGCAGGTGGACGCGGTGGCCAAGCCGATCGAGCAGAATTATCAGAGCCTGATCCGGCAATTGCGCGATCGCAATGCGGTGGGTGTGGTGGTCGCAGTGAACGGGCGTATCATTTGGGCCGACGTGTTTGCCAGCACAGATCTGCTGGAAAAATATTGGCCGAAGCTGGTGCGCTCGTATGCCTCAGAAGCGGTGGTCACGCGGGCGAAAGACGTTGAAGTCGGCGTGAGCCAGGCGCAGGCGTTCCTGGGTGACATGGAAGGACGCAGGGAGACGGTTGAGACCGAGCCTGGAGTTTACCGGCACACGGAAGCGACCGGCGACGGATTCAAGGCGTTCTCGCTGACATCGCTGCTGCCGAAGACAGGATTCGAGGTGCACGTGGCGAAGATGGCGGAGTGAAAGAGAGTCGCCGAAGCCGATCAGGGATCAGTGATTCGATTCGTACCAACTCCGCCAGGCGTTTGAGTCGTTCCCGAGTCGCTGGCCCGTGATGTCGCTCAAGGCCTGGAACGCCCAAGCATGGGTCTGCGCGTCGAGCGCGGGGTCGTCCGTGTCGTTCAACAATTGCGGGACGGCGGTCAGGCGCTGTTCCGGCGTGTACATGCCGGACTCGGCCAGTCCGCAGGCGGCCCGCTCGCGGACGCTGGGGGAAGGATCGTCGTGCAGGGTCTTCAGCAGCGGCTCGATGGTCTGACTTGAGCCGGTCAGCGCCAGACCTTCGACGGCCCAGCGGCGTGAATCCGCATCGGCATCTTTCAAGTGAGTGGTTAAGACCTGCACCACGCGGTCGGTTTCGACGCCGCGATTCGCGATGAGACCGAGCGCCCACAGCGCCCAGATTTTTTGCGCGTGATCGGGAGACTCGGCCGTATTCAGCAAATAATCGAGGCTGGCCGAGTTCTTGGCCAGTCCATAGGCCGCGAGTTCCACTTCGATGCCGGACTCGCGCACCCGCGGATCACTGGAGTTCAGGGCGGCGGTGGTAAGATTTGCGATCTGCGGATTCCAATTTACTTTTCCCTGCCAGCGATCCACCCGCGACGAAATCTGCTCTACCGCGCCGTCTTTGCGGCCCACGGCCTGTTCCAGCAAAGACTCGGCTTGCTTCTGCGGTTTCATGCGATCGAGTTGGAGAGAGTTCTTGGCAGAAACGGGCGCATCGGAACGCTGCGAGAAAAAACTGCCAAACTGGTTGTTAAGTTTCGACCAGGCAGCATGCGCGCTACCGATCTTGGCGGCAAAGAGCGCCAGCAGCACTCCGATTGCGATGGCGAACACCGGGCCGAAACGCCGGGGCTGGGGGATTGAGATTGGTCCACCCGCATCAGTGCTGGAAAAATCAAGGCCCTGAACCGGCTTGCCGTCCAGAGTTGTCTGCAGGCGCGGATCCGCAGCCATCGCGGCATCCGGCTGCGGGGCTTGCCCCGAAAATCCTGGCTGGGATACATCCATATATAGTAACCAGTCTAGGATCACCGCCGAAATGAGGTAAAGTTACTTCGGTTCGAATCCCACCGGGTGCGGTGGAACGGGGCGACACGACGGCGATTCGCAGAGATCCGAGGAGAAAGTCATGCTTATGAAATCGAAGGGGATGGTATTGATCAGCAGCTTGTTCCTGGCGGCGATGGCTGTGGCGGCGGTTTCGGGATACCACGTGGTGACGACTTACAAAGTGGGCGGCGAGGGCGGGTGGGATTACCTGACCGCGGACTCCGACGCGAGGCGCGTCTACATTTCTCGTGGCACTCACGTCATGGTGCTCGACGCGGATTCCGGCAAGAGCGTGGGCGACGTTGCCGATACGCCGGGGGTTCATGGCATCGCACTCGCGCCGGAACTGGGGCGCGGCTTTACCAGCAACGGGCGCGAAGGCACGATCAGCATTTTCGATATCAAGACGCTGGCCACGAGCAGCAAGGTGAAGGTAGGCGACAATCCCGACGCCATTCTCTATGATCCGGCAACGAAGCGAGTGTTCACATTCAACGGGCGCAGCCAGGATTCGACGGCAGTCGATGCCGCCAGCGGGAAGGTGCTCGGGACCATCAAACTGGATGGTAAGCCGGAGTTCGCGGCCAGCGACGCGAAGGGGGAGATCTTCGTCAACATCGAAGACAAGAGCGAACTGGTGGCGATTGATCCCAATAAACTGGAAGTGAAAGCGAAGTGGCCGCTGGCGCCGTGCGAGGAGCCAAGCGGACTTTCGATCGACCGCAAGCACCGGCGGCTGTTCGTGGGCTGTGGTAACAAAATGATGGCGGTTGTAGATGCAGACAGCGGCAAGGTGCTGGCCACGCCGCCGATTGGCGACGGTGTGGACGCGACCACATTCGACGCCGAAACCGGGCTAGCGTTCGCTTCCTGCGGCCAGGACGGAGTGCTCACAGTGGTGAAAGAAGAATCGCCGGGCAAATTTACAGCCGAGAACGTGCCGACCCAGAAGGGCGCACGCACCCTGGCGCTCGATGCGAAGACGCACCACGTTTTTGTGGTGACAGCGCAGTTCGGGCCGAGGCCCGAGCCCACGGCGGACAATCCGCATCCCCGGCCCCCGATGGTTCCCGACACTTTTGTGGTCGTTGTGGTGGGGAAATAGGGGAGTTGAAAGCAGGCCGATGACGATTGCCGACGACAAGTTCTACCACGCGGAGGTGACCCGGCGCGTCGACTTCGCTCCCGACTTGTGGATGTTCCGCATCCGCAGCGGGGGCGCGTTTCAATTTGTGCCGGGGCAGTATGCGACGTTGGGAGTCGAGGTGGGCGGGAAGCGCGTCGAGCGGCCGTATTCCATCGTGTCGTCGCCGGCGGAGGACGAACTCGAGTTTTTCTTCGAACTGGTGCCGGAAGGCGCGTTGACGCCGCTGCTGCACAAGTTGCAGCCCGGTGATCAGCTGCTGATGCGGAAAATCCCCAAAGGAAGATTTTCGCTCGACTTGCAGACTGGACGCACGCATCATCTGCTGATCTCGACGGTGACCGGCGTGGCTCCGTTCGTGAGCTATGTGCGCACCTTATACAAAGACTGGAAGGAAGGACGATTTGACGGGTCGCACCAACTGTACTTACTGAATGGCGCGAGCCGTCCCTGGGAATTCGGATACCTCGATGAGCTGAACCACTTCGACAAAGAACTGTCGTGGTTCAAATATGTGCCGACGGTGAGCCGTCCGTGGGACCACGCCGACTGGCCGGGAGAAATCGGGCGGGCGGATGACATTCTGCGCAAGTATGCGGATCACTGGGAACTAGACCCCAGCAACACGCTGGTTTATCTATGCGGGCATCCGGACATGATCGAACACAGCAAGGCAATTTTGAAGCGGCGCGGATTTACCGATAAGGGAGCTGTGAAGGAAGAGGTTTACTGGATCCCGCCGCATAAGTAGGTTGAATCAAGCAATGTTGTCATCCTGAACCGGGGCGAAGCCGCGGTGAGGGACCTTACGACCGCATTCTGCGTTGATACTGCCGCGAGGAGAGCCCATACGGCATGCAGCGTAGTCGTTTCTCGTCCGCTACACCTCCGGCTGCCGCCGACGTAAGGTCCTTCGCGCCGGCTTCGCCGCCGCTCAGGATGACAGGTCGTTTTCTGCTCGTCGAGACCGCACTGGAACGGTAGGAGCCTCCCGGGCTGTACGCGTCACCTCAGTTTCTGCGGGCGCGAAGAATACCAGAACGGCCAGTTCTTCTGCGATGTCGTAGAAGCGGTGCTCAACTTCTGCCGCGACGAAGAGCACGCTGCCGGCGGAAATGGCCTGGTCCTGGTCTCCGGCTTTGCAGCGCGCCTTCCCGCGCAGAACGTAGTACATTTCATCCTCATGATGCGGGCGCTGCAAATCAGTGGCGCCGGCGGCGAGGACGTAAAGGCCCGCGCTCATGGCGGGCACGCGTAGAAACTCGCGATAGAGCTTGCCGCTTTGGGTTCGCTGCTGGTTGATCTCACCGATCTTCCCGAACCATCCCTTGCCGAACCCGGTTTTCATGCAAAGGCCGCCTTCATGCCAGAATCCCTCCGAAGATCAGGTCGGTGAATTGTGGAATCAGGTTGGCTGCCTGCAGTTCGCCTTCCGGCTTATACCACTGGTAGATCCAGTTGATCATGCCGAGCAGGGCGAAGGCGGCGGCGCGCGGGCTGACGGCGCCCTTGGGCTGGCGGGTGCGTTGCGTTTTCACTTGAACTTCGGCGATAAGGCTCTCGACGAAGTGAATGTACTCCTTCTTGCGCTGGTTGATGCGCTTGCGGAGCGCGGGCGGCAGAGGATGGTTCTCGTGCAGCATGACGGTGATTTCGCGGTCGCGCGGGCTGAGGACGACTTCCATGTGCAGGCGGATCAGGGTGCGCAGGCGTTCTTCGGGATCGGCGATGCTGCGCACCGGACCGAGCACGCGCTCCTGAGTGATCTCCATGGCGTGGTTCATGATCTCGAACAGGATTTCGTCCTTGCTCTGAAAGTGGTGGTACAGGCCTCCCTTGCTGAGTTTAAGCGCGGCGGCGACGTCGTTCATCGAGGTCGCGTCGTAGCCGCGCTGCTGGAACAGGCGGGCAGCGGTGCGCAAAATTTCCTGCCGGGAATCAACCAGAGGCTCGCGGGGCATCGGGGGACATGGTAAACAGTTGCGCGCCGGAATGCCAATGCGCAGGCAAGGTGAGAGAGGATCAAAGTCCTTACCACAAAGGACACGAGGGTACGCGAAGGAAAAATAGGCCTGAAATCCTTCGTGTTACTTGGAGCCTCTAAAACCCTCCTCGCTGGAGCTGTACTTTTCTGGAATGAAAGTCTGCTCATGGATGGGCGGTCTCACGTACTTGGTTTTGTCCAGCGGCGGCAACTTGAGGCGCTCCGGGGTCAGGTCCTTGTAAGGGATGAGCGACAGCAAGTGGTGAATGACGTTGAGCCGAGCGCATTTCTTGTTTTCTGCGTTCACCACATACCAGGGCGCCTGCTTGATGTCGGTGACGGCAAACATCTCGTCTTTCGCCCGCGAGTATTCCGCCCACCGGCGGCGGGATTCGAGATCCATGGGACTGAGCTTCCAGCGCTTGGTGGGGTCGTTCATGCGATCCTGAAAGCGGCGCTCCTGTTCTTCGTCGCTGACGGAGAACCAGTACTTGATCAGAATAATTCCGGCGCGCACCAGCATGCGCTCAAATTCCGGACAGCTGTGCAGGAACTCCACGTACTCGGCCTCGGTGCAGAAACCCATCACGTGCTCGACGCCGGCGCGGTTATACCAGCTGCGGTCGAATAAGACCATCTCGCCGGCGGCCGGCAGGTGCGCGGCGTAGCGCTGGAAATACCATTGAGTTTTTTCCCGTTCCGTCGGCGTGCCCAAAGCCACTACGTGGCAAATGCGGGGATTGAGTGTCTGCGCGATGCGTTGGATGGCGCCTCCTTTGCCGGCGGCGTCGCGGCCTTCGAACAGGAGCACCACTTTAAGACCCTCATGCTTAATCCACTCTTGCAGCTTCACCAATTCGATCTGCAAGCGCCGCAGTTCCTCGTCGTAAGTACAATCTTTGCCCAGGCGCAAGGGCTTGGACAAGCGAGTGGCGAGGGCGGGTTCCTTTATTGGCGGCGGTGACGACGCGCCAGCCTGCATTTTTTCGTTGGCGGGAGTGCGCTTGTCAGCCATGTTCATACCTCCCAGAGCTGGAGGGCATGATTAGCCCTTCATAAAGGTACGCGCTTTCCGCAGGGCTCGGCGTCGAAAATCTACGCCAGGAGTGGTTCTTGCACATCATTGGTTCCCAAGAATGCACGTAGGACTTCCTTTCGCGGAATCAACCACGGTTTCGCGGGCGCGCGCGGAGTGGTCAATACTTTTAGCGAACCAGATTTCCCTGGACCACGGAAGGACTTGATTCTATTGGCCAATTGTGAGTTCATACTCGGTACGCAAAAACATCGGGCCCGAACGCGTGCTCGCTGGTGGCTGGGCGATACGCTGGAGAAGTTTCAGTAATGTCCAAACTGCGCGCGTCCGCACTCGCGGCGGCGGCCGGCCTCATGCTGGTGCATGGGGCGGTGCTGATCTTCCGGTATGGGACTGCGAGGGCATCCCTGTGGGGAGATTTGATCGGGGCGGCGGCAGTTCTTCTGGCCGCGATCAGTTGCTGGTCCGCTTCGAACCGGTCGGGGTCTTTCGGTAAACGAGTCTGGCGGCTGGTTTTCCTTTCTACGCTTCTCCTCCTGGTGGGTCAGCTCGGCTTCACTTACTACTTCGACTATCTGCATTCTCCCGTCGGCACGCCGTGGCCGAGCGACATCCTGGTATTTTTCTGGGCCGTGCCGGCCATGATGACACTCTTTCTCAGTCCGCGCGACCCCAACAGCGGATTTCGCTGGCTGCGCATCTTTGATTTTGCGCAAGTCTGTGCCCTGGTGCTCTCTCTCGAGCTGGCCACGCTTTATATGCCGTCGCGTTGGGAAACCTCCGAGCTGGCCATGGCCACTCGCGGCTTCCACGTTGCACTCGTCTTCTTTGGGTTGGTGACTCTGAGTTTCCTGGTGCGGGGGCTTCTGGCCCGGTATGGTACGGGCCGGACATTCTATCTCCGGATGGCGGGATTCTTCTTCGCCTACTCCATCGTTACCGATACCACTCTGTACGCCTTCGCTCAGGGGAACGTGCAGCAGGGGCTTTGGACTGACCTGTTGTGGACCGCGGTTTATTGCCTGCTGGTCGTGATCGCCGCGAGCTGGGACGTGGTCGAGCCGAAAGAACTTGAGACCGTCGAACCCCTGGCCCCGAGCATGCAGTTGTTGGCGCAGTTCTCTCCCTTGCTGATCCCGGCCATTGTTTTTCCGCTGGTACTGCGCATCGCCCAGGAACAGTTCTTCTGGTCCGTTTTCCTGGTCATGGTCTCGTTCGTTGGCGCCAGCGGACGGCTGCTGGTGGTTCATAAACAACTGATTTACAGTTCACGCGAATTAGAGAAGAACCTTGCCCTGTTGCGGGGAATCACCGAGGGCACGACGGACGCAGTCTTCGTCAAAGATCTGCAGGGCCGCTATCTGATGATGAATCCCGCGGGCGCGCGCTTTCTGGGCCGGACCGTGGAAGAAGTCATCGGCAAGGACGACACCGAACTATTCGATTCGGAAAACGGCCGCGAGATTATGGAGCGGGACCGCCGCATCCTCGAGTCGGGCGAAATCCAGAACTTCGAGGAGGGAGGCACTGCCGCCGGGGTACGCCGAATTTATCTTGCCAACAAAGGCCCGTTTCGCGACGCCAACGGGAAGGTTGTTGGATTGCTGGGGATTTGCCGCGACATCACTGACCGTAAACGCGCCGAGGCCAAGTTTCGCGGTTTGCTAGAAGGCGCCCCCGATGCCATGGTGGTGGTGAATGGAGACGGTCAAATCGTCCTGGTCAATGCCCGGGTGGACAAGATGTTCGGTTATCGCCGGGAAGAGCTTCTGGGCCACGACATTGAGACACTCGTGCCGGAGTGGGTGCGGGCCGCTCATCCCGGACATCGAGAAGATTTCATGGCCGACCCTCGGGTGCGGTCGATGGGGGCGGGACTGGAACTGTCTGGCTTGCACAAGGATGGTCACGAGTTTCCGGTGGAGATCAGCCTGAGCCCGCTGGAGACGGAAGAAGGCATGCTGATTTCCGCCGCCATTCGCGACATCACTGACCGCAAGCGCGCGGAAGAGGAAATGCACCGCTCGCAGCAGAAGCTGCACATTCACTTCGAGCATACCCCGCTGGCGGTGGTGGAATGGGATCTCGAGTTCCGGGTCACCGCGTGGAATCCCTCGGCGGAGCGCATCTTTGGATATTCGCGGCAGGAAGCGATCCGCCAGCACGGCAGTTTTATTGTCCCGCCGCAGTATCGCCCGCTTGTGGACCAGGTCTGGCAGGCGCTGATTAGCCAGCACGGTGGAACGCGAAGCACGAATGACAACATCACCAAGGACGGCCGCACGATTTCCTGCGAGTGGTACAACACTCCTCTAGTCGACGAGTCGGGACGCGTGCTCGGAGTGGCATCGCTGGTGCAGGACGTGACCGAGCGCGCAGCTCTGGAGGAAAGGCTGCGCCAGTCGCAGAAGATGGAGGCCGTGGGCCGCTTAGCCGGGGGCGTCGCTCACGACTTCAACAACTTGCTGACCGTCATCCTCGGATACTCCCAGATACTGGCCGAAGGTGTCCCCGCAGGCAGCCGGCTGGCCGACAGCACGGCGCAGATCAAGTCCGCGGCCGATCGAGCCTCCGGTATCACCCGCCAATTGCTGGCTTTCAGCCGCAAGACCGTGCTGTCGCCGCGCGTTATCAATCTGAATGAAATCATGCTGAATCTCGACTCCTTGCTGCGCCGGCTGATCGGAGAAGACATCGAGGTTCTGACCGTGCCGGCCAACGATCTGGGTTCCGTGAAAGCCGATCCGGGGCAGATCGAGCAGGTCATCATGAATCTGGCCCTGAACGCCCGCGACGCCATGCCCCACGGCGGAAAGCTCACACTGGAGACTTCGAACGAGCAGCTTGACGAATCCTACGCCCAGCGCCACCGGCCCACAGCGCCCGGGCGCTACGTCATGCTGGCCGTAACCGATACCGGGCACGGCATGACTCCGGAGACGCAGGCTCGTATTTTCGAGCCTTTCTACACCACCAAAGAAGTTGGCAAAGGCACCGGCCTCGGCCTCTCCATGGTGTATGGAATCGTCAAGCAGAGCGGCGGCTACATCTGGGTCTACAGCGAGCCCGACCGGGGAACGACCTTCAAGATTTACCTACCCCGCGTCGACCAGCCCGCCGAAACGACAGGCTCTGAAAAACGCCCCAAGAGCGTGCAACGCGGTACGGAGACGATCCTGCTGGTGGAAGACGATCCCCAGCTTCGCCAGCTCAGTTCATCCGTCCTGGCGCATTGCGGCTATAAGGTTCTAACCGCCAACGGGCCGGAAGAGGGCCTCGCCATCTGCCAGGAGAACCATCGCGACATCCGCTTGCTTGTGACCGACGTGGTCATGCCCCGTATGAACGGCCGGCAGTTAGCTGAGCAGATCCTGCAGTTGTCTCCGAACGCGAAGGTGCTGTACATCTCTGGCTATACCAGCAACGCCATCGTGCACTACGGAGTGCTCGACGCCGGACTCTGGTTTCTGCCCAAGCCGTTTACGCTGTCGGCCCTGGTGGCAAAAGTCCGGGAGGTCCTGGATTCCAAGAACTCGCAGGACAAGCCGGTTCAGTAATCACACCGCGTGTTATTTCGTCCCCTGGGCCCAATAGCTGACGCGCGCCAGCACGGCGGCATCTCTCGCGTCTCGCAGTCGCACTCGAATCTGGTGCAGACCAGGATGCGGATTCTGGGGCGCGAAACTCAGCAGATAGCGGCTGTGCAGATGATTGGTAAAGTCGTTCATCCGCCCGTCGAACTTCTCTTTTGTCGCGAAGAGTTCGTACTCGCCGCCGGTCATGGCAGCGATGGTGCTCGGAACGTTTTTCCTCATAGCGTGAACAGTCATCACAAGAGGCGCCAGAAGATCGGGCGAAGCATTCATCTCGTTCAGGTTGGTGCCCCTCCCGGTGTCGAGAATGTTCGAGAGCGCGGGTGAAAATGCCAGCGCGTACATGACGGCATTACTTTGACCGATCGAGCTCACGGCGTCGTTGATCTTCACATGGCTGCCGTGGTCGCGGGTTTCGCTAATCAGCAGTAGCACGCGCAGCCGGCCTTCCGGTTCCTGTTTGAGCAGGTTCACCGAGTACCGGACTGCATCGAGGATGATCGCTCCTCCATCCCCTGGCTGCAGATTCGTCAAATCGTCTTCCACCAGGGTCGCGTCTCTGGTGAAATCTCTCGTGAGATTCACCTGGCTGTCGAACTCCACCACCGCGACCCGCGCGGTCCCCATGCTGAACAGCGGATCGAGCATCGTCTTCAAGCCCCGCATTCGCGGGAACTCGTAGGAAGCGCGCCGTCCCCGCTGAATCGCCACGACCAGCGAGATGGGCTGTCCCTCAGGCGTTTCGTCGAGGCGTGCCGCTTGCTCGACGCCGTCGTCTTCGACGATGAAGTCTTTGGCCTGAAGTCCATACACGATTCCGCCCCGCTGGTCTTTTACCAGTGCCGGAATCAGTACTACGTTGGATTGGGATCGGAGGGTTGGTTCCTGAGGTGTCTCTTGAGCACGAGCAATGCTGCCAAACAGGTTGAGAATAAGAGGAACCAACACAAGCGCAGGCAGAACTGGAAAGACGGCCCCGGTACGACGCAGACTATCCCGCCTTGCGGTCGTCGCCCAGCACTTTATCCAGCGCATCTGCTAATAGATGCGCCCGCTTCTGATACTCGGTTGCCCCGCCGTCCTGCTTTTTCTTGAGCAGGTGATATTCATCGGCAATGTTCAGCGCCGCCAGCACCGCCAGCCGAACCGTATCAATCGTATTCGTCGCTTCGGCCACGGCGCGCATCTTGGAGTCGACATATTCCGCCAGCTTCAAAATGTACTCCGCATCGGACCCGCGCAGGTTGTAAGCCTGGTCAAAAATCTCCACTCGCACGCTGGAGTTCTGCGCGTCTTTGACCATCTGGTCCTTGGTTGCCGTTGCCATAAACCGGTTCTCCATAGAGACGTAGCTCGCTACGTCTCTCTTGCGCAATCAGCCGACGCTAGCTGGCCTCGGCCAGCGACTCGATCTGCTGCAGCATCTTTTCGACGCGCCCGCGAATCTCTTCCCGCTCTTTTTTCAGCTGCACGGTTTCGCGCCGCAGGGTTACCAGCTCCGCATCGCGGTCTTCCACTTGCTGCCGCAGCCGCTGCGCATCGCGCTCGGCCACGGCCTGCGCCTGCCGCGCGGCCTTGTACATCTCTATGGTGCGATAAACCTTCTCTTCCAGCGCCTGAAAATCATCCGCCGGAACCTGCTCTGCCACCTGTTCGACTGCATTTAACGCCATAAGGTTGTTCCCCACCAAGATTTCTGAGACTTTATCGCAGTATACTCCACATCTTTGTGGACAACTCGCCTGATCGTTTGCGCGAATGGTCCGACCCGTGGGGCGACGACCGGGCATCGGCGATTGGCTATAATTGCATCTACTAGGAGGACTCCAACCTATGAATCGCCTTGCCCATCTCGTTCTCGGATCGTTTTTCGTGCTCGCAGTTCTGCCGCTCCCTGGCGCGGCCAAGACCAAGGTAGAACTCAAAGATGCTGAGGGCAAAGTCGTTGGTGGCGTCATCCTCTGGGCCAAGGGCCCGCACTCCGTGGGACTCGAGCTCAACGTCCACGACCTCCCGCCGGGTGAACACGCCATTCACTTCCACCAGGTGCCCAAGTGTGAAGGGCCGGACTTCAAATCGGCTGGAGGACATTTCAATCCCGAGGGCAAGAAACACGGGTTCGATAACCCGGAGGGGCACCACGCCGGCGACATGAAGAATTTTACCGTCGACGCCAATGGCAAAGCCGGACCTTTCCGCTTCGAAGACAACGACGTGACTCTCGATTCACTGCTCAGCAATGGTGGTGCGGCGATCGTGATCCATGCCAAGGCCGACGACTACAAAACCGATCCATCGGGCAATTCAGGAGACCGCATCGCCTGCGGCGTAATCACGAAGTAATGGCGTCCGCATCTCGGACGGCCGATTCTTGGTAGGCAGATGTTGTGGGCAGATTCTAGGCTGCCGGATTCTAGGCCATCGATTTTGGAGTGGGTGGATTTTGGGTGCGCAGCGCTTTCAGCGCTGCGAATCTGCCCGCTGAACTCGACGGGCTTTCAGCCCCTGAGGGTCATTTCGCCAGCTTGGCCAGCCGGCGAGCCGCCTCGTCCAGTGTTTCCGGCTTCTTGCAGAACGCGAACCGCACCTGCCCCGCCCCATCCCGCGGATCGCGATAGAAACTCGATCCCGGCACGCAGGCCACGCCAATTTCTTGCACCAGATATTTTGCAAACGACACATCATCCTTAAACCCGAACGCTGAAATATTCGTCATCACGTAGTACGCGCCGCGCGGACGAAAACACTGGAACCCAGCCGCAGTCAGCGCGGGCATCAGATGATCGCGTCGTACGCGGTATCCTTCGGCCAGTTTCGCGTAATACTCTGCCGGCAAGCTCAGGGCCGCGGCCCCGGCTTCCTGCAGCGGCGCGGGCGCGCCCACCGTCAAGAAATCGTGCACCTTGCGGATCGCATTCGTAATCTTCTCCGGCGCAACCGCCCAGCCCACGCGCCATCCCGTCACGCTGTAGGTCTTCGACATGCCGTTGATGGTGACCGTCCGCTCGCGCATCCCATCGAGCGACACCATCGAAATATGTTCAGTTCCTTCGTAGAGAATGTGCTCGTAAATTTCGTCGGTGATCGCCAGCACGTCGAACTCGACGCACAAGTCGCGAATCAATTCCAGTTCGGCGCGGGTGAAAACCTTGCCGGTAGGGTTGTTGGGCGTATTAAGAATAATTGCCTTGGTGTGCTTGTCGAAAGCCCGCCGCAATTCTTTGGGATCAAACGTCCACTCGCCGCCGTCGGTCGCAGGCGGACGCAGCTTCACAAACTTCGGCTTCGCCCCGCTCAATACCGAGTCCGGCCCGTAGTTTTCGTAGAACGGCTCGAAGATGACGACTTCATCCGCCGTGTTACACACGGCCAGCAGAGTCGAAATCATGGCCTCGGTCGATCCGCAGCACACCGTGATCTCTTTCTCCGGATCGACCGTAATCCGCTGCCACACGCCCATCTGCCGCGCAATCGCGTTGCGCAGATTCTTCGCGCCCCAGGTGATGGCGTATTGGTTCACATCGGCCGCAACCGCCTGCTGGGCGGCCAGTTTGATCTCCACCGGAGCCGGGAAGTCAGGGAACCCCTGCGCCAGGTTGACCGCCCCGTGCAGCATAGCCTGTCGCGTCATCTCGCGAATCACGGACTCGGTAAAATGCGAGACTTTGTCGCTGAGAAAATGTTTGCCGGCCAAGGAAGGCCGAGATTCCGGAAGCGCGGGTGCCCCATTTCTCGCGTTCTTGGCGAGAAGTGGGGATTTGAGGTTTTCTTGCGCTGAGGACCTCCGAGAAGTCTTAGCATGAGATTTCCCAGCCTGCTTGCGCTTGCTCGAAGTGCGGTCTGCCATAGCAGGCAGACTAGCAGCGCGACCGAGGAAGTTTCAAATCAGCGGAATCTCCCGCTACTTTTTCACCGAAATCCCCAACTCCTTCAACTGCCGGTCACTGACCGGTGTGGGCGCGTCGCACATCAAATCCACGGCGCGGGCGGTCTTGGGGAAGGGAATCACTTCGCGCAGGCTTTCGGCTCCCGCGATGATCATCACGATGCGGTCGAGACCCAGCGCGATGCCGCCATGCGGAGGCGTGCCGTACTCCAGCGCTTCGAGGAAGAATCCAAAGCGCGATTTCGCTTCTTCTTCCGTCATGCCCAGCGCGCGGAAGATTTTGCTCTGAATATCCTGGCGGTGAATACGAATCGAGCCCGAGCCCAGCTCCGTGCCGTTGAGCACAACGTCGTAGGCCAGCGCCCGCACCGCGCTCAGCGGCGATTGCGGATCGTTCACCGACTCGACTCCCGCTTCCAGCAGGCTCATGTCTTCTTCATGCGGCGAGGTAAAGGGATGGTGCGCCGCCATCCACTGCTTCTCGCCTTCGTCCCACTCGAACATGGGGAAGTTGGTGACCCACAGGAAGCGGAAATCATTGGCCGGGTCGCCGGTCTTCTTGAAGATGCCGTGACGGTCGGCATACTTCTGCGCCAGTGCCAGCCGCAGCAATCCTGCTGACGCATAGATCGCCAGCTCCGCGGGCGTTACCTTGCGATGCGCGGGCATCGCGGTCTGCGGCCCGGCCTGCGCCGATCCGGCGACCAGGACGATCAGATCTCCTTCCTCCGACCGCCGTCTTTTTCGCGATCGCGGCCGCGGCCTCGGGAAACTTGTTGCCGATGCGCTTGAAGTCTTCGAAAACTTTTCGCGCCGCCCTTGGAGTGGAACATGGGCTTGATGTCGTCGCGTTCCTTGCGCGAAAGTTCGCCGACTTTGGGCGTGCGGATGGCGATCACCGGCAGGTTCGCGTTGATGGCCAGTTCCTGCAGATTCTCGGCCGTGAAGCAGTCTCGAACGTCGGTAAACGCGGGCAGGCGCAGATCGGGCTTGTCGATGCCATAGAGGCGGATGGCCTCGTCATAATCCATGCGCGCGAAACGGCGTCTTGATCGCGCTGCCCGCGGCCTTAAATGCCGCGGTCAGAAATCCTTCCACCACTTCCCACACTCGTTCCGGCTGCGGATACGACATTTCCAGATCGATCTGGGTGAACTCCGGCTGGCGGTCGGCGCGCAGGTCTTCGTCGCGGAAGCAGCGGACGATCTGAAAGTATTTGTCGAATCCGGAAATCATCAGAATCTGTTTGAACATCTGCGGTGACTGCGGCAATGCATAAAACGTTCCGGGTTGCACGCGGCTGGGCACCAGATAATCACGGGCGCCTTCCGGGGTCGAGCGCGTCATAAAGGGCGTCTCGATCTCGAAAAATCCCTGGTCGGAAAGATAGTCGCGGATCGCTTTGGCCACCTTGTGCCGCGTCTCGATGTTGAACTGCATTACTTCGCGGCGCAGGTCGATGTAGCGATACTTCAGGCGCGTCTCTTCGTTGGTGAGTGCGGTGTCCGACGGCAAGAACGGCGGCAGCTTCGACTCGTTCAGAATGCGAATTTCGCTCGCCACCAGCTCCACTTCGCCGGTGGGGATGTTCTGGTTCACCGTGTCGGCGTCACGCAACTTTACCGAGCCAATCACGGCGATGACGTACTCGTTGCGCAAGCTGTTGGCCTTGTCGTGCGCCGCCGCATCCAGTTCGCGGTTGAGCACGACCTGGGTCACGCCGGTGCGGTCGCGCAAATCAACAAAGATGAGGTTCCCGAGGTCGCGTCGCCGGTTCACCCATCCCATGAGCACGGCTTTCTTGCCGGCGTCGGAGGCGCGCAGCGCCCCGCACATATGAGTCCGTCGTAAATCTCCTAAGAAATCGAGCAAGGTGTGTCCCTTACAGTCAGAATTGCGGCAGAATGCCGAAGCAAAAGATTATAAACGCTCTTTCTGCTATAGGACTTGCGTGGGAGACGCGCGGGCCGTGGGAGTGTGCTCGACACCCGCTTGCTCGGTACCTGGATTGCGAGTGCCGCAGTCCTATCGATAGATCGGACTGGGATCGGAATTGCATTTGCCGGTCCGATGCCCTCTCGGATATCCCGGCTGCGGTTTCTGCATCTACTATGGATACGATGACTGCAGCCAGCCCCCAGCGCGACATCCCGCAGCCCACGCCCGATCTGCGGCTTCTGGTCGAGTTGCCGGCATGGCCTCGAGTCTTCTTTGGCAACCTGCGCGACCTCGTGTTTCCGCGCCCGCTTCCGCCGATTGAACTGCGCTCCGCGCCGCAGCCGTTCTGGCCTGATGTATTCGTGACGGGCAAACTGCCGTGGAACCGATTTCTGCAGTCCGGTGCTTACCATGTCATTGCCGCGGTGCTGCTGGTGGGAATCACTCGCTTCTTCGCGCTCCAGCCCCAGGTAGTGGCGAAGCCGGTGTTTGACCATGCCCAGGTCATCTATTACCAGCCTTCGGAATATCTTCCTCCACTCGATACCCGCCGAGCGCCGGCCGCGCAGCGGCGGAAGGCCGATCCAGAGTTTTCGCGGCAGCCCATCATTTCGCTTCCTCGCGAAGCCGACAACCGTTCGCAGACCGTGGTTTCACCGAACATCGTTGCACCGCCCAGCGTCAGACTGCAGCGAGACCTGACGCTGCCCAACATCGTGGCCTGGTCAGAGAAGATGGAGAAGCCACAGCTGGCGATTCCTCCGGTGCCGCTGACGCCCGCCGCCGAGATCACCCGGATCGCTCCTCAGTTGGAGAACTCGGTCGTGGCCCCGCCGCCGGACGCGGCCCGTCTCACGCGCCAGCGGAATTCGCCCACGCTGCAGACCTCCGTGGTAGCTCCGCCGCCGGAGGTCAGCGGGTCGAACGCAGCGTCCTTCCTGGCCCCGCAGCCCGCGGTGGTCGCGCCTCCGCCGACGGTCGAGAGCGCGTCCACTCGCCCGCTGGGCGATCTGAACATTGCACGGAGTTCCGTGATTGCTCCTGCACCACAACTCTCGGTCGCCGAACAGCGCGCGGTTGCCGGATCGCGATCCTCCGGCGTCGCCGGTAGCGCTCCGCGAATCGTTCCGCCGCCCCCGTCGCTTTCTGCCTCGGCATCTTCCGGAGAATCCTTTGGCGTGCGCGGCCATATCATTGCGTTGAATCTGCATCCCGCAGTAAGTGCGCCACCCGATCCGCCGGTAGGCAACCGCCGTGGAGCATTCGCAGCTACGCCGGAGGGCCACGCCGGCGCGTCAGGCTCGCCCGGCGCCAGCGGCGCAGGCGGCAAAGAAAACGGCACCGGAGCATCGCGGAAGGGAAGTGACTTGCCGGCGGGACTCTTTGTTGGGGCAGCGGCGAAAACGTCGTCCGTGGCGGGCGATCCGAGCCAGGCGCCGGCCTCGATTCGCTCTGGCAACCCGAACCTCACGGCGAGCGTGCGTCCGCCGCGTGTGACCAGTGCACCGTCGCGTCCGGCGCAGCCGGAGACCGCGGCCAAACTTTCCGACGCCGAACGCGGGGTCTTCGGCGGCCGCCGGTTCTATTCCCTTTCGCTGAACATGCCGAACCTGAACTCCTCCGGCGGCAGTTGGGTGATTCGCTTCGCCGAACTCGACCATGATTCATCGAGCCACGATTCATCGAAGTATGATGCCCGCAATCACGACGCGAATGCGTCTGCGGGAGACATTTCCGAGCCCGCCGTCACGCGCAAGGTCGATCCCGCCTACCCGCTGCAACTGATGAAAAAAAATATTGGCGGCACGGTGATTCTGTACGCCATCATCCACGCCGACGGCAGCGTGGGCAATGTGCGCGTGCTGCGCGGAGTCGATGACCGCCTGGACCGGTTCGCCTCTGATGCAATCGCGCAGTGGCAGTTTCAGCCGGCCACGAAGAACGGCTCTGCGGTTGAGGTGGAGGCGACTTTCCAGATTCCGTTTCGCCCGGCGCGAGGAGCGAGCTTCTAATCGTAGAGACGTAGCTGGCTACGTCTTTGCGTGCACAATCGCTGAGCCAGAATGAGCAACCGTGGTGTGAGCGAGAGAGACGTTGCAAGCAACGTCTCTACGGGAGAATTCGAAGGGTGGCGGGAATTGCGGCGCGGCAATCCGTTTCTCAGCGCGCGGCGCCTCGCCGCTTTTCCAGCGCTGCATAAATCGCGGGATCGGTGCAGACTTCGTAGTAGGAGCGTTCCGTCCAACCCGTGACCGAGAAGTCGGCTGGATCGATGCGCGGAATCCGGCTTTCGCGTACCACGATATTGCGGAAGATGTCGCGGTCGACGGCCACCGTGGCGCTGAAGAGCTTGTACTCTCCTCTCGTGGCGTCGAGCGAGGCGGGCAGCCGCACTTTCAGCGGATCGAGCGTAATCTCCTTCTGCAACTTGCGGAAGGCGGCCTCGTTCATGCGAATGCCGCCGAGATTGAAACTGATAATCACATCTTCCGGATTGCCGTTCTCATCCAGTTCCGCGGCCTGGAACGCATACACGTGAAACGGTCCAGCCTTGGGCTCCATCACCTTGCGCGCCCGCTTATTGCAGGAGGAGAGGCGGTCGCTTTCGTTGAGCGCCTCGGAAATCATAATCTGATGCTCGCCGTCCATCAGATACAGCGGTGCTGAATCCTGCAGCGTGATGCCCAGGCCCAACTCCAGACCGGGCATGCCCGAGCGCTGCACCAGTTCGTTATACCCACGCACAATTTCAATGATCTCGCGGGCCAGCACGCACATGCGACTCACCGCCAGGCCCGGTTCGCCTTCGCGTTCCAGAATGGCCAGAATGATGGCGTCGCCCTCCAGAAACACCTTGCGCGCGCCATATTTTTCCAGCAACTTGTTGACCGGATCATAGAAATTCAGGCTGAAATACGATGCTGGATTCAGCCCTTTCTCCATCATCGTTCGGGTCAGCCGCGTGGAGTCGCGCACGTCCGCCTTGAGCACTACGTGGCGCAGCACTCTTTCCGAATCGGTCTGCCCTTGTTCCTCGGGCAGCAGAAACTCGTAGAGCGTTCCGTTCACCCGCGACAGTTCCTGGATCCGTTCGTTGCTTACCAGGTTGACGGAATCGAGCGCGCTATTCAAAACTTCCAGCCGCCGCAAGTCGCGGTGATAGTGAAAGAAGTCCCCCAGGAATCGCGCCGCCACTTTCGCCCGCTCCGCCCCGCGGCAACTGGCGACCTTGGCCACAGCCGCATACAGGCTGTTGGGCGTGAGTTTGCCGTGCTCCTGAATCATGCGCTCGACCCGGTCGCATTCGGTGCGGTCCGTGAGCGAACTCTTTAACTGCTGCGGATTGATGCGCGGCGCATACTCCCCCAGCAGCGGAACCACGTAGTACGAGGCGATCACGTTTTCCATGACCTGCTCGTCTTCCAGCAGTCGCACCCAGGCCGCCAGGCGTTCCTGCTGGGCCTGTCCTTCGTCAGAACCTTCCGGCGTTCCGGTTCCTACGATGGCCCGCGCGTTTTCCGGCACATTCATCCAGGAGTCGAGCGTTTCGGCGCTCACTTCCTCGCCGTAGAGCGAGCGCAGATAGACCGAAACCACTTCCCGCATCCGGCCATAGCGATCCGGATCACGATCCCACTTGCCCAGCATGACGTAATGCTCGGCACACAGGTAGTCGTCCCGCCCGTCTTCAGAAAACAGCAGCCGGTTCAGAAACAGCGGGTAGGTGAAGTAGCTTCCGCCGTTAGTTTCTTCGCCAAAGAGCGACCGCCGGGTGCGAGCCAGCGTGCTCTTCTCCACTTCGCGCAGGGTCTCGAAAATTTCCTGCCCGGTTTTTCGCAGGATGATCTTCTTTCGCACCTGGAACTGCGCCAGCCGCTCGCGATACTCATGCGCCTTCTGTTGCCGCAGGTTGTCGTAGGTCTTCAGCAGCACGCGGCAGCGCTCCAGCACCTGCAGGAACTGGTGGTTCATTTCCGTGCGCAGGAATTTTGTCACCGCCAGCCGCGCCAGCACGTCGACCGACAGCTTGAACTCTTTCTTGGCTCGATTGAGCGACGCGACCTGCAACTCGGTCAGCGCCGGCTTCCAGTCTGCCGGATCAATCTTGGGCCGGGATGCTCTTCCCGCCTGGTTCCGCATCCACGACGGACCCTGACTGGTGGGCGGAGCCTCCGCCGACAGCAATCCTTCCAACTCGCCGTGACGCGCGATCAAGCGCGAAATCTGGGCCCGCGCCAACTCCACAAACCGCGGGCTCAGCGCCACATCGTGCCGCAGGTTATCGACGCCGACCGAGATTCCCTCCAGCGCAACAAAGGGCGTCGACGCAGCCAGATTTGGCGGCGCCGGTTTCTCCGGCGCTCCACCTAAACGAAAAATAGGAAGTCTCGGCATCCCTGGATCAGGAGTATTTGGAAGTTGCTGATTTCAAACGGACAGGTCGAGGTTAGCATGCACAGCGCTGACGCTAAAGTTACCTAGGTTACCGCCTTTAAGCTCTGATTTTCGTTGGTTTTAGGCAGGATTATCGAAGATCAGGAATCCACGCAGTCTACGGAAACCGGGTGCCCCATTTCTCGCGCGTTCTTTGCGCGAGAAGTGGGGATCTTTGACTCACGCGGCACATAGCACCCCGTCGGTGCTACTGGCTCTTCACCCTCGCCGCCTCGAACTCGTCACCCTTCTGCCATTCGATCAGCTTCGGCAGGCTCGCGGCTTCCCATCCCAGAGCGAATCCAAATCGCGCCATCGCTGAGTCGCCCACGAAGTCCATCTCCGGATGGTACTCATCGCTGGGCTGGTGATAGTGCTTCTCGACGTAATCGCGCTCTTGATCGAGCCCCCAGGCTTCGGTATGCCCCTTGTACTTCATCCCTTCGTTAATCGAGAAGGCCGGAACGCCCACGCGCGCCAGGCTGAAGTGATCGGAGCGGTAGAAGTGTCCCGCCTCGGGCAGCGCGTCTGCACGAATCGCGAGCCGGAATTCTTTCGCCGTGGCCTCCACTACCGGATAAAACGTCGTCCGCTCCGCCCCCGAAACCTGCACTTCCTCCGGTGCTCCCAGCGGCTTGACATCGTCATAATTCAAATCCAGGGCGATCTTTCCTGCCGGAACCGGCGGATGTTTGCCGAGGTATTCTGAGCCCAGTAGCCCCTGTTCCTCGGCCGTGACCGCGGCAAACAGAATCGACCGTCGCGGCCGCTGCGCCGCCGCCCCGAAGGCGCGCGCCAATTCGAGCAGAATGCCGCATCCGGTAGCGTTGTCGTTGGCGCCGTTGAAAATGTTGTCGCCGGGCATATCCGGACGTATGCCGAAATGATCGTAATGAGCGGTGTAAATGACGGCCTCACTAGCCAGGTTGCGATCGGAGCCGGGCAGAATTGCCAGCACATTGTTGGATTCGAAACTGCGGACCTTGCTGACCATGTGCGCCTTGAGCCGCGCCCCCAGGCTCACGGGGTGAAACTCGTGAGCTTGCGCATCTTTGATCATCTTTTCCAGGTTCATTCCGGAGGCCGAAGCCAGCCTGGTGGCTACATCCAGATGCACCCACGACGCCACTTTCAGCGCCGCACCCTCCAGCTTCAGAAACGATTTTTCCCCCGAATTCGAATTGCGCACCACTTCCCAGGGATAACTCGCCATCTGTGTCTGGTGAACTAGAAGCACTCCCGCGGCGCCCTTGCGCGCCGCCTCTTCATATTTGTAGGTCCAGCGCCCGTAGTAGGTGAGCGCCTTGCCCTTGAAAAATTTCGGATCATCCGACGGCGGCTCGTTCACCAGCATCAGCAGAACTTTTCCGCGCACGTCGAGACCCTTGTAGTCGTCCCAACCATACTCCGGCGCTTCGATGCCGTACCCCACAAAAACGATTTCCGCATCCACGTCGGACTGCGCCTGTTGGGTCTGGTCGTAGGCGACATACTCGTCGAGCGGCTTCAAATTCATGGTCTCGCCCTGCTTCGGGACCAGGGAAAACTGGGTCTCGGGCAGAGTCGTGATGCCGACAAGAGGTACTTTTTGCATGTACGTCCCATGGTCGCCGGCGGGTTTGAGCCCGTATTCGGCAAACTGCGTGGCCATGTATTCCGCAGCAATGTCGCCGCCGCGCTGCCCCGTCCCGCGTCCCTCCAGCAGATCGTGCGACAGGTAGCGCACGTGCCACCGAATGTGTTCTGGCGTGATCGTTTCCAGCGCCACAATCGCGGTTCCCGGCAGTTTCGCCGAAGGAGCGCTCCTGCCACCCTTGGCGCCGCCAGCTCCAGCTCCGCCCTCGGCCCACGCCAGGAGGCTGGCGCACACCATCAGACACGCCGACGTAGTTTTCAGCATTCCCTGCATAAATAGGCTTTTTCTCCCACCGGGCGCCGCCCGCTGGAAGCCTTGTTTCTTGTGAAGGTCTGCAAGGATTGTAATCGAGCGTCCCGCACCCGGCGGCATGAGAAGTGCGGAATCCGCCACACGAGAGTGCAGCTACTGCTGGAACAGCGGGCACGCCCGGACGTGTCCGAATGCGCAGACCTACCCTGTGTTCCTCTGTATCCTCTGTGGTTAGCTTTGTCTTCATCAGCCGCCAGACTGGCGGCTAGTTCTTCGACCCTCAACCCGCGCGGAAGTCCCGCACATCTTCTCCCGGCTTGAACATCGCCGCCGGAGCAATCTTCCCCGCTTCCGCCATCCGCCGATTGATCTCTTCAAAGTCCGCCTTGAGCCAGCCCACGCTTGAGATTTCAATCTCCCCATCCCGCGCAATCCAGAAAATCGTCGGGACATTGGTCAGCCCGTAAGCATTCGATACAGGATAGGTGCGGGTGTCATCGAGCAGAACCGAAAACGAGAGGCCAAATTCCTTGTTGAACGCCGCGGTTTCTTTGGCGTCGTTCTGCGAAATCCCCACTAGTGCCACACCCTTCTGCCCGTAAGCCTTATACAGCCGCTCGTAAAACGGCAACGCATACTGGCATGTCGGACAAGACACTTTGAAAAACACCAGCACCACCGGCCCGCGCCCCAGGCTATCGCCCAGAGAGAACTGTTTCCCGTCCAGAGTCTTCAACTCAAATGCGGGTGCCGTCGCCCCCTTAGCCAATGCCGTCATTGGTCGTCCTCCAATCCGCCCCTTCAGGATCTCGTGCAGCCAGCGCATTTCGCTCGCCCCGATGCCTTATTTTAAATCAGAGAAGCCCCGTACACTTTTTTGGTTCTGGGTCATGATTTCCGCACGCCGTAAAATCTTTCGCGCCAAGCCGGTGAGCGCAACCCCCGTCAGCTTCTCGACCGGAATCCATTTTCCTTCAACGTGCGATGACGCCGCCATGCGCCACACCCGCACGGTGTAGTCCGTCACCGTGATCGAATGTTTGAGCGTGAAGCAGGCGTCAGCGCCGCTTATTCCTAAGCCCGTGGCGCCGTGATTTCCGCGATCTGCTTTGCGCTTTGCCCTGGGGTGGCGCCGCGCTTTCAGCGCTGCGATCTCGGCCTCCCCTTTGGACTGGGCTTTAGCCCCTGCGGGAACTTCGGGCAACTCCCACATCCCTGCCATCAACCGCTCATGCGGCGCACGCTGCACCAGGAACACCGCGTCGTCTCGCGTATCCAGCGCGTAATGAATCTCCCGCTTGTTCTGCCGCGGCGCCTTCGCCGCCCCCGCCATTTCCCCGCGCGTGGCGCACAGTTCCACCACTGGACACGTCAGGCAGACGGGCGCTCGTGGCGTACACACGGTCGCACCCAGTTCCATCATCGCCTGGTTGAAATCTCCCGGGCGCTCGCGATCCAACAACTTTTCTGCCGCCAGCCAGAAATCCTCACCCGCGAGACGCCGCCCCGAAACCCGCTGCAGCACTCTCTCCACGTTGCCATCCACTACTGCGACCGGCTCGCCAAACGCAATGCTGGCAATGGCCGCTGCCGTGTAGCGCCCCACTCCGGGTAGAGCCCTCAATCCCTCCGCCGTCTCCGGAAACTTCCTGCCCCGTTCCCGCGCGATGACCTTCGCTGCCGCATGCAGCATACGCGCCCGCCGGTAATATCCCAGGCCGCTCCATGCGGCCAGCACTGAGGATTCGCGCGCGCGGGCCAGCTTTTCCACGGTCGGAAACCGCCGCAGGAATTCCTGATAATGCGCAATCACCGCCGCGACGCGCGTCTGCTGCAGCATGATCTCCGACAACCATACCCGATAGGGATCGCGGGTTTCGCGCCACGGCAGGTCGCGCGCGTGCGCGTCGTACCACGCCAGCAAGTGCTTGCGAAAATTCTGCTCCCACACCGCAGCCTGCCCCCTAGCTTTTGCGTGAATTCATGGCTGGAGCCCGCATTTTACCGCAAGGGAACCTAGCCCCGGTTCATCTCCCGGCGGCACTGCGCGGGCCTGCTACGAAAGGGAACCACCGAATTCAGCCATCTCGCCATTGACCTCGCTCCGCGGCCGCGAAATAATGGCCCTGCCTGGCATCCGCAACAGCGCGTGAGACCATTCACGCCCAGTCATCACGAGGAGTACCATGAACGACTTCGACCGCAAGGTGGAAGACGCGTCGGCACGTGTGAGTCAAACCATCAACGAAGCCGCCGAGCGTCTGGAAAAAGAGATTCCCGAGTTCATCAAATATCTGAACGACGAGGTCGTCCCTGCCGTGCGCACGCACTCCACCAAGGCGCTGCGGACAGCCTCGCAGAAACTTGCGGAGTTTGCCGACTACATGGAGCAGCACCACCACCACCCGCCCAAGTAGCCGAGTTCAGCAGTCAGTTGACAGTCAAGCCACGCCGCCGCGCCAAATTCGTCCGCGTAGCTATGCTACTGATTGTTCTTATCGCGATTCTTTTGCTGAGCGGCTGCGGCCAGCCTAAGCAGGTGCACGTGAGCGTCCCACCGCCTCCGCCGCCGGCCACAACGACCGAGCCGGCCGAGTCGCAGCCGGCCGCCAACGTTCCAGCCGCAAAAGAAAACGCACCCGCCAAGTCTGCAGAGGACAAGTCTGCAGAAGAAAAGTCCAAAGAAGAAAAAGAAGCAGCAGAGGCCGACCTTGCCGAGCCCACTCTCCCCGCCAACGCCAAGCCCCTCGCCACCGAAACCGGACTCGCCAGTTGGTACGGCCCGCCCTACCACAACCGCCGCGGATCGAACGGCGAAGTCTACAACATGCACGCCATGACGGCCGCGCACCGCACTTATCCGCTGGGCTCCATCGTGCGCGTCACCAACCTCAAGACCGGGCACGCGGCGCTGGTGCGCATCACCGACCGCGGTCCCTTCATTCCCGGACGCGTGCTCGATCTTTCCCTCGCCGCCGCCCGCAAGCTCGACGTCTGGCAGCCGGGCGTTGCCGAAGTGAAAGTCGAGCTGATGCAGTCCGCATCTCCCGATTCGCCCGGCAAGTGGGCCGTTCAGATCGGCGGATTTCCCCACGGACCGGCCGCCAATAAACTCGCCGATCACCTCAAGCGCCGTTATCACACGGCGCAGGTCTTATGCTTCGCGAGTCCGGCCGGAGACTGGTGGATCCGCATACGCGTGCTCGACGACGACCGCGATCGCGCCGAAAAACTGGCCGCCGAAACCGAAACTCCCGAAGGCGCAGTTTTCCTGGTGCGCTTGGACTAGAACATTTCGGCAGGATTGTTTTTGAGGCGAGATTGTTTCTAGGTGGCGATTGTTCTTGGGGCGAGATTGTCTTGGCGCGAGATTGTTTTTTGGCGCGAGATCGTTTTTGGGTGGCGCAGCGCTTTCAGCGCGGCGTTAAAAGACTTCCTTACTTCTTAAGAGGGCTTCAGCCCCTGGGGACGTTTCGTTCCTTAAAGGTATGTACCCTCGCGACCCGTAGCTGCTCTGCAAACTCGCTTTGCGAAGTGCAATATTCCGCACCAATCCTGCCGTTGACATCACCCGTTTGAGGACATAGCATCCTCTGTACCACGCCGCAGGGATGGTCCGCCCGCGGTGCAGGCAGGTATTGGTAGAGCAGGCACCCATCCCACGCAAGGCTATGCCGAGGCGATCGTTTTCAGTAACATACCGACAAACGAACATAGGAGCCGTGTCCTCGGGGAACTGTTGGGCGGGAGTGTACGTAACACTGCACATAACGTTAGGAGTTTGCTATGAGCAACAAATTCTTTGACGGCATCAAGCATGCGATCATCGAGGACGATGATCCCAAGCCCGAGGCGCAAGCGCATCCGCAGCCGCACTCCGAAGCCGCGCCCCCTGTCGCGTCGCCAGCCACGCCTTTCACGGACAGCCCGGTTTATCAGCCGGTGAGCGCGCCGCCCGTGAGCACGCAGCCGATGAGCGAAGAGACCGAGCACGTCTACCAGAGGATTCTGGCGAAAACCAATTTCAATGCGACGCAGGTCGCCGCCACGATCCACAAATATCTCGATCCGCTATCGGCCATTGCCTCGCTCGATGAGCGCACTCGCTTCAAGACAGCGGTGGTGCAGGCGAAGGCGCAAGAGGGCCTTTCCCAGGAGAAAATTCTGGCCACCTTCGACGGGCTGAAGGTCGCATTGCAGAACGAGCAGGAATCGTTCGCCGCCTCGGCAGCCGCGACCAAGCAGCGCGAAATCGACGATCGCCAGAAAAAGGTGCAAGAAGTTACCGACGCGATCGGGCAAAAGCAGAAAGAAATTGCGCAGCTGCAGCAGCGGCTCACTGACGTGACCAATGAACTGGTGGCCGCGCAGGGCAAGATTCAGCGCGCCGAATCGCAGTTCACCATCGCCGCGCAGCGGCGCGCGCTTGAAATCGATCAGGAGAAGGCCAAGTACGTCAGCCTTCTCCAGGGATAGGGATTAGGGATCAAAGATAGAGATTTGATTTAAGGATAAAGCCCCATGAGCATAACGCCTTCCACTCCTGCGAATGTTGGCGATGAACTGAAGTCTTTCTGGTCGCGCCCCGAAGGCAAGACCGGAATGATTTTCATCGCTCTGGCCGCGGCGGCCGTGGTTTACGGCTGGGCCCAGATCGTGCCCTTCATCGTCTCCATGCTGGCCGATACCCTGCACATGGTTCTGCTGGCCCTGATGCTGGGCGCGATTCTGTTCGTCGTTTTCAGCAGCCGCACGCGCCTGCTGTTCCGTCTGGTGATGCGCGCCATAACCGGGCTGATCATCGACATCGATCCCATCGGTATCCTGAAAGATCACTTGTCGCAGATGCGCAAGCGACGCGACGTCATGTCGCAGCAGATTTCGAACGTCAGCGGCCAGATTCAGTATCTGAAAAATATCATCGATAAGAACTCGGCTCTGGCCAGCGAGAACATGCGGCTGGCAGCCCACGCCAAGAAGATCGCCACCAGCACCGCGGACCAGAATGAACAGCTCCGCATGGCCCTGCAGATGAAAGCTAAGGCCAATCAGGCGGGGCGACTACAGAAGTCCAATCTCAGCTATCAGCAACTGCTCAACAAGCTGCAGAATATTTACGACCTGCTCAGCAAGTGGGCCGTGCACATCGATTTCTACATCGAAGACACCGACAACGAAGTCAAGCAAGCGGAAATCGAATACAAGACTATCAACACCGCCTTCCGCGCCTATCGCACCGCGCTGGCTGTCATCAAGGGCACAGGCGACGAGAAAGAACTCTACGACCAGACCATGGAGCATCTCGCCGAAGAAGCCGGCCGCAAACTCGGCGAGATGGAAGACTTCCAGCGCCTGGCGCAGAACTTCATGGACACCATCGACCTGGAAAACGGCGCGGTCGAGACCGACGCCCTGGAAAAACTCGACGCCTACGAGCAGAAGCTGCTCACGTCGGGCGCCACCGACACCGCATTCCTGTTGCCGGGCGCAACCGCCGCCCCAGTGCCAGTTCCGGCCGGCAAGTCTGCGGACGCTCCGCCGGCCGCGAAGAGTGCGGGCGATTACGGAGACATGTTCAAGTAACTAGGTTTGAAAGGGCGCGGCTTCAAGTCGCGCCGTAAGGGATGCAGAATCGGAGACGGCTTTAGCCGCTGTGGTTCGCCGCTACAGCCGCTGCGACAAAAACGAGAAGAGACCACAACCGAACTTTTCACGAAGTGTAGTACACGGGAGGAAACGCAAGACATGGCACACTTAAAGACCGGCCCTAAAATTATTCTGATCATCCTGATCGTGGTGGGCTTTGTGTTTGGACTTCGCAAGGCCGCCGAGCTTGGCTGGATTCCCACTCCCGGCGTGATGAAGGCGCTGGTGCCGGAAAAGGCTGCATTGCCCGACGTGAAAGATGCCCTGGTGCAGAACGTCGAGCCGGTCGCGCTTCCCACCTCGTCCGCCGCCAGCATACCCGCGACATTGATTCGCGGTGAAATCTGGGAGTGGAACGCCCAGATGAATCTGATCTATGCCAACGGCGGCGCCAGCACGACCAAAGGCTCGCTGATGGAAAAACACGGCGTCAACCTGATGCTCATTCGTCAGGATGACACCGGCAAGATGCAGGAAGACCTGATCGCCTGCGCCCGCGAGATTTCCAGCGGATCGTCGCAATGCTCCAACGGCGCGAACTTCGTGGTCATCATGGGCGACGGCTCGGGACAATTCCTCGCTGCCATCAACCCGCAACTGAAGAAGCTTGGCCCCGACTACCAGGCGAAAGTAATTGGCGCGACCGGCTACAGCCGCGGTGAAGATTCGCTGATGGCGCCGCCGGAAGTGAAGAGCAATCCGCAGGCCGCGAAAGGCCTGCTGGTCGAGGGCGTGCTCCGCGACGGCGATTGGAACATCGCGCAGAAGTGGGAAGGTGACAACGGCATCAAGAATAATCCCGATGAGAAGACGTGGGATCCCGACGCGGTCAACTGGATCAACGCCTCCGATTACAACGTAGCCGCAGCAGATTACGTTGCCGGAAAGTGCGATGACCGCAAAGTCGTGAAAGACGGACATCTCACGGGAGAAACCAAGCACGTCTGCGTGAACGCGGTCGTGACCTGGACGCCGGGCGACGTAACCATTGCCAAGGGCAAGGGCGGATTAGTCAAGGTCGTTAGCTCGAAGCAATATCGTTCGCAGATGCCCGCCGTGATCCTCGGGCCCAAGAACTTCTTCGAACGCAATCGCGCCGAGTTCGAAGGCCTTCTGGCGGCCACGTTCGAAGCCGGCGATCAGATCAAGGCCTTCGATCAGGTGCTGCATAAAGCTTCGGCCATCAGCGCCAAAGTTTATGCCGACCAGGATGAGGCTTACTGGTACAAGTACTACAAAGGCGTGACCGAGACCGACGCGCAAGGATTGAAAGTTGACCTCGGCGGCTCGACCGTCAACAACCTCGCCGACAACCTGATTCTGTTCGGCCTGGAGCCGGGCACGAACGACAACTTCCGCTCGACCTACACGGTGTTCGGTAAGATCGCGACCCAGCAATATCCCGCGTTGTTCAAAGACACGCCCATTCCCGACGTGAAAGACATTGAAGACAAGTCATACATCACGGGAGCGCAGGCGCGCATGAGCAGCGGCGGCGCGGAAGGGGAGGCGCCGCAATATGCCGCCAATGAAACCGGGCCGGTGGTTTCGAAGCGTTCTTACTCCATCAACTTCGACACTGGCAAGGCGACCTTCACCGAAGAAGGGGTGCGCACCATGTCGGAGCTGAAAGACTCTCTGGCCATTACCGGTTTGTTCATTCAGGTTGACGGCTACACCGACAACACCGGCAGCGAGCAAGTCAATCAGGCGCTGTCGGATGCACGTGCGGCTGCGGTGAAAGACTGGCTGCAGAAGCACGCGCCGCGGAACTTCCCCGACAACCGCTTCAAGATTGCCGGGCACGGATCGCAGAATCCCGTGGCCACCAACGAGACGAGCGCTGGCAAGGCCGCGAACCGCCGCGTGGAAATCACGTTGCTTGGGAGCTAAGCCGCATATTGAGAAGCTTGTCATTCCGAGGAGCGCAGCGACGAGGGCCTGTCCTGAGCGAAGTCGAAGGAAACCTGCTGTTTGCTGGCAGCAAGGGAGAAGCAGGTTTCTCGCTGCGCTCGAAATGACAAGGTTTGAATGAACGACGAATCCCGGGCTACCCATGGCATCCCAGATGAATCATGCGATTGAGGTTTTTTCACCCAACAAGGTGATCTCGAAACAAACGGTGCGCTGGATGGTCGGATTCCAGCTGCTGCTGCTCTTTTTCATCTGGGTTTTTTCGCCGACCGTTTTCCTGCCCAAGCCCACAGAAGTTTTCCAGGCGCTCAACGAAATGTGGCAGGAAGGTCTGGGCGGCGAACTCATCACCAGCTTCATCCTGAATCTGGAAGCCATCGCTTTTGCCACCCTGCTCTCGCTCGGCATGGCCTACCTCACGGTCATCCCGTTCTTTCGGCCGATCGTTACTTTGCTCAGCAAGCTGCGCTTTCTCTCCATGGTGGGCCTGACATTTTTCTTTACCCTGATGGCCAGCACCGGGCACGCCCTCAAACTCTACCTGCTGGTTTTTTCGGTGTCGGTATTTTTTGTTACCGGGATGGCCGAGGTGGTCTCGAGCATTCCCAAAGAAAGGTTCGATCTTGCGCGCACCCTGCGCATGGGCGAGTGGCGCGTGGTCTACGAGGTGGTGATCATCGGCCAGGCCGACAAAGCTTTCGAAGTCCTCCGCCAGAACGCGGCCATGGGATGGATGATGTTGACCATGGTCGAAGGCATTTCGCGATCCGAAGGCGGCGTGGGCGCCATGCTGCTCAACCAGAATAAACATTTTCATCTGAGCGCGGTGTTCGCCATTCAGCTGACCATTCTGTTGCTGGGCCTGGGGCAGGATTACTGCATCGGACTGCTGCGCGAGGTTTTCTGTCCGTACGCGGATTTAACGTTGGAACGCAAGTAATTGGAGCGGAAGTAACAAGAAAAATGGTTTCCTACACCTACGGAAAAACGCTGCTGAAAGTGGAGGACGTCTCGCTCGAATACGACGGCCGTCCTATCCTCAAGCACGTCAGCGCGGAGATCAAAGACATCATCCGTCCCGATTGCGTGCAAGGCCAGGTCGTGGGATTCCTCGGCCCCAGCGGCATCGGCAAGACGCAACTGTTCCGCATCATCGCCGGATTGAACAAGCCAACCTCCGGCCGAGTCACCATCAACGGCCTAGACCGCCCGGTGCGGGCCGGGGAAGTGGGAGTGGTCGCCCAGGATTATCCTCTGTTCGAGCATCGCACCGTGATGTCGAACCTGCTGCTCGCGGCCAACCAGAAAGAAAAAGACGAAAAGACCGCGCGCGACAAGGTCGTCCAATATCTGACCGAGTTTGATCTGCTCGATAAGGCGAGCCTCTACCCGGTGCAACTCTCCGGCGGACAGCGCCAGCGCTGCGCCATCATCCAGCAGATTCTCTGCTCCGATCATTTCCTGCTGATGGACGAACCGTTCAGCGGCCTCGACCTGCTCATGCTGGAAAAAACCAGCGAGCTCATCCAAAAAGTTTCCAATATGGATGACCTCAATACCATCATCGTGGTCACCCACGACATTACCGCCGCCGCCGCCGTCTCCGACCACCTCTGGCTGATGGGCCGCGACCATGACGCGAAAGGCAATGCCTTGCCCGGTTCGCATATCGTCGAGACTTATGATTTGATTGAGCGAGACCTGTGCTGGAATCCTCAGATCATCACCCAGCCGCGCTTCGTGGATTTCGTCCGCGAAGTGAAAGAGCGCTTCCGCAGCTTGTAGATTCAATATTGCTTTTGGGTGGCGCAGCGCTTTCAGCGCTGCGACAGAGTTTCTCTTGTCGGTCAGGGCTTTAGCCCCTGGGGTACCTGCAGGCATGCGTTCTACGGCCCCAGCGTAACTTTCAACACATAGGCATATTTTCCCGGAGCCGACCCCGGCAACCGCGCCTGCACCGCGTCGTCGCTCTGGTGCCACTCCACTTTCTCTCTGCTCCCAATCAATTCAATATTCTTAATCTGCAATCCCTTGGCTTGTTGCGCGGCTCCGAGCGCGTGAATCACCGCCCGCCCATTCTCGGCCACGCCGATTTCCAATCACGTACAGCGTGTTCCCCTTGCGAGTGAAACGAAAATCTTCCGCGGTGTACGGTTTCGTATCCTGATCATGTCCAAACCCCGGCTGAATCTTCGTCGGCCCCTCGCCGTATACCGTCCACGGAGTAGTGTCGTAAATGGCCTCGCCATTTTGCTTGAGCCAGCCGCCAATTTCGAGCAGCGTGTTGCGCACTTCGTCGGGAATCGTTCCATCCGGCCGTGGCCCAATATTCAGCAGCAGGTTTCCGTTCTTGCTCACGATGTCGATCAGTTGATGCACGACGAATTCCGGCGTCTTGAACTGATCGTGCTCCACGTAGCCCCACGAAATATTGCTGATGGACGTATCGGTCTGCCAGTGCTCGGCTTCAATGCCTTCCTTCATGCCACGCTCGAAGTCGCGTGCGCCGGCATGCCAGTCGAGCGCGTATTCCTTCATGTTGATCACGCCCGCGATGCCGTGCTTCGCGGCATAGTTGTAATAGAACGCGGCGAATTTGGTGACGTTCGGGCGGAAGTTCGGCTGGCCGATCCACCAGTCGAAATACATCACCTCCGGATGATATTTCTGGACAATCTCCGTCGCCCGAGCCAACCAATCGTTGGCGTACTCTGGACTCACGTAGGTCCAGTCATTCAACATCCCCCCAGGTTCCGACAGCCAGGCATGGGCCGGGCCGTAGAGCGAAGCGTATTTCGGATCGTTCACATCCGAGTGAAACGTGCGGCCGCCGTCGAAAAAGAAATCGTGCTCGGCGCGATGCGAAGACAATCCTAAGTGCAGTCCCTCGGCCCGGACCGCTTTTGCCAAGTCGCCAATCACGTCGCGCTCCGGCCCCATCTTCACCGCAGTCCAGTCCGACAAGCCCGAGTCATATAGCGAGAAGCCGTCGTGATGCTCGGCAACCGGAACCACGTAACGCGCGCCCGCCTGCTTGAAAAGCCGCGCCCAGTCCGCCGGATCCCATTTCTCCGCCTTGAACAGCGGGACGAGATCTTTATAGCCAAATTTATCCTGCGGCCCGTAGCGCTTCAGATGCTCCTGAAACGCCGGATCCTTGGGCTGATACATGTTGCGCGGATACCATTCATTCATCGCGCCCGGGACCGCGAACACTCCCCAGTGAATGAAGATGCCGAATTTCGCGTCCTTATACCACTGCGGAATCTCAAACTTGCGCAGCGTTTCCCAGTCGGCGCGGTACGGACCGTCGTTATCCTGGCGTTCGACTTCGCGCAGGAGCGCGGCGCGAGCGCCGTCGTACTTCGACACCGCGGCCTGCCACTCGTGATCAATCTCAGCGGCGGACTTGATGCCTTGGGTGGGCGCCAGCGGATCGGTAGTCCCGCTCTGAGCCAGGACAGCTGCGTTGAAAGCCAAGAAGACCAAAAGGAGAGAGAGCGCTCGGACCAGAGAAGCCTTCATGGCGCAGAATTATAGACCCCGCGGCGGGGCCTTAGACCACATCCGTGGGACGCCCCTCGCTACGGCAAGGCATGGCTGCCTCAGCCTGATTTACCGGTTCCCCCGCTGCAAAAGAAAATTTTGCCTGACCTGTCGTCTTTTGCATGCCATTTCCGATTTCCTCAGTAGCGGCAGGAAGTCACAGTGGTTCTGAGGAGGAATGTCCTTATGCGGCGATTGCATGTTGCTCTGTCGTTCCTGGTGCTGATTCTTGGTGCCCAACCCCTGGTCGCGGTTACCTATTATGTTACGCACCAACCGACCTTGCTCTGCACGAACAACAAGACCGACTATTCCATTTTTATCACCATCCAGGATGCGGTCACCCAGGTGCCCGCAGGTTCCACCATTAACGTCTGTCCCGGAACCTACCCCGAACAGGTTGTCATTTCCCAGCCAGTGACCCTGCGAGGCGTCAACTATGGTGGCCAGTCTCAGGTGGTGATCGCTATGCCCAGCACGGGGCTGACGCCGACCTCCAGCATTTACTTTAGTTCGGTCGGGGCGCAGGTCCAGGTAACTGCCGGCCCAGTAACGATAAGCAACATCACCGTCGACGGGACCGCAGAAAGTTCGAACTGTCCGTCCGACACCTTCTACTTCGGGATCTTCTACAGCAGCGGCTCTTCAGGGACGGTGAATGGGGTAGAGGCCCGCAATCAAAACTGTAACCCGTTGGGTATCGGAATCGGAGCTGAAAATGGGCCCGGTGCCACCAAATCTGTCACCATCGAAAACAGCTACACCAGTGCCGCCGGCGTTACCGGCATTTACGCCTGTAGCGAAGAGTCGCCGTCCACGCTGAGTGCCTCAATCAAGAGCAACAACATCGCAGGCAGCGAGTACGGCATATTTCTCCCATGTCCCGGCCTGACGGGTAGCATTTCGGGCAACGCGCTTAATGTAGTTGAAAACAGTGTCGGTATTTTGACCTCCTCTTCGGCGACGGTGTCCGGGAACACAGTGATTGGCCCCGCAAACGGAGTTGGGATTTCGGTCAATGGGGCACCCGATGTCTCGGACAACACGATTCAGGGCGCCGAGTGGGGCGTATATCTTTACGATGCGGGAACTATCGCTTCCAACCACATATTGAATAGCGGTGGCTACGGTATCTACTTTGCGACCGGTGTGACTGACGCGACCGTGAAAAGCAACACCATTACTGGAGGCTCAGTCGGAATCGAGTTCAACTGCACGGCCAATACAGTCAGCGGTAATACCATCAATGGAGTTACCACCGGACTGGGGAGTGTTCCGGCGTCATTCACCGGAGCAAATACGTTCTACAACACTGGAATCACAACTAGCGGCGGATGCTAATCCAGTACCGCGCACGGTCCAGAAGGAATCAAGATGGAAATCGTCAGATTTTGCACCAACTAGCGCCGCATCGGCTTTCCATTCGGACCGGGTAACGACTCGCTGCGCTATTCGTCCGCCACTGGCGCCGTCATCTCCTCCGACGGTTCTCCGCCGGCCATAGATTGCGCGATGATCAGCTGCCGCGCTTCTACGCGAATCTTCGGCAGTTGCACGGCGAACCACCACGCTCCCATCACCGAGGCGAATCCGCCGATCGCGACCGTGAGCGGCGCGCCCAGGCGGTCCGACAGTGCTCCGCCCAGCAGCGCTCCGACCGGTCCCATCCCCATGAACATCATCGAATAGACGGCCATGGTCCGGCCGCGCAGCGCGTCCGGCACCATCACCTGGATCAGCGTGTTCGACGACGCCATCTGCAGCATGATGAAATATCCCACCGGCAGCAGCAGCGCTACCGACAGCCAGAACGATTTCGAAAACGAGAACAGCATCAGGCTGATGCCAAACCCGGCGCAGCAAACCGAGATCCACCGTGCCAGGCCCTTTACGCCCGATCGCATGGCCAGCGTCAGTGCGCCCAGCAATGCGCCTATTCCCGCGGCCCCCATCAGAATGCCCAGCCGGACCGCGCCCAGATCGTGCGAGCCGATCAAGGACGCGAATTCCTGCCCCCCGTGGTGCAAAATCCGGTCCGCAAAAATCGGCATCAGCACGGCGTACGGCATGCCCACCACGCTCACCAAACCCAGCAGCACCATCAGGGCTCGAATGGGCGCCGTGCGATTGACGAATCGAAAGCCTTCAATGATGTGCTCCAGCGGCGAACTCTTGGAGGAAATCCGCGCGGGAGCATGCACGTTCATCAACATCAGGCCGGCGATGACCGCGATGTAACTCACCCCGTTGGCAAAAAAACACCAGCCTTCGCCTAGCCGCGCCACCGTAAAGCCCGCGATCGCCGGTCCAATCACCCGCGCGCCGTTGAACATGGAAGAATTCAGAGCGATGGCATTCATCAAGTCTTCCTTGCCGACCATGTCGACCAGAAACGACTGCCGTCCGGGGATATCAAACGCGTTCACCACGCCGAGCAAAGCCGCCAGAACGAACACGTGCCAGACCTGCACTCGGTGGGTGAGAGTCAACGCCGCCAGCACGAACGCCAGCAGCATGGAAGCGATCTGGGTGCCGATGACCACGTGGCGGCGGTTGCTGCGGTCGGCCACAATCCCGCCCAGGGGTGCAAACAAAAATACGGGAATCTGGCTGGCAAACCCCACCGCTCCCAACTTCAATCCCGAGCCGGTGAGCCGGTAGACCAGCCATGACTGGGCCACGGTCTGCATCCAGGTGCCGATCAGAGAAATCAGTTGTCCGCTGAAAAAAAGCTGAAAGTTGCGATGCCGCAGCGCGCGTCCGGCCGCCTGCCAGCGCGATGCGCTGCTCTCGGGCGCCGCAGGTGCATTCTGCTGGGGTCCATTATCTTGGATAGAAATCTTCAAATCTGCCACGGTCGTTTCTTTGGATGACTTAAGGCCATCTTTACTAACTATATCGTGAGCGAGTTTTCGCCCGCACAGCCCCAGACGCCTCCAGACGTTCGACTTTTCCACAGGTTGAGCCGCTGCGGCGGCTGGAGCGCACTCCCAAAAGGCTTCCAAGTGTCAGCGAATGACCAATTTGGGAATATTTTTCTCGGTAGCGAATTTGGAACTTTTCTTCCCGCCCGCGGTGCGCTAAAGTATCGCCTGCGCTTGTGGCGATTCGGCAAAGGAAGCTACTATGACCACTCCTGCAGTGGGGATTGAACGCCGTGTCGGACAGCGGTTCCCGTACCTTCTGCCGCTCGCGCTACGCCAGCCTGGAACCTCGATCGAAGGCGTGGGATTTACCCAGGATCTGAGTTCGCGCGGAGTTTTCTTTTTCACCGACGCGCCCGTCACCGAAGGCTGCGAAATCGAGCTTTCGTTACGGATGCCCTCCGAGATCACGCTGGGCGAGAATATGCCGGTACGCTGCCGCGGCCGCGTGTTGCGCGTGGTTCGTCCTGCCAGCCACGATGCTTCGGGATCGGCCTTGGCCGAAACCAAAATCGGCGTCGCCGTGCGCTTTGAAGGCTACGAATACCTGGCCGACTCCTCGGAGTCTTCCGCCAGCTTCCCCAGGGTTTCGGCCCTTCATCCCCACCACGACCCCCACCCCGAAGACGACCGTCGCCTGGATCAGTCCTCCGCCCGCCCAGTGCTGGGCTAGTTGCAACCCGATTCTCCTCTCTGGGACGTTCCCATCCTTCCGAGTTGGCTTGATTTCAAGCAGCCGCGCCCAACCGTCTTTTCAACTTTGCAGTCCTGGCTTACAATGTCAGCTAACGAAGGCAGACAACCCTGAGTTTTCTACCGTTTGAGTTTTCCCCCCAGATGTAGATCACTTGAGTTGCGTTGATTATCGCGAGGATTGCGAAGAAGGAATCTTGGTCGGGTTACCAGGTCACTTGGCGGAGAGCAGGTTCTCTTTCTAACATGCAGACACCGAAAGAAATCAGCGAGAACCGCGTTATGCATGGCATCGCCGTCGCCCTCCTGACCGAGGACCAGGACCATTTATCTGCGCTGCAAAGTCGTCTGGAAGCGACGCGTCTGGGCCAGGCGGTATTCAGCCACGTCGGGTTTCCCGCCGGACCCACCGACTCCATCCTGCGCCAGCTACAGGATTCGCGCGCCGAAGTTGTCATCGTCAACATTCCCACGCAGGATTCCCAGCGCGCCATCCGCACCATCGAATTGATTCGCTCCACCACCCAGCAGATCGGAATCTTCGCCAACGGCGACATGTCGCATCCCGCCAGCATTGTGGCCAGCATGCGCGCGGGCGCCGGCGAGTATCTGGACGACTCGGCTGGGTTCGAGCCCCTGCTCGAAGCTCTCACCCGCTTCAGTTCCGCCCGCACGCGCAGCCTCGGCGGCGAGGGCAAGGCGCGGGTATTTACGTTCCTCAGCGCCAAGGGCGGCGCGGGCTGCACCACCGCCGCCGTCAACACCGCCATGGCGTTGCAGCAATCTCATGGGGATGTCGTTCTCGTCGACTTCGCTACGATAGGGCATGCCGCCCTGCACCTCAACCTGCGGCCGCAGTTTGGCGTACTCGATGCGCTGCAGAACCTGCACCGCCTCGACGGCTCTTTGCTCGATGGCCTCATGACCCCGACCAAGGAGGGCCTGCATCTTCTGGCCGGGCCGCAACAGCCCTATCCGACCGATCCCACGCCGGGCGAGCTGGCGCGCCTGTTCGATCTGCTGGTCAATCACTACCGCTTCGTGATCGTCGACGCCTCCAGCCGTCTCGACGCAACCACGCGCCTCCTTTCTGATCTTTCCAACGCCGTGCTGGTGGTCGCGCAGACCGATGTGGTTTCGCTGTGGAGCGCCGGACGCATTCACGCCTTCCTTGAGGAAGGCAGCGGCCGCGACCGGCTGCGCATTGTCCTGAATCGCTACAAGAAGATTCCCGGCTTCACCGAAGACGACGTTCAGCAGGTCACCAACTGCAAAGTATTGTGGAAGGTCCCCAATGCTTTCCATGCCGTCGCGCCTTCCATCGACCAGGGCACGCCGGTTGTCCTGCAGGAAGGCTTGGAGATCAGCCGCTCCTACCGTGCTCTGGCCGCGACCCTGGCCGAAGCCTCCAATATTTCCAGCGGCAGCCCCGACCTGGTCTACGGCGCCGAAGGCGCCCGCAAGAAAGCCCCAGGCCGCCTGAGCCTGTCTCCCATCCGCGCTGGGCAATAGCAATAGCAATCAGTCAGATTAGGAATGTACGTGGCGCTCCGCGCCTTGCAGATCCGCGGGGTGCAGGACAGAAAAGAGACAGGGTAGGGCACGGCTTCAGCCGTGCCGTTAAGGCACACAAAATATGCGGGCTTTAGCCTCTGGGGGGGACTTCGCTTCCGAGCGGGCGACCGTGTCCCTACTTCTTTTCGGCGGCAGCAGGCACGGCATCCTGCGGAAACATTTTGAAAACAACATCCTGCGAGTGCGACGTAACTTTCTTGTTCGCGTCGCTCGCATTCTCGGTCAACGTGCCTTTGAGCACGAAATAAGCTTCATCCCCCGGATTCTTCCCTTCGCCGCGCTCGACCGTTCCCTTAAAGTCAAACGTCACCCCGCGGACCATCTCGGTCGTGAAGCTCAACTTATTTCCCTCCAGCTTGGCCGTCTTGAAAAACTGATCCAGGAACCCTCCCTTGTCGCTTTCTCCGTCGGCGAATCGCGAAATGAATCCGGTGACGTGGCCCGTATCCTCCACCGTCACCTGGACAAACTCGCCCTCTTTTAGAAATGCGTACATGCCCGAATAGGCCTGCCCACTTTTCGCGGCCTGTCCCGGAGCCGCAGCCGCTTCGGCGGGCTTCGAGCTGGCATCCCCGGCGGGCTTCGCCTCCTGCGCCTGCAATTTCGCCGAAAGGGCCGGCGCCCCGAATCCCAGCGCCAGCGCAAAAATAAAGATAAAGATGAAGTGGATCGTTTTCATGACACCGCCCTAGCCGCAATCGTACTACAGCACCCTGTCTGACCAAGCTGCCGAACCGAACAGCCTGCCCGCAAAGTTGCCGAACGACTCTGGATTTGAGCAACTCATGTACAGTAATTTAGCTTGCCCGGTTTAGCTTGGCCGGTTTTGGGTGGCGCAGCGCTTTCAACGCTGCGATAAAGCTCTTGCTTCGATGCGGGCTTTAGCCCCTGAGGCACCTTATGCGAATTTCTCCATGTCCGAGCGCTAAACAAAAAGGCTCCAGCCATCACGGCTGAAGCCCTTCCATGCCTGCCAAGGCATCCCTACTTCCTCGCGGCTTTCGCCTCCATGAACGGCATCCAATTGGTGCCATCGGTCGATACTTCGAACTTCAGACTGTAGCTTGCCGCCGTCAGCACTTTGATCGTCATCTTCTGTTTGATCTCCTGCCCGCCGTAGTTCTGCGTGCTGGTCCACGTCCAGGTATCGGCGCTGACCGTGCCCCTCGAATTCTCGCGCCGGCCCTGGCTGTTGAATTCGTTGTAGGTATAGAGGTTCTCGTCCGCGTTGTAACCCATGTACGAAACTGCTTTGCCGTCGCCACCCAGTTCCGGAGGCATCTTGTAGTCCGCGTGACCCTCCACGAAGAACTTGCCCGCCATCCACTCCGAGGTGTCGGTCGAACTGAATTTTCCGCCCGCTCCCCACGGGCCTGGCGCGATCGTCCCTTCCACCGCCCACGTGCCCACGAAGTAATCGAGTCTCCTTACTTCCGGGCCGGGCGCGGGCGCAATCTGCGCCCAGGCGGAAGCTGCAAGCAGAAAGAGAGTCGAAATCAGAATGGTCTTAAGATCCATGTTTGCCAATGTCCGCGATTACTTGGCCTTGGTCGCCTTCCCGTCCATGACCAGCGTCCACTTGGTTCCATCCGGCGATGCTTCGTACGAGAAGTTGTACGAGGTCGGCGAAGTAACCTTCATGGTGAACCGCCCCTTAATCATGTTGCCTTCCTTAAAGTCGTTGATCCAGGTCCACGTATCGCCATCGAGCGTCCCCTTGGAGTAGGTGAATTCTCCCCAGCTATTGAACTCGCGGTAGCTGTAGGCCTTATCCTCGGCGGAGTAGCCCATGATCGAGAGGCCGGATCCGTCCCCCATTGTGGTCTTGTAGTCGGTATGGCAGACGAGGAAGAATCCGCCCTCCATCCATTCGCACTTCTCGGTTTCGGTCGTCTTGCCGCCCGGACCCATCGCGCCCGGCTTCATGTCGCCGTCCAGCGTCCACGAACCGGCGAACATGTCGAGCTTCTTATGTTCGGGCCCCGGCTTCGGCATCTCCATTTGCGCCATCGCGGCCGCTGCCAGCACCAGCCACGCCGCCAAAATCATTCCTGTGTTTTTCATCACATGCCTCGCAATTCATTGTTGTTTTTCTGATTGTTGATTGTTAATTGCTGATTGAAAACATTCTTGCCGGTTGCGGCGAGATATTAGACTCAAGCCAAGCCGCCCGTCAAACATTTCTCCTGGTCGATGTTTCTATCCACAATCAGAAATCAACAATCAACAATCAACAATTGTGATTCCTACCAATCTCCGTAATGCGCCACCGTCATTTGCTGGAACCTCATCTTCCACACATCGCCCTGCTTCACCCAGGTAGTGCTGAAATGCTGATATCGCGGCGGAGGCCCCTGATCTTCTGACGGCGGAACCCGCAGCACCACGTTATACGTCACGATTGCGACCCCGTCGCTCACCGGGACGACCTTCATGTCGTAAGCCAGCACATCGAACCCGCCGCCGGACATGCCGTCAATCATGTCCTGACGATCCGCCAGTTCGCCCGCGAAGTCGACCCAGGTAAAATCGTCGGCGAGCGTGCGCTTGAAAAAAGCCGCGTCGCCCTTCTTCGCCGCCTCAATGAAACTCTTTTCCGCGGCCACGAGCGTTTGCTCCAGCGGAGTCAGCGGCTTGGCCGGTGCATTCGCCTGCCCGGCGACCGCTAACCCGCAACCCAGCAGCATCATGATCACTATGAATCCATATTTCATTCCCGCCTCCTTACTCAGACTCTCGAAGAAGCAAATGGTCACGCTGTAGAGCGATGCCTTTACGAAACTTTGTTATTCCGCTAATGGCAAGCTCCTGCGGCTTGTCACCCGAGGTTTGTCATTCCGAGAAGCGAAGCGACGAGGAACCTGCTGTTTTCTCGTCAGGTCGACTGCGGCTTCATGCTCCACGAATTCTCGCCGCCAGTTCAGCCCATGGAACCGATACCTGCTCGCCGGTCGCCAGGTTCTTGAGCGTGAAGGCCTTGGCCATCACTTCATTCTCGCCGACGATCAGAATGTACTTCGCCCCCGCCTTGGTAGCCGCCTCAAAAGATTTCTTCAGCCGGAAGCTGTCATCCCCTAACTCGACTACCAGATCGTGCCTTCGCAACTCCCGCGCCAACTTCGCCGCCTCGGCATTCATCCCCGCCATCGGAGCCACATACACATCCGGCTTGCGCAGCACGTTTTCGGCCGTCTGTTTCAGCGACATCACCAGCCGGTCTTCCCCAATCGCAAAACCAATCCCAGGAGCTGCCGGCCCGCCCAGGGCCTCCGACAGCCCGTCATAGCGCCCGCCGCCGAGGATCGCGTTCTGCGCTCCCAGCGCCCCGTGGGTGAACTCGAACGCCGTCCGCGTGTAGTAGTCGAGTCCTCGCACCAAGCGGTCGTTGATATGAAACTCGACACCCACCGACCGCAGAATCGCCTGCACGGCCTCAAAATGCGTGCGGCAGCCTTCATCCAGAAACTGGCTGATGCGCGGCAGCGTCTCGATGATCGGCTGATCCTCCGGCACCTTGCAGTCAAACACGCGCAGCGGATTGGTCACCGCCCGCCGCTGGCAGTCGCCGCACATCTTGTCCTTGACCGGATCAAGAGCCTTGCGCAACGCCTCATTAAACGCCGCCCGGTCATTCGGACAGCCGACAGAATTTAACTCCAGATTCCAATCCGTGATGCCCAGCCGGTCCAGCAACGTGGCCAGCATCTCTAGCAGTTCGGCGTCGCGCGCGGGAGACTCGCTCCCCGCCGATGCTGGCCCAATCACTTCCGCGCCGATCTGATAAAACTGCCGGTACCGCCCCTTGGCCGGGCGCTCACGACGGAATTGCGGGCCAATGTAATAGACCTTGTTTAGCCCGCGATCCCACATGTGATTCTCAATGTATGCGCGAACCACACCGGCCGTGTTTTCCGGCCGAAGCGTAAGGGACTGTCCTTTTTCTGACGCCGCGCGGGCCTTGTCGTCCCATGTATACATTTCCTTGGTGACGATGTCGGTGTCGTCTCCAACGCCGCGCGCGAACAATTCCGTCGACTCGAAAATCGGCGTGCGGATCTCCTGGAAGTTGTAGGCGCGGAAAACATCCCGCACCGCCGCCTCCACAAAATTCCACAGCGCCGTTTCCGGCGGCAGCAAATCGCGCGTCCCTCGCACCGCTTTAATCATTCTTCTTTCCAGTCTTTCTTCTCAATCTGTCATCCTGAGCGAAGCGAGCTCGAATGAGCTCGCGCAGTCGAAGGACCCCGTGCCCCTCGACCTCGCCTCAACCCCGCCCGGGAGCGTCCTCCACAAAACTCAAGTCATCGAAGGCATGATGAGAACGCCTTGCCAGGCTTGGCGAGGGTACGAGCCAACTCGGGGTCCCTCGACTCCGCAGGCCGGTTCGCTTTGCTCACCGTCCTGCTCCGCTCACGATGACAATTCTAAAGTGCTGCTTACCTTCGCACTCCGCTCAGGATGACAATTCATGTTGCTCGCTACTCGATACTCGGTACGGCTCGCTCCTTCAAATACTCGTCTTTATAACCAAGATAATTCCGCGCATACCGCATAATCGTCTCCTGCTCCGCCGCTTCCAGCTTGCGCCGGAATTTTCCCGGAGACCCCATCCACAACGATCCCGGCTCGACCACGGTACCCTCCGGAATCAGCGTGCCTGCGGCGATAATCGATCCCGCCCCAACCCTCGCGCCATTCAAAATTATCGTTCCCATCCCGATCAGGCAGCGATCTTCAATCACGCAACCGTGCAGCGTGACCGAATGCCCCACCGTGACGTACTCGCCCAGGTAAACCCCCCACTGCTGTTTCATGCCGTGCAGCACGCTGTTGTCCTGCACATTGGAGTAAGCGCCAATTCGAATCTCGTGCACGTCGCCGCGGACTACGGCGTTCATCCACACCGAAGCGTGCTCGCCCAGCACTACGTCGCCAATAATCTGGGCCGAGTCGTCGACGTAACAGGTCGCCGGAATTACCGGCTGCACACCTTTATAAGAGCGAATCATATTCAGGCTTGAGTCATAACTTCGGCTTGAATCATGGTTTCGAAAGGAAACTGAAAATACCACGAGAGCGCGCTCCGGCGTAAGACCCTGAGCCCTCGGGCGAGCAGTCAATGAATCCCCAGATTTTCCTCGGTGAGTCTCCGTTTCCCCTGTAGTTGAGATTTTCCATTCCCACTCCGGGAACGATTCCAAAAGAGTTCGGCCTACATCACAGAGTTCTTCGCACCTCCCATGCTATACAAATCTTGGGTTCCAAATATTCCGCGGAGCAGCTTTCCGGCCGCGCATTTCTAGTCCCCTAGATGATGCGCCCTCCGGCACTTCTCCACGGAGCTTCCCGTCTCGCGTCCGGTAACGCGCGTCGGGCCGTCCCTCCGAGCTGATCTCGCGAGATCTGATCTCACGAGAAGCGATCCTGCATGCAGGGGCGACCTTATGTCTGCGATGCGTTCGTATTCGTACCGGACTCTCATCTTCCTTATGGCCATGCTGCCCATGGGCCTCAACGCCCAGGATTCCGCCACCGGGGCCATCCGCGGGACCATCTTCGACTCTACGGGCGGCCGCATTCCGCAGGCATCGATCGTCGTGGTCAACACCGCGACCGGCATGCGATACTCCGCCACCAGCGATGCCCAAGGCGGTTTCGCACTCGAACTTCTTCCGCCCGGCGACTACTCCACTCGCGCCGTTGCGGCCGGGATGTCTCCTCAAGTCAGCCCCCAGTTGCACGTCGATGTCGGCGGCGCTGCCGCGCTCGAGTTCCGTCTCTCCGTCGCCGGTGTCCACGAGAATGTCACGGTTTCCGGCGCGCCCGCCCTGGTCGAAACCCAGCCCAGCGCCGTCTCCACGCTGCTCGACGAACGCGCCCTGAGCGATTTTCCCCTCAACGGCCGTCGCTTCTCCGATCTGGCCCTGTTCTCTCCCGGCGTCACCCAGGATCCGCGCAGCCTCAACTCCTCCACCAACGGCGATCTCTCGTTCGGCGGCATTCGCGGATTCCAGAACAGCTTTCTAGTCGACGGCGGCGACTTCAACAACGCCTTTTTTGCCCAGCCCCGCGGACGCGATCGCGCTCCCTATGAAATTTCTACTGAAGTTGTGCAGGAGTTCCGCGTCTCCTCCAACTCCTATGGCGCCGAGCAGGGACGCTCCGGCGGAGCCGTCGTCAACGTCGTGACCAAGTCCGGTTCCAATCACCTTCACGGCACGGCGTTCTACCATCTCCGCGACAGCTCTCTCGGCGCGACTGACGCTTTTTTGGCATTCAAGCCACACAACCGCCAGCAGCAGTTTGGAGGCACCATCGGCGGCCCGCTCAAGCGCAACAAGATTTTTTTCTTCGCCGGATTCGATCAACACATCTTCCACTCGCCCAATGTCGTCGAATTCCTGAATGGCAGCTCGCAGGTGATTCCCGAGCCCGGCACCGGCTCCTACACCCCCGGAGACTACGAACCCAGCGATCAAGCCCTGGTCTTCGCCGCTGCCGCGCAACTTACTTCCCTGGCCGGCGAATATCCGGCCGCGCAAATCGGCGATACCTCTTACTCCAAGCTCGACATCAATCTCACACCGCGCAACCAACTTGCACTCAAGGTTAATACCACGCGCTACTGGGGAGCCAACAACGTGTTCCTCGACCCCGCCAGCCCCGTCACCTACGATTCGATCAGCGACAACGGCGAAGAACTCGTCTCCACCGAAACCGCCAGCCTCTCGCTCATCAGCAATCTTTCTCCGCGCTGGATCAGCCATCTCCGCGCCCAGTTCTCGCGCGACCTGCAGCAGTCCTACAGCAACACCAGCAACGTGTTGATCAAGATTCCCAACATCCTTGACGGCATCGGACGCTCCGACCTTCTGCCCCGCCAGACCCGCGAGCATCGCCTGCACCTGGCCGAAACCATCAGCCTCGAAGGCTCGCGCAATTCGTGGAAGTTCGGCGGCGACGGCCTCATCACCTGGCTCTACGATTTTTTCCCCAGCCAGCAGAGCGGTGAATACCTTTTCTATCCCCTCAAAGTCGACCCTTATACTTTCGACCCGCAGGAAGCCGGGCTCGAACTCACGCCCCTACGCGCCTACGCCCACCAGGTGCCGCACTACTATCTGCAAAGCTTCGGCGGAGCTGCCTCGAATCCAAACACAAACGAATACGCGGCCTTCGCGCAAGACACTCTGCGCGTCACCGACCGGCTTGCCGTCAATCTCGGCGTTCGCTGGGATCTGCAAACTTTCACGAGCGCTGGACTGCTCTCGAACCCCCTGTTTCCACCGTCGGGCAGGGTCCCGTTCCAGCCCTACAACTTCGCCCCGCGCGCCGGACTGGCCTATTCTTTCGGCAAGACTCGCCCCCTCGTGGTTCGCGCCGGATACGGCATTTTTTTCGTGCGCATCCCGCAGATCTATAACTCGACCGTCCAGACCGAAAACGGCATCACCGACGCACAAGTCTTCCTCAACAATACCGATTACTACGACCACCAGGTTTTTCCCACCTACCCCAATCCGCTGGTAACTTGTCCGCTCGTGGCCGCCTCGTGCTCGTTGCCCGCGGGATTCTCCCAGGGTGTCACGAACGAGGTTTCCGCCTTCGCTCCCAACTTCGTGACCCCGCGCGTACAGCAAGCCAGCCTGACGTTCGAAAAAGAAGTGGCCGGACACACCACCATCGCGCTCTCATTCCTCAGTGTGCGCGGTGAGCACCTGATCCGCGCTCTCGACGTCAACCTTCCCCCGCCCACCGCCTTGACTTACCCGATCTTCGACTCCACCGGATCCATCTTTCAGGGCGGCTTCTACACCGTCGATTCCTTCGCCAGTTGGCAGTTCACGCAGTCGCTGACCTGCCCATTTCCCCCCTGCATCAATCCTCTCGGACGCCCCATCGCCCAACTCGGCGCCATCGACGAATTCCAGAGCGCCGCCTCCAGCTACTACAACGGGGCTACGCTTTCCATCAACCGCCAGGTCACTCGCGGGACCTATCTGCGCCTCTCCTACACCTACGCCCATGCCATCGACGACGGCCAGGACGCCCTGGTCGCCGGTCAACCCGCTACCGTGCAGAACTCCTACGCGCCCAGCGCCGAGCGCGGACCCAGTGTCACCGACCAGCGCCAGCGCCTGGTCGCCGCTTTCTCCGTCGAGCCGCGCCCGTTCCATCGCGGACACGAACTTCTCGGCCATGCCTTCAACGACTGGAAAATTTCTTCGGTCGTGAACTACGGCAGCGGCCGTCCCTTCACCGCCACCGTCGACGGCGATCCCAACCAGGATGGCAACGACCTGAACGACCGCCTGCCCGGCTACAGCCGCAACGCCTTCACCGGACCCGACTACGCCACAGCCGATCTTCGCCTCGGCAAAACTCTCCGCCTGCACGAACGCTGCAAACTCGGACTCACCGCAGAATCCTTCAACCTGTTCAACCGCGATAACCAGCGGGTCACCATCACCTCGAACGGCCTGGTCTCCTCGGCCAGCACGTTCGTTCAAAGCTATGTCACGACCAATATCGCCCCCTACCCCGGCTACTACGAGTTGCCCGGCGCCTTCACCAAGCCCAACGCCGCCTTCGCCCCCCGGCAAATCCAGCTAGCCCTGAAGCTCATATTCTGAGAATTCATGTCATGAGCTACGACGGTCATCCCGGTTTTCACCTTGTCATCCCGACCGCAGCTGGCCCTCCCGAAGGGAAGGGCCCGCGCAGTGGAGGGACCTTGTGTTTCGAGGGACCGTTACATGGGCCGCATCCCGCTCCAATCGTCTCAAAATGATCCACTATTCCCATTCTGCTCCAGTCGATTTACATATTTCCCCGCATCTACTTGACTTGCAGTCAAATCCTTGTAATAACTATTCGGTCCATCCGGACGGGTTTGGGGGTGTGTCAGTTTGGCAGAAGTAAGACTGCAAGAGGGAGAATCCCTCGAGAACGCTCTGCGACGTTTCAAGCGGAAGGTGCAACAGGAAGACATTATCAAGGAGGTTAAGCGCCACTCCTTCTACCTGAAGCCCGGCGAGAAAAAGCGCGTGAAGGCCGCTCTCGCCCGCAAACGAGCGCGCAAGAAGACGCGCAAAGAGCAGGACTAACGCAGCAGATTAAACGCAGCAGATTAAACGCAGCAAAGAGCCGCTCCTTCCCGGGGCGGCTCTGCTCAGTCTGGCCCCCCACCGGCTTGAGTTGCAAGCAGGGAATTTCATACTCATCATTCTTCCGGCATATTAAAGCACGATAGTCAGTAACCCACGCCCCTCCTGGGTGCGTGGTGGGCCGAGTCCAAGGGGCGATACAGAGGGGGAGCAGTACACAACCTGTATTTTCGGTGAACCACCGCAGTTCTTTCCCCGCGGGTGGGCGCGCGGAAACGGGCTGAAGGGAGCCATCCTCAATGGAATTTCAGGACAAGGTGCTGAAGTGCATCGACTGTGGGAGTGATTTCATTTTCACTGCCGGGGAACAGCTTTTCTTTCACGACAAGCAGTTCAAGAACGAACCCAAGCGTTGCAAAGCCTGCAAGACTAAACGGATCTCCGTGCTCGGTGCTCCTCCCGCGCCCGGACAGCCCTACCGCTACACCAAAGTTGAAACCCAGGCCACCTGCTCGGGATGCGGAAAACAAACCACCGTTCCTTTCCGCCCCACGCAAGGCCGCCCTGTCTTCTGCCGCGAATGTTTCCAGTCGCGCAGAACTGCGGCTTCGGCGTAATCCACGCGACCGCTCCCTCTCCGTATTGGGGACGGCAGAACTGTGGGTTACCATAGAACTGTGGCGAGATATTTTGTAGAAAACTTCGGCTGCCGCGCCACTCAGGCTGACGGCGCCGCGCTCGAACGCCAGTTCGAAGAGCGTGGGATGGCCCGTGCCTCGTCTGCTGCGCAAGCCAGCATCGTGGTGATGAACACCTGCACCGTGACCGCCGGCGCGGATCAGGATGCTCGCGCCGCCATCCGCCGCGTGCGCCGGCAAAATCCTGAAGCTCGCATCGTGGTCACCGGTTGCTACGCCCAGCGCGCCCCGGAAGAGGTAGCCGCCCTGCCCGGCGTCAGCCTCGTCGTCGGCAACTCGCACAAGCATCAACTGGCGGAAATCGTCAGCGCGACCAACGCCAACTCCGTCCTCGACGCAGGCGGCGGTAGGGAGCCAGATTGCAGGCAGCCAGCGCTTGGGTTGCGCGGTCCCTCGGCTTTTGAGTTGCACGATGCGTCGGCTTTTGGGTTGCACGCGGCTTCGGCTTTTGAGTTGCACCCTGCTTCGGCTTTTGGGTGGCGCAGCGCTTCTAGCGCTGCCATTGAGCCTGCGTCTCATCACAGGGCTTTAGCCCCCGAGGGACCTGACTTCGTCCCTCTCACAACTCTGACCGCGCCATCCCCTGGCCTGCAAGCCGGCCCGATCTTCGTCTCCGACATTTTCGCCCACACCGAACTGCTCGCCGCCCCAGTCTTCGATGCCGCCAACGAACGCACCCGCCCCAATCTCAAGGTGCAGGACGGATGCGACAACCGCTGCTCGTTCTGCGTGATTCCCTACGTGCGCGGACACAGCCGCTCGCTCGAGCTCCCGCGAATTGTTCGCGAAGTGAACTCGCTGGTGGAGTCCGGCTATCGCGAGGTCGTGATCAGCGGAATCAATCTGGGTCGATGGGGACGCGATCTCGAAGTCAGGCCTCAGACGTCTGACGCCGCTCAAGATCCTAGTCTCGAACTTCTCATTCGCGCCATCCTAGCCGAGACCACTCTCGAAAAACTCCGCATCTCTTCCGTCGAGCCCATGGACTGGAGCGACGACTTGATCTCTCTGATCGCAACTTCGCCGCGCATTGCCAAGCACGCGCATGTCCCCATGCAATCCGGCAGCGACGCGGTGTTGCGCCGCATGCATCGCAAGTATCGTCCCTGGCATTATCGGGAGAAGATCGAGAAGATTCGCGCCGCCATGCCCGCAGCCGCCATCGGAGCCGACGTCATGGTCGGATTCCCCGGCGAGACCGACGCCGAGTTCGACGCCACGCGCCGCATGATCGCAGAACTGCCGTTCACCTATCTCCACGTTTTCACTTACTCGGCGCGTCCCGGAACTCCCGCAGCCTCGATGCCGAAGCAAGTGCCGGTGCACCTGGCCCGCGAGCGCAACCGCATTCTGCGCGAGTTGGCGGCCGAAAAGAAACTGGCATTCATGCGCGGATTCATCGGTAAAACCGTGGACGCGATCACGCTGAATGTCGCAGGCAACGATGCCCACGGCGAATTCACCGAAGCCCTAACCGACAATTATCTGAAGCTGCGTCTTCGTGGAAGGCACGAGCCCAACCACTGGCTGAGTGCCCAGATTGAGGACGTGATGGATGGAGCGCTGGTTGGGATTTGCAGTCATCGACGGGCAAGCGTGTCTTAAGTTTCTCTTTCGGAGCCGACATCACCAATAGAGGGTGCCCCATCCTTCGCGTGCTTTTCGCGAAGGGTGGGCAGCGACGCAGCCGGCAGCGCACGCCTCAAAAAGAAAATCACCCCCCCGCCTCCCGTCCTGCTGCTGATATAAACGACGTGTTCTGGTCGCGGGAGATCTCAATGGCTCGACCACGCTATTTGCACAGTACCGTGCTTTGCTGTTCCCTGCTTTTCGTCTCCGGACTGTCGGCACAGACCCTGCAGGTCGTCAACGCGGACGGTCATTCCACCACGCTCACTGCCGCGCAGATTGCGAACGCGCCTCACGTCACGGTCGACGCCCGTGAGCACGCCGCGGCCGCGCACTTTGAAGGGGTGCCGTTATCGGCAGTTCTCACCCTCGCCGGCATTCAACTCGGCGATAGCATGCGTGGGCCACGCATGGCGGAAGCCCTGCTGGTCGAGGCCGCGGACGGCTATAAAGTCGTCTTCGCCCTCGCCGAGGCTGACCCCGCATTTGCCACTCGCGAAATCATCGTGGCCGACAAGCGTGACGGGAAGCCGCTCGACGCCAAAGAAGGTCCGTACCGAATCGTGGTGCCCGGAGACGCCAGGCCGGCCCGCTGGGTTCGTCAGGTCACGACGTTACGAGTGATCGCGGTCAAGTGATTCGCGCAAGGAATCGAGGAAGAGTTCAGCCCGACACCTTCATGATGCGGATTGCAGGCGAGCGGCGATTTTTTCCAGCAGGCCCGCCGTAGCTTCTCCGGCCTCTAGCGTCGAGAACTCTGCTCCCAGTTCGATGACCGGAACCTTGGCTGAGGCGTCGCGGAATGATTTCTCCGTGGTCGGCGAGGCGCCCATGTCCGCACCCACCAGCAGCAAATCAAAACGGCTGACCCGCATCAGGATCAGGGCATCGCGCAGGTTGTTGCTGGTGTGGACGTCGTATCCGGCGCGGTGCAAGAGTTCGCGAATGTAGGTGACCACGTCGGCATTGCGATCGACGCACAACACGCTTCGCCCCATCGAGACGGGCTGCTCGGCCTGGATGGGCTTGCGGTAAAAGGCCGCCACGGCTTGATCTTCCGACTCGTGGCAGTCGAACAGTTTCGTCAGATGAGACAGTTGCAGCACTTTGCGGACATGCTCGGGAACGTCGCAGAGCTTGAGGTCGCCGTGCACCTGGCGCGTGCTGGTCAGCGTACGCACTATGGTTCCCAATCCGCTGCTGTCGATGAACACCACTTCGCCGAGATGCAGCACGATGGAGCGCCGGTCGCGCAACAAATGGGTCACGTGAGCGCGCAGAGCCTCGGTCTCGCCGCCCGCCACCAGGCGCCCCTTGCAGCGCACAATCGTGACTCGGCCAACCTCGCGGGTTTCGAGCTGTAGTTTCAATTTGTCTTCGGTCGGATGGCGCTCCGTCGGATCGCGCTCCGGACAAGGTTCCCGCCGATGGTTGGCGAGAGTACAAGGGTGTTCTGCGCGTGTCAAGCCACTCCCCAGATAGCCCTAAGTTCCGAAACGTTCCGCGGCGCGAGCTTTTGCTTTGGCCGATTCTTCTTCCCGATTCTTGGGCGGCGCGGTGGTTTCGAGCGAGCGCAGAAGGCGAATCGAGATAGCAGCCACGTCGTCGATTGCGGCCAGGAACACGGCTTCGTTGGCCTTGGACGGCTTGTTGAAGCCGGTGATTTTTCGCACGAACTGCAGCGAAGCCGCGCGCACTTCATCGTCGGTAACCGGCGGATCGAAGTTGAAGAGGGTCTTGATATTTCTGCACATGCGGTTGTGACCTCGGTAGCAAAATGCCTGTCTGTAGAGACGTAGCACGCTACGTCTCTACGGCAGATTGTCACACCGTCCATTTTCTCGCAGAAGGACGAAAGTGTGGAATCCTCATGCTATAATTCTTTATTCTCAGTCGCTTAGAGCACGGAGGACTGTATCGATAAGCGTTTTATCCGCATCAACGATCGTATTCGGGCGCGTGAAATCCGCGTGATTGACGACGAAGGGCAGCAGCTTGGCATCATGCCGCCCTACGAAGCCATCAAGAAAGCCCGCGAAAAAAATCTGGACCTGGTTGAGATTTCGCCCACCGCGCAGCCTCCCGTGTGCCGCATCATGGACTACGGGAAGTATCTTTACCAGCAAGAGAAGAAAGAGCGCGAAGCCAAGAAGCACCAGAAAACGATCACCGTAAAAGAGGTCAAGTTCCGCATCAACGTGGACGACCACGACTACGAGACTAAGAAGAATCATGTTCTGCGGTTTCTGGACGAGGGCGACAAGGTCAAGGCGACCATTTTCTTCCGCGGACGCGAGATGACGCGCACCGGGCTCGGCCGCCAGATTCTAGAGCGGCTCATCAAAGACGTGGAGCCGCACAGCATTGTAGAGTTTCGTCCCCGGCAAGAAGGGAACACGCTGCACGCGATTCTGGCGCCGAAAAAGACGGAGAAAGAACGAGAAAAAGAAAAGCAGAGGGAAGAGAAGCACAAGGAAGAAAAGCACAAGGCTGCGGCGCAGAGCGCGCCCGGCCCGAGCGCTCCTCCGGCGCAGGTAGCCAAGCCCGCGTCGTAGCGGGCATGACGTTCGCGGTCGATTCAAAATCAATCGCAATTGGCAGTTAGCACTTGGCATTTGGTCAGTCAGGAGAATGCCAGTGTTAAGCTTTGTTTGGCTAAGTGCCAGTTGCTAAATGCTAATAGCTGAGGGTTTATGCCGAAACTGAAAACGCACAAAGGCGCCGCCAAGCGCTTCAAGAAAACCGGAACCGGAAAAGTGAAGCGGGGACACGCAAAACTGCGTCACATCCTGACCTCGAAGGACACGAAGCGCAAGCGCAAGCTGCGTCACGGTGGCCTGGTGAGCGACGGAGACCTGGCCAAGGTATTGCGGATGATTCCGTATCAATGAGAAGTCACGGGCTAGGGGCTAGGGCTTAGGGGTCAGAAAATCGCAAGCGTTTTTTCTGAACCTGATCCCTAGCCCCTGATCCCTGGTTTCCGGCGCGTGAAGAGGTCACGACTCTCGTCCTTACCTCCAGCCGCCAGTAGTCTGAAACTAAAAAGGAGAACACCATGCCTCGTGTAAAACGCGGAACCAAACGCCGCGCTAAGCGCAAAAAGATATTAGAGCGCGCCAGCGGATATTTCCTCACTAAGTCAAAACTGTACCGTTCGGCCAAAGAAGCGGTCGAGCGCGGCCTGAAGTTCGCCTACTCCGGCCGCAAGCAGCGCAAGCGCCAGTATCGCTCGCTGTGGATCGTGCGCATCGGCGCCGCCGCCAAGCTGAACGGGATGAGCTACAACCAGTTCATCCACGGCCTGAAGGTTGCCGGCATCGAACTGGACCGCAAGATTCTGGCCGACTTGGCGGTAAAAGATCCGGTAGGGTTTGCCAGCCTGGCGACGCAAGCCAAGGGCGCGATCGGCGGGGCTGCGTAGTACCGCTCTCAGCCGTCAGCTATCAGCGAGAAAAGACGCGAGAAGAGATGCGGAAGGGCACGGCTTTAGCCGTGCCGTCCAGCTTTCTTAAATCACAGCTTGTCATTCTGAGCGAAGCGAAGAACCTGTGCAGTCCGCAGGGAGTTGCATAGGTCCTTCGCGCGAGAAGCGCCCTCAGGATTGACAACCACTTTGCAAGGTGATCGTGGCCTACACCGTTCCCAAACTGACGGATTATTCGGCGACAGCGCTGGAGAAGGCCGCCACCGAATGCGTTTCAGCGTGCTTGACGGACGCTGCGTCTGTGCACGACGACACTGCGCTCAAGGCGTTTCGCGACCGCTGGATGGCGCGCAAGAACGGGATCCTGACGCAGATCAATGATCTGTGGTTGAAGGGCGCGCCGAAAGACGCCAAGCGCGAGGCCGGTCTGCACGTCAACGCCCTTAAGGTGCGGATTACGGAACTTGTCGAAAGCGCTCACGTTGCGGGTAGCGGTGATTCTCTGGCCTCCGACTCCGTCGACATCTCTCTTCCCGGCATCCGCCGTCCCATCGGCGCCGAGCATCCCGTCATGAAGACCTGGCGCGAGATTGTTTCCGTCTTCCAGAAACTTGGCTACTCCGTCGCCGAAGGGCCCGTTGTCGAAACGGATTACTACAACTTCGAGGCGCTGAATTTTCCCCCGAACCATCCGGCGCGAGATACGCAGGACACGCTGTTCATCGCGGGGCAGCAGTCGAAGCCGCAGCGCGAGCGGCTGCTGCTGCGCACGCATACGTCGCCAGTGCAGATTCGCACTATGGAGAAGATGCGCCCTCCGCTTCGCATCGTGATTCCCGGCACGGTGCATCGCAACGATCCTCCGGATGCAAGCCACTCGCCCATGTTTCATCAGATCGAAGGGCTCGCCGTCGACACCAACATCACCTTCGGCGACTTGAAGGGCACGCTCGATCACGCCATGAAAGCCCTGTTCGGTTCGTCGGTGAAAACCCATTTCAGGCCGTCGTTTTTTCCATTCACCGAGCCCAGCGCGGAGCTTTACGTCACCTGCTTCATTTGCGGCGGCAGCGGCAAGCGCGGCCCGGACAACGTCCCGTGCCGCCCCTGCAAACAGAGTGGATGGATCGAAGTGCTAGGCTGCGGCATGGTCGATCCCAACGTGTTTGAGTTCGTGAAAGACAACGGCTATGACCCGAAGAAGGTTTCAGGCTTCGCCTTCGGCATGGGCGTGGACCGCCTCGCGCTGCTGAAATATGGCGTGGATGACATTCAGTTGTTCTTTCAGGGCGATATGAGATTTTTGCAGCAGTTTGGGTGAAGTGAAGCTCTTAGCCCTTAGCTCTTGGCTTTTAGCTAAAGGCTAAGAGCTAAGAGCTAAGAGTTAAGAACCAACAGCCGATTCTCATGAAACTCTCTCCACAATGGATTCGCGACTTTGTCGATCTCACGGTCGACGACCGGCGGCTGGCTGAGGACTTGACCAATGTTGGAATTTCGGTCGAGGGCATCACCGGCAGCGGCGCCGACACGGTGTTCGAGATGGAGATCGGGACGAACCGTCCCGACGCGATGAATCATTACGGCGTGGCACGGGAGGCTGCAGCGATCTATGATCTGCCGCTCAAGCCGGTGCAGCCAAATTTGCCGAAATGCCCGCAGGGCCTTGGCCTCCACATTGAGATTCACGAACCCGCGCTCTGCCCACGTTTCTCAGCGCGTATCATCCGCGGCACGAACATAGAGCCATCGCCTGAAAGGATTGCGCACCGGCTGCAACTGCTCGACCAGCGCCCGATCTCGAACGCCGTCGACGCCACCAATTACGTTCTGTGGGAAATCGGCAAGCCGACGCACGTTTTCGACATGGACTTGCTCGAAGGCGGGAAGATTATCGTACGCAAGGCGCGGGATGGCGAGACCCTGAAGACTCTCGACGGCGTGGAACGCAAGCTGACGTCCGAGGATCTCGTCGTCTGCGACGCCAAGAAGCCCGTCGGCCTTGCCGGTGTGATGGGCGGGTACGACACGATGATCACGGAAAAGACGCGCAACATTGTGATCGAGTCGGCGTGGTGGGATCCCGGGATCGTACGCAAAATGTCGCGGCGGCATGGGCTGCACACCGACGCCTCGCACCGCTTTGAGCGCGGAGCGGATTTCGAATCGACTGTACCCTCGTGCGATCGCGTAGCCGAACTGATTCTGGAATCCGGTGGCGGCACGCTGCAAGGCGATGTGGTCGACGTAGTCTCCAAGCCGATGGACCAGGCCCCGGTGGTGCTGCGCGTTTCCGACGTGCATCGCATTCTCGGCGGGAGCCTCAATCGCGGCCAGATCTTTCGGCTGCTGAAGCGTCTGGGTTTCACAGTTGTTCCCGAGGGGCAGGATGAAGCGCAGTTTCGCGTGCACATTCCGAGCTGGCGGCTCGACGTGGAGCGCGAGATCGACGTGATCGAAGAAATCGCGCGGCTTCACGGCTACGACAAATTCGAGAACACCCTGCCCGCCTACAGCGGCGCGGTCGCCGAGTTGCCGCATGCGGCGATGGATGCGGCCCTTCGCACGCGGGCGCTGGCACTGGGCTACAACGAGGCTCTGTCGCTCACATTTATTTCGCACGCCGACGCGGAGAAGTTTTCATCGTCCTCCGCAGAGGTGAAGGTGCTCGAACTGGAGAATCCGCTGAGTGAAGAAGCGTCGGTCATGCGCACGTCGCTGGCTCCCGGCATGCTCGACATGCTGGCGTGGAATCTGAATCGGGACGTGCCCGCGGCTCGGCTGTTTGAAATCGGCAGTGTGTACGAGTTGTCGGTCGGCCTGTCCGGCGAATCGCGTGGGGAACCGAGGCGCGCGTGTCTGGGTACGACGGCCGCGGCCGTGCGAACTGCTTTGCCAGCGGGTGGTGCGCTTGACGTGAGCCCGGGCGAGCACGCGGCGGCCGCGGAAGCGTTTCGCGGATTCAAGGGCGATGTGGAGAATCTGCTGGCAGCGTTTGCCGGCGAGGTGAGTTACGACCGGGAGACGGCGGAATATTTTCATCCCGGCCGGTCGGCGCGGGCGCGGGTGAACGGTGCGCTGGTGGCGCAGTTTGGGCAGATTCATCCGGAAGTGGTGGCGGCGCGCAAGCTGCGGCAAGACGTGTATCTGGCGGAATTTGATCTGGAGCAGTTGTATCAGCTCGGGCTGCGGCCGGTGAAGTTCGCGCCGCTCGGAAAGTATCCGTCGGTAGAGCGGGATTTTTCGTTTGTCTTTGCCGACAGCGTTTCGTTCGAGCAGATATCGAAGGCGGTTGCAGTTCTGCACATTGCCGAGTTAAGTGAGTTCCGTCCGGTGGAGATTTTCCGGGGCGGGTCGATCGCCGCGGGAAAGTATTCCATGTTGTTACGAGCCCGCTTTCAATCGGCGGAGCGGACGCTGCGCGAGGATGAAGTGGCGCAGTGGTCGGGGCAGATTGTGGCGGCGCTGGTTAACTCAGGTGGAGTGCAGCGGGTCTAGCAAGTCTCCGCTCTAGCCGGCAAAAGACGCAGCTAGAATGGGGGACCCTCCCGCCTCCCTGGCACACTCCCATCGATTCTGAGTTTGTTTTCATCTTCTTCTACATTCGACCGAGGCTGCTCGGCGAATCCAATTTGCGACCCTTTCAGGTTTTCAGCTGGTTTGCCGATAGACAAGACGTGAGCAATCAGTCAGCGGGATCAGCGGGCGCGCGATCAGGTGCGGGTGCGGCGGCGGCCCGGGCGCTGGAAGTGAAGCCGTTGCGTTATGTGGCGCGGCAACCCATCTTCGACCGGGAAGAAAAAGTCTTCGGCTACGAACTGTTGTTTCGGGACGGCCTGGAAAACGCGTTCAGCGGAGACACCGATGAGGCGTCGCGTGCGACGCTCGACCGGTCCCTTCTGATGGGGCTGGATGTGTTGTGCGATGGGCGGCGGGCGTTTGTGAATTGCACGCGGGATACGCTGATCAAAGGTCTGGTCACGCTGCTGCCCTCGACCATCACGGTGGTGGAGGTTCTGGAAACGGTTCCCGCCGACCCGGATGTGGTCGCAGCCTGCCGGAGTTTGAAAGAAGCGGGATACATGATTGCTCTGGACGACTATGTCGCCGACGATCCGCGCGAGGCGCTGACCGATATGGCAGACATTATCAAGGTGGAAATGCAGTTGACCACCGAGGAGCAACGCCTGGCGATGATCAAACGGTTCGGGCCGGACCGCTGCCGCCTGCTGGCCGAGAAAATCGAAACCCGCGCGGAATTTGTGCGGGCGCGCGACCAGGGATTCGTATATTTCCAGGGCTATTTTTTCCGCCGTCCCGAGATGATGAACACGCACGACATGCCGGCCAACCGGATGAATTATCTGCGCATGCTGCAGGAGGTTTCGCGCCCGGAACTGGACGTGGGCGCGCTGGAGAGACTGATCAAGTCGGAAGCTTCGGTGTGCTACCGTCTGCTGCGCTATCTGAATTCGGCGATCTTCGGGTTCAATAGCGAAATCCATTCCGTGCGGCATGCGCTGTCGATGCTGGGCGAGCGCGACGCGCGCCGCTGGGTGCGCCTGGTGGCCGCGGTCGGTGCGGGCCAGGAGACGACCAGCGATTTGGTCCTGTCGGCGCTGGTGCGGGCCCGGTTTGGAGAATTGCTGTCGCCCCGAGTGAAGCACGGCGATTCTGATTTGTTTCTGATGGGCCTGTTGTCCCTGATCGATGCCATGCTGGAAACGCCCATGGAGGAAGTGCTGGAGAAAATTCCGCTGGATCATGCCACCAAGGCGGTGTTGCTGGGGCAGCCGAGCGTCCTGCGTCCGGTGTTCCAGTTAATGCTGGCGCGGGAGAGCGGGGAGTGGGCGGCGTCGGAAGAGTTGAGCCGGAGCCTGCATCTGGAGGCGGACGATGTTGCCGGATTTTACTGGCAGGCGCAGCAGTGGGCGCGGGAAGTCTCCAACACCGGGTAGTAGCCAAGTAGTAGTAGTCGAAACGTAGTAGTGAAGCTCGTCCCGCGGGCTTCCGCCGTTTTTCTGTTCAGAGCAAGCCGCTCTTCCAAGCGGACCGCAATCTGCCGTTCATGTCCTCCTGTGCAAAACGTTCTGCGAGTGGGGCCTTGCGCGGTTGGGCCAGGACGAGTACCATAAAGTTGTTCTCGTTTAGGCCTCGTTCCCGCGCAGGCCTTCCGCGCCAGCCGATCCGAGCCGGCGCCTTACGGATCCGATAAACGGAAAATCGACACGCAGCGTTAGGAAATAACGGTTTCATTCTCGAAATAGCAGATCGTTTCAAGAGTTGGGGTTCGTTTCATAGTGTCCAGTAAGTGTGTCCAGTCGCAACCCGCAACTGCGTTGATCCAATTCTGGGTGCCGGGCGGAGCTTTGTCCTGGAACCGCGGGAACGCGCGACTGGCGGGCCTGTGCGATTCTGTAAAATTCTGCAACCAGTGCAAAACAGCTTGAGAGGACTATGAACGCAGGACCAGGAAAACCCTCCGGTGGCGGAGGAGGAAGACGCAGGCGGCGCGGACGCCGTCCTAACAATCAGCGCGGACAGCGGCCCGGCCCCGGGTTAAGCCGCGAAAACAAAGACGGCATCTACACCGCGCCCATGGACCACAGCTACCGCGCCGCCATGGCTGGAGGCAACAATAACAACGGGCACAAAGGCGGACGCCAGCGGCCAGGATTTGCCACGCAATATCCGCAGCCCGAACCGGAACCGTTGCCGGTGTCCAGCGCCAGCGAAGACGCCAACTCGCGCATCTTCGCGTTTATCGAAGATCTCTTCTTCATGGCCAAGATCCAGGAAACCGCGCGCAAGCTCAACGTGAAAGTTGAGTTCGTGAAGTCCGACAAGGATCTGATGGAGCGCATGTCGCAAAACGGCGAAGAGAAACCTTCGCTGATTATTTTCGACTTGAACCTGGCCAGCGTGAAACCACTGACCCTGATTCCCAAGCTGAAGAGCAAGCTGAAGAAGGGGACGTCGATTATCGGATTCCTGTCGCACGTGCAGGGCGACCTGAAGCAGAAGGCGCACGAAGTGGGCTGCGACATGGTGCTGCCGCGCTCGGCATTTTCCCAGAACCTGCCCCAGTTGTTGCGCCGGCACGGCGCCCCGGAAGATGTGGAGCCGACGGTGCAGTAGAGGCTCCGAATCTGTATCCCAACCGCGAGTTGAAGTGAATCTAGTCTTCCGCCGGGAGATTTCCAAGTACTTCGCGTGCCGCGTCGGTGAATGCCTCGAAGGTGCGATCGTCAAATAAAACCCAACGCACCAGTTCTAGAGAGCCGGGTGCCGCCAGGAAGTCGCGGGCGGTCCGAAGCGCGATGCGTGCTGCGTCGGCAGTGGGATAATGAAAGATGCCAGTCGAGAGAGATGGAAACGCAACACTACGGCATCCATGCTCAGAAGCGAGTTCAAGCGATCGACGATAAGCGCTGGTTAAACGGTCAGCGCACCACTGCTGCTCCTGAGGGACGTAGCTTGGCCCGACCGCGTGAATCACAAACTTTGCCTTGAGCAGCCCAGCCGCGGTTACGACGGCATCGCCCGTGGAGCATCCGCCGGGATATCTACTCTTCAGTTCCTCCATGAGAGTTGGTCCGCCGGCATCATGGATGGCACCATCTACGCCACCGCCGCCGGCCAGGCGCTTGTTGGCCGCGTTCACGATCGCATCCACATCTTGCTCGGTGATATCGCCCCTGACCAGTTCAAGCACCGCACGTTCCAGCGGAATCCTCATGGGGTTGAGACCTATCCGGGGGGCCAGCTGAGCGGGCGTCCGCCGAGCAGGTGGACGTGGAGGTGAAACACCGATTGCCCGGCGCCGGGACCGACGTTCAGGACGGTGCGGTATCCCTGCTCGATGCTGCGCTGGCGCGCGATGTGGGCGGCGGCTAGGTGGCAGCGGCCGATGAGTTCGGCGTCGGCGGCTTCGGCCTCTTTCAATCCCGCGAAATGTTTCTTGGGAATAATAAGAATGTGCGTGGGGGCTTGGGGATGAATATCTTCAAAGGCGAACACGTGCTCGTCTTCGTGAACTTTCTTGGCGGGAATCTCGCCGCGAATGATGCGGCAGAAGAGGCAGTTGGGATCGGTCATGGCAGAGTTACTCACTTGGCTTGGAGCTATGCGGCCGCAGCGATCGCGCAATCAAAACCAATCCGCCCACCAGCAGAATCAGCATCACCACGGTATTGAACAGGCTGGTGGGCTGAAAATAAATATGCATGTTGGCGATGATGCCCGCAAAAATGAAGAGCGCTCCGGCGACGGTCAACAGCCATCCGATGACGCTCTTGCCATTCCAGAACAAAATCCCTACGCCGAACAGCATGGGCAAAAGCGTGATGCCGAAACTGCTGCCTCCCCAGAAACTCCAGTAAGAACCCACCACGCTCACTTGATGAGTGATGAGGAAGCCTCCAATGCACGCCATGGCAAAACCGAGCAGAAACATTCCAAGCCCGCCGGAGGTCCCGCCGACATCGCTGATTGAACGGTTGTCCATGAGCGGAAGCATAGCATTTCACGCCGTCGGGGGAAACGGAGAAGTCGAAACGGAGACGGTTCTAGCGATACGCCCCCGGCGGAAGTCCGGTAATGCGGATTCCGGCGTGGCCCTTGAGGCGTATGTTCATACCGATCAGCAAGGCCGTGATCTGCTCGACGATGCGGGCATTTTGCAGCGGCCCGCCGTCGAGGGCGCGGACGCCGGGAATCTTGGCTGCCAGTTCGCGCGTGAGTTGCGCGGCGTCGGCATCGTTACTGCAAACGATAACGTCGCAGTCGATGGGATCGTCGCCATTGAGCAGTTCGGCGGAAAGGTTGTGGAAGGCCGCAACCAGGCTCACGCCTTTGGGCACGAGTTCAGCGGCCTGCTGCGCGGCCGAGCCTTGCCAGACGCCGAGGGTACGCGAAGCGCGTCCGCCCACACTGGCCGCGAGAGGAACCGTGGCATCGATGAGGATGCTGCCGTCAGTGATGTCGGGTTTGAGTTGCTTGAGCAGCGTGGCTTGAGCTTCGAAGGGAACAGTCAGCATCAGGATGTCGGCGGCGGCGCAGGCGGCGCTGTTTTCCATGCCGGACACTTTCGCTCCCGGGCCGATCTTCTTTTGAACGGCGACGGCGGCCAGCTGGGCGCGCTGCTCCTCACGCGAGCCGATGATGATAGTTTCTCCGGCGCACGCCCAGCGCAGGGCGAGCCCCATGCCGGCGGGACCGGTGCCTCCGATGACCGCGATCGGCCGGACCGGCGTTGCAGCATTGGCGGTCGTGGTGTCGCGGGCGCTCATGCGAATTCAGCCTCCAGCAGTTGCTCGGCGGCAAAATTTTCCAGAGGAACCTTGATGTGGATTCGCGAGTAGCTGGTGTTGCGTTCTGCGGGGATGCGGCCCATCTCGAGAATCAGCGCCTGAAAATCTTCCGGGCTGGTGTACTGTCCGGCGGTGGCTCCCGCTTCCCGCGAAATATTTTCTTCCATCAAAGTGCCGCCGTAGTCGTTGGCCCCGGCGTGCAGGCAGAGTTGCGAGAGCCCGCGGTTCAGTTTCACCCACGAAACTTGAATGTTATTAATCGATCCCGCGAGCAGCAGACGAGCCAGCGCATGAACTTTCAAGTGCTCGGCCAGAGTCGGCCCAGTGCGCGCCAGCCCCTGCTGGTAGAGCAGCGTGTTCTGATGGACGAAGCCGAGCGGAACGAACTCGGTGAAACCGCCGGTTTCGGATTGAATGTCGCGCAGCAGTCGCATCTGGCGGACCCAGTGCGCAGGAGTTTCCGCGTGTCCGTACATGAGCGTCGAGGTGGAGCGGATGCCGCAGCGGTGCGCGGTGCGGATGACCTCGACCCACTGCGCAGTGGAAAGTTTATTGGCCGAGAGGATCTGGCGAATCTCGTCGTCAAGAATTTCGGCAGCCGTGCCGGGCAGCGTGCCCAGGCCGTTGTCGCGCAGCATCGAAAGATAGTCGGCCAGCGGCATCCCGGTGAGTTCGACCCCGTAGACAATCTCCATCGGCGAGAAGGCGTGGATGTGCATGCCCGGGACAGCAGTCTTTATGGCGCGGAGAATGTCGCGATAATGAAATTCAGGAAGATCGCGCGGCAGGCCGCCCTGAATGCAGACTTCGGTGGCTCCGAGTTGCCAGGCTTCGACCGCTTTGCGGGCCATATCGTCGAGAGTGTGGAAGTAAGTGTCCGCCTCGCGCGGGCCGCGGCTGAAGGCGCAGAACTTGCATCCCACAAAACAGATGTTGGTGAAGTTGATATTGCGGTTGACCACATAGGTCACAATGTTGCCGGCCAGTTCGGCGCGCAGCAGGTTGGCCGCGACCAGCAATCCGAGAAGATCGTCGCCTTCGGCGTTGGCCAGCGCGTAGGACTCTTCCAACGACAAGTCTGCGCCGTTTTGCGTTTCGAGGACCTTCTCGAGAGAAGATCGCGCTGCCGAAGTCAGGCGCGGCGCAATGTCAGACCATTCGAGAGAAGGAAAGGATTCGAATTCCGCAGGTGTGAGTTCGATCATGACACTCTCCGTAGAGACGTAGCTGCTACGTCTCGTCTCGCCACCTACTGGTTTCCTGGCGGCAGAAG
>CAWDBW010000006.1:0-7883 GCA_963800405.1 uncultured Acidobacteriota bacterium
TCGACGCCGGTGACGCGGTAGAGCAGGCGCTCGAGGGGCCGCAGCACGGGGTCGAGAAATGTTTTCTCGCGGGCGAACACCCGCGTCATGAAGACGCCGAGCGGCTTGGTGACGGCAAAAATCAGCGCCAGAAATACCACGATCTGCAGCCAGCCATTAAGGGTCATTTCAGAATTTCTCCGGACGCAGCAGCGCGTAAAACAGATAGACGGTGACCACGGCGCTGATGATGAGCATGATGAGTGACTGCAGGTCCATGATTTCTCCTACTTCGGACTTCCCTTCTACTTCATACGATCGCAGAAACGCACGTACGCGACCGAGGCCGCGAAAAACGCGATAGTGACGGCGATCCAAAGAACATCCTGCATGGGAATCTCCTCGGCAACTTCGTTACACAGCACTGAAATCAGAGCGCGATGCGGTCGGCCGTTCGGGGTGGAGCTCCTCGCGTCTGCGCTTCAGGAATCATTTCTATGAGCTGTCCCCGCCGCCGGGACGGATAGAACTTGGCAAAGTGAACTTGCACGGGGCCAGCGGGCGATCGCATTCCTTCTTTGAGGAAAGCTGCCAGCACACGCAGCAGGAATCCTACCGCGAATATGCACAACATTGCCAGCGCAACTCTCATAGCGTCACCGGCGCACCTGCTGCCGAAACCGTTCTAAGCAATTGTTTCGCTCCGGGCGTAAAAGCGGGCTCAAGAGTTCATAAAGAATTCGTAAAGAGAATCGCTCGGTTCTTTCGGGACTCCAGCCCGAAAGCCGCGCACGATTCAGCAGCCCCATTCCGCCTCGCCCGGCTTGGCGTAATATTTTCGGATCGCACGCGGTGGCGCGGGCGTGGTGGCCAATTCGAGGAGCGCCAAGCGGGCCGCCGCCACCATCAATTTACGTTCGTTCTGCGGAGTTCGATCCCAGGAAGAGACCTCCTCCTTCATGCCGTGACCGTCGCAGTCACGCCCTAAGGCTTCGCGGTAGTGATGAAAACTTTTTGCCAGTTGTTCGGCAGAGACATCTTGAATCGTTGCCATTGATTTCTTGACCCTTCCTTGATTGGGTGAGTTCTGGCGCGGTGAACTGCGTCGGCTCCCTCCTGCTCTCAAGAGATTTGACGCTGAAAACCGTAAAGATTGAATAAAAGGTTCGTAGAATGTTCGTAAGAAGGTGGTGGAGTTTGCGTCGGTTGTGGGGTGACGAATGTTCTATTCCCCGGGTTCGAAGCGATAGCCGACCCAGGGCTCGGTGACGATGTAACGCGGCGAGGAAGCATCCGGTTCCAGTTTCTTGCGCAACTGGCCGACGAACACGCGGAGATATTCCACCTGCTCCGTGCTTTGCCCACCCCATATAGCTCCCAGCAAAGTGCGGTGGTTGATGACCTTGCCGGGCCGGCGCGCCAGGAAGACGAGCAAGTCGAATTCTTTGGGAGTGAGGCGGACTTCGTTACGCCGGACGGTCACTTTGTGAGCGGCCGTATCGATGCGGAAATCGCCCACTTCGATGACCGCGTCTTGCGGCTCGTTCTCGGCGGGAACGCGGCGGAGATTGGCGCGCACCCGGGCCAGCAGTTCGTTCATGCCGAAGGGCTTGGTCACGTAGTCGTCGGCTCCGGCGTCGAGCGCTTCCACTTTCTGCTGCTCCTTGTCGCGCACCGAGAGCACAACGATAGGAACCTGTGACACGGCGCGCACGGTGCGGGTCAACTGGACGCCGTCGATCGAGGGCATCGACAGATCGGTGATGATCAGGCTGGGCGACCAATCTTTCATAATCTCCAGCGCCATCTCGCCGCTGTTGGCGATGCGGATGTCATAGCCTTGCGCGGAAAGGCTGGTGCGCAGCACGCGCGTGATCTGCGGCTCGTCATCTACCACGAGAATGTGCGGCCGGTCGGCCATCAGCGAGCCTCCTGGGTCACGATGTGGACGTCGACCGAAGGCGAATCCCGCAAGAAACGTTGAATAGCTGAAAGATATAGATATCGCTGCCAGCCGGTGCGCGCCGACCGGCCGAAAATCACCTGGGTGATGTGGTGTTCGCGCACCAGTTGAGCTACGCCGTCGGCAATGCTTCTACCGGAACCGCGCACGACGTGTGCCCCCAGGTTCTCGGCAAAGCGAATGTTCTCCGCCAGAGTCTTCTGATCCTCCGGACGGGTGTCGCGGCCCATGTCGACGTAAAACACGAAGAACTCGCCGCCCATGGCCTGAGCCATGCGGGATCCGCGCGCGATCAAATATTGGGCCGCGGGATTGGAACTGACACACACGCCGATGCGTTCGCGCACAGTATGAGCCGGCTGCGTTGCATCCTTGTCGAGAAGGCGTCGAGACTGCGGTCGACGACCCAGTAACCTGGCGCAGCGCCAGCTCCCGCAGGGCGATGAGGTTGCCCGGGCGAAAGAAATGGGAAAGAGCGCGCTGGGCGCGGTCCAAGGGATAGATGTCGCCGCGCTCCATGCGCTTCTGCAGCGCTTGCGGCGTCAGGTCGGCGAGCACGATTTCGTCCACACGCTGCATCACCCAGTCGGGAACAGTTTCGCGAACCTGCACGCCGGTAATCTGCTGAACCGTGGGGCCGACGCTTTCGACGTGCTGCACGTTCATGGTAGAGAGCACATCAATCTTGGCCTCCAGGAGCTCCATGACGTCCTCGTAGCGCTTAGCGTGCTTGCTGCCCTCGATGTTGGTGTGGGCGAGTTCATCGATCACGACAACGGCCGGCTTGCGGGCCAGGATGGCGTCGACGTCCATCTCTTCAAACGTGGTGCCCTTGTATTCGAGCTTGCGAGGAGGAACCCGGTCGAGTTTGGCGGCCAGCTCCGCGGTGGCCTTGCGGCCATGGCTCTCGACCACACCGGCGATTACGTCTTCGCCGCGGCTGGCGCGGCGAATGGCCTCGCTCAGCATGCTGTAGGTCTTGCCCACGCCGGGAGCGTAGCCGAGAAAAAGCTTGAAGATTCCCCGCGGCTTTTCCGGCGAAACTTCGTTGAGCCACTCCTCGGGCGTCTTGGTCATGGTCTGCTCATCTTCTGCTCAATCGGGCCTGGTCACCCGCAGCTATTGTCTTTCGTAGCGCGGAAATTGTCACGTCCATCGTACAATGCGGGAGTGAAAGCCGGGGCTCGAACGCAGGCAGAACGTTATTTCTTCGTGGTCGCCGCCATTGCGGTAATCACGGCGGTTGACTTCAAGCTGCACGTCAATCACACCACCGTGGCGCTGATGTTCCTGGTGATGGTCTTCTAACCTCGGCCTACTGGGGTTTGCGGTACGCGGTGGTCATGGCCGTGGGAGCCACGGCCGCCTTCAATTTTTTCTTTTTGCCCCCGGTCGGAACTTTCACCATCGCCGACCCGCAGAATTGGGTGGCGTTGTTCGCCTTCCTGGTGACGGCGCTAGTGGCCAGCAACCTGGCGGAACGTGCGCGCCGCGAGGCCGAAGGAGCGAAACAACGGCGCCGTGAAGTGGAGCGGCTTTTCGGCCTGAGCCAGCGGCTGCTGGCTTCGGAAAACGTTCTGGAACTGCTGAACGCGTTGCCCAAGTATGTGCAGGAAACGTTTTCGGTGGGCAGCGTGGTGGTGATGGCGGCGGATCACCCCACGGTCTATCGTTCGTCGCTCGATGCGCCATTCGAAGAGAGCGTGCTGCGCTCGACGCTGTTGCGCGGGGAGCCCATCACGCAGGGTGGGGTGTCATACGTGCCGCTGCGGCTGGGCATGCGCACGGTGGGCGCGCTGGGCGTCACCGGATACGAACTTTCGCGCGAAACTCTGGATGCGTTGGGCAGCCTGGCGGGACTGGCCATCGAACGCGCCCGCGCTCTGGAGGCGCTCAGCAAGAACCGGGCGGAGCAGGAACACGAGCGCCTGCGAACTGCCCTGCTCGATTCCGTGACCCATGAGTTTCGCACTCCGCTGACTTCCATCAAGGCCAGCATTACAACTTTATTATCGGGCGCGAGTCTCGACGAAGCGGGCCGGCGCGAACTGCTGACCGTGATCGACGAAGAGACCGACCGCCTGAACCGCCTGGTGGGCGAGGCCGCGGAGATGGCGCAACTCGATTCCGGAATGTTCAAGCTCGATTTGCAACCGCATTCGATCCAGGATGCGCTGCAGCCCGCCCTGGAAGACGCGAAGGCTTCAACCGAGAAACATCCCGTGGAGGTTGTCGCGCCGCCGGATTTGCCCAAAGTGCCCATGGATGCTCCGCGAATTCGCGAAGTGCTGATGCACTTGCTGGAAAACGCGGGCAAGTATTCCGACCAGGGCGTTCCGATCAAAGTGACCAGCGAGGTGAAGGGAGATTGGCTGGTGACCAGCGTGGCCGACCGAGGGCCGGGCATTGATTCGTTCGAGCAGTCGCTGATCTTTGAAAAGTTCTATCGAGGGCAGCACCAGCGCTACACGGCGCCGGGGACGGGCATGGGCCTGGCCATCGCCAAAGTGATCGTAGAGGCCCATGGCGGCACGATTGGCGTGGTCAGCCAGTTAGGCAGCGGCTCGGTATTCTCATTCAGCCTGCCGCTCGAGAAGGGGCGGGCCATCACGGCCTGATGATCAGCTTCCGTCTGGGCTACAATCAGGCTGCCTTTCAATTCGTATCTCAATTCGTACTTCGATCCTATGACTGCTGAGACCGGCGCTGCTGCAGTGCTCGACGACAAGAAGATTTTCTACAACCGCTTTCTCCTCATCGTGGCTGGCCTGGGCGGCTTGCTCTATGGAATAGATGTCGGCATCATCGCCGGCGCGCTGCCCTATATGCAGGCGACGTTCGGCCTGAGCTCCGGCCATCTGCTGACTGCCGGCCAGGTTTCCCTGGTGGTTGCCGCCGTGCTTCTGGGCAGCGTGATCTCGACGTTATTCGCCGGCCTGCTGGCCGATGGGATGGGCCGTAAGCCGCTCATGGCGCTCAGCGGCGTGATGTTCGTGATCAGCATTCCGATGATTGCCCTGGCCCAGGGTTTTGGGCCGCTGGTGTTTGGCCGCCTGTTGCAGGGGGTCAGCGGGGGTTTAATCGGCGTCGTGGTCCCGCTCTATCTGGCGGAGTGTTTGACCGCATCGAGCCGGGGCAAGGGGACGGGCATTTTCCAGTGGCTGCTGACCCTAGGGATATTCATTGCGGCCCTCGTGGGGATCTATTTCAGCTACCGGGTGGACGAAGTCGCGAAGCTGGGCGACGCGGCCGGGCTGCTGGCCTACAAGAACACGGCTTGGCGTGGCATTTTCTGGGTGTCGTTGCCGCCTGGGATCTTATTCGTGATCGGGAGCCTGGTGGTAGCGGAGTCGCCTCGCTGGCTGTTGCGCCGCAGAAAGAAAGACGCTGCCTATGCCGCGCTGCTGCGCTCGCGAACGACCGTCGAGGCCGATCTCGAACTCAACGAAATGCAGGAGGTCCTCGCCAGCGAGAAGACAGGTTCAGGCGGAGCCAAGACCAACGAATCGCTGCTGCGGCGAAAATATGTAATCCCCTTCATCCTGGCCTGCATCATCCTGGCTTGCAATCAGACCACTGGCATCAACTCGATCATCGCTTACAACACCAACATACTTCTGCAGAGCGGGCTTTCCGACGTGGCGGCACACTGGGGCTATGTCCTGTTCACCTTCGTAAATTTTGCGATGACGTTCGGCGGCGTGATGCTGGTGGACCGCAAGGGCCGCAAGTTCCTGCTCTCTCTGGGCACCGCCGGCATCATTGTGTCGCTGATCTGCACGGGCGTCCTGTTTCGCGGCACCGAAGGTCAGCGCGTGGACGTAAAGGGCGCTATCCAGCAGATGGTTACAGCTGACCAGAAGGTTTCGTTGACCTACGATCAGACATTGGCCAGGACGCTCAGCGGTGAAGACCGGCGAACCTCGTTAGTCGTCATCTATTCCTATGGTGACTTCCGCGCCGCGACCCAGGTCTTGCGCTCTGACGAGCCTGCACCGAAGCCTATCGCGATCACTCGCGAGAGCTGCGTGCCCGATAGCAAGGTATCAGCATTTTTCTCCAATCCGTTCGGCAACCTCGACGCCGCGCGTGCCGCACCGTTGACGATTGAGAACGCACTCATCACCCCGGTTCCGCAACCCCGTAATGGCTGGATGGTGGCCATCACGCTGTTTGTGTTCATGGCTTTTTACGCTGATCGGCCCGGGCGTGTGCGTGTGGCTGGCGCTTTCGGAGCTGATGCCCACTCGTATCCGCTCCAACGGCATGAGCATCGCGCTGGTGATCAACCAGGCGGTTTCGACAACCATCGCGGCATTTTTCTGCCCACGGTTGGCAGGTATGGATACTCGACCATGTTCTTCGGGTTCGCGGTTTGCACCGTCATTTATTTCGTCACCGCGACCTGGTTCTTGCCCGAGACGAAAGGGAAAACTCTGGAAGAAATTGAAGCGCACTTCGAGGGAGCGGGAGCGAAGTTGTAAACAGCGAGACTCTTGTACATTTGTCTATGCGGGCTTTCGCAAAAAATCCCCTCGTCTCGTAAAGAGCGCGAGACATGGGGCAGCCGGAGCGGTGTGCGGTTTCCCGCAGCAGACAAAATGATTTACTCTCAGCCCGAGTTCTTATGACTCCTTCGAAAACCGAGAAGAACGCCCCAAGCCAGACGCATTCCCACGCCATGCGGCGGGAAATCTACGAGCAGCCCACCGCCATTGCGAAGACGATCACAAAGCATTTGAAGGACGACATCATCTTCCCCGGAGAACTGCGTCGCCATCGAAAGCGCGCTGCTGACCTTCGAAAAGCTGATCATCGCCGCCAGTGGATCGAGCCGGCACGCTGGCCTGGCGGGCGAAATCATGATCGAGGATCTTTCCGGCGTAGCGGTCGACGTGGAGTATGCCAGCGAATATTGCTATCGCTCGACCCATGCCTCAGTGGATCCTATCGTGATGGTGATTACGCAGTCGGGCGAGACCGCCGACACCATTGCGGCGCAGCGCGAGGCCCTGACGCGCGGAGTAAAGACGATTGCGATCTCGAACGTGCCCGATACGACGATCGTGCGCGAGGCGGGCGCGGCGTTGATTTCTGGGCGGGCCCGGAATTGTCGATTCCGGCAACGAAAAGTTTTACCACGCAGCTCACGATCCTCTACCTGATGGCGCTGTTCCTGGCGCGCAAGCGCGGACGGATGACGTCGGAAGTGACTCGGTCGTACTTGCAGCGGCTGATGCGGCTTCCCGAGGCGATCGAAGAGAATCTCGACAACCTGGGACACCCTCGCCGAGGAGTTTGGCGGCGTTCACTTCAAGGCGGAAAAATTCCTGTATCTCGGCCGCGGCGTGCATTACGCGATCGCCCGCGAGGGCGCACTCAAGCTCAAGGAAATCTCTTACGCGCATGCGGAAGGATATCCGGCAGGAGAACTGAAGCATGGGCCGAACGCGCTAGTGGACGAGACACTGCCTGTCGTGGTTCTGGCGACCTGTGACCACAGCGATCCGGATTCGTTATTACGCTACCGGCGCACGCTGGAGGTCATGAAGGAAGTGCGATCGCGCAGCGGACCGCTGGTTACGGTTGCGACCGAGGGCGACCAGGAAGTGGCGGCCATCGCAGATCACGTGTTCTATGTCCCGGCGGCTCCGGAACTGCTGTTGCCCATCGTGGAAGTGATCCCTCTGCAACTGTTCGCCTATCACGTCGCGGTAGACAAGGGATACGACGTGGATCATCCCCGAAATCTGGTAAAGGCCGTGGTCACCGAGTAGTTTCGATCGCTGGACCACAACTATTCGTGGGGATTGGTAGGGCTGATTGGGTTGCCGCTCCGGCAAAGCGCCCAGCAGGTCAACACACCGATGGTTACAATGCCTCCCGCGATGGCGTATGGCGAATTCAGCAGGGCTTGAGTGGCTGGAACCGAGCCCGCCTG
>CAWDBW010000007.1:0-10707 GCA_963800405.1 uncultured Acidobacteriota bacterium
CTGATGCTCGTCGTTGGTACCAGCGGCTCCGTCTATCCCGCGGCCAACTTCGTTCACTGGGCTCGCCAGGCCGGCGCACGCACCGTCTACATCGGCCCTGAGCCTCCGCTCAATGCCTCCGCCTTCACGCACATCGTTGAAGGCAAGGCCGGCGAAGTTCTCCCGGGGTTATTCGCGATCGAATAGCGCGCCTCAGGCTTTGCGCTACTTCTCTGCCTCGTCCGTCTGCGCCAGTTTCGACAGAATGAGCATTTGTCCGTCGTTCTCGCGGTCCAGCTGCGCCCGCTTGGGAACTTCAATCAGGTCCTGGTTATGTGCCGCCCGCTGCACCTCATTCTGTGCCGGCCGCAAACTCTCGCTGTCGATTGCATACGTTTCCTCTCCGTCTCGATGGTTTCGATCCGTTTAGAAGTCGTGATTGTTGTTTGAATGTACCGCCAGCCGCGTTGACTTGCCGGCTGGCCGACTTGCCACTTCGCTAACGGCGCTACTTGCTTTTGATGAACTCTTTGCGTCGGAAGCGCAGTGCCGTCCAGTCTTCGTCGATGGCCACGGCCCGCACCGTATCGAATCCCAGCTTCTTCAATGACGCCCATCCCGTGTCGCGATTGAAGTCGCAGGTGTACTTCTTCGACGTGCCCTTGGGATAGGCGAACCAGACGATGGCATCGCCCCTGGCGCGATTCACGATCAGCGGCGCCAATCGTTCCACCTCGCTCTTGCGCGTCACAAACGCCAGCCAGAATCCCGCCTCTGTCACCGATTCCAGGTGATGGTGGATCGTGATCACCGGCAGCGTGGCCAGCACCGGCCGAAAGCTATTGGGAGCGTCGAGTACTACGATCTCCTGCCGGCTCCCCAGGTTGAGTTTTTCAAATACGCTTGCCATGGATTTTCATGCTACGCGATTCTGCGAAATAATCTGCAAATTCCCGCAGATTATTTTTCTAGAAATGAAACCGGTACTTCGCCTCTGCCGCAATCATCCTCGGATCGTTGTAATGGAACCCTCCGATCGTAATCGAGTTATCCAGCAGCACGCGGTGGTTGGTCACATTGATCGCCGTTACCGACAGCTTCCATCGCTCGCCGAACGCGTGGCCGATCGAGGAATCGAAGGTCGTGTGCACCGGCAGGTATGCTCCGTTGTACGGCCCTTCCATCGCCCCGGCCAGCCCGTTCGAGAAGCCCGATCCGTAGTACACGTTGCTCGCGAACCACGTATGCAAGGGCAGGTTCGCCGTGAAGCCCGTGTTCAGCGTGTTGCGCTGGTCGTGGTCGAGGTTGATGTACTGCGGTCCCAGGTCGCACGCCGGGTCACTGGGATCGCTGCACGTGAATCCGCCGATAATGTTTCCGCGCTGCTGCGCAATCTGGTTTGAGTAGGTCACGTAAAACCGGCCGCGCTGCCACAACTCGGGCGAGTGCAGCGTCATCTCCCACGAGCGGATCAGTGCGCCATTCACCGCAATCGGGAAATACATGTTCGACTCGCCCAGGTTCGAGTGGTCGAGAAAATTGTTGACGCGATTCTTGAAGGTATCCACGTTCAGCATCCATCCCCGGTATGGAATCTCGATGCCGAACTGATGTTCTTCGTCGCGCTCTGAAGGAATCGGCGTGAAAGTGTTCTCTCCGCCGCCCAGGCTGTTGGCGTAGTTCAGCACCGCGCTTGACACCGTCAGAATCGGCGCGGGCTGGAGGAAGTGTCCGTAGAATCCGCGCAGCACCCAGTTCAGCCGCGGAATGCGGACTGTCATTCCGACACGCGGATACGTGGCCGACTCGTTGAGCCAGGCGCGGTAGATGGAGAAGCGCTCGCCGCCCAGCAGCGTCACGTACTGGCCCAGCCGCAGATGGTCGCCTACGTAGAACTCAAGCAGTCCCGCGTCTGCGCTGGCCGGCTTGTTCGGCTGCGAAGGGCCGCTGCCATCGTTCACTTTCATGCCGAACAGATCGTTTTCGTGCTGGTAAAACGAGTAGAGCCCGCCGGAAAAGCTGTTCAAGAATGCACTGGGTCCTACATCGAACCGCGCATCTGCCTGCGCGCCGCCGTAATTCGAGTTTTGGTTCCAGGTAGTGGCTACGGGCAGGTCGGTTGGCATCGAATCGTAGTCCGACTGGTTCCAGTGGTAGAACGGCGCCGCGGAAAACAGCGCCTTGGGCGAGAAGGTGTGCACCCAGTTGGCGATCACGAAGGAGTCGCGCTCCTTCTGCCCATCCCTGAGCCCATACGAACAGTAGTAGCCCGACGTGCACTCGTAATCGGTTTGGCTCGGATCGTAGGGTACCTGGAAGTAATCCTCGCGAAACTGCCCGTTCAAGCGCAGTTGGTCCCTGGGCGTTTGGTTATGCAGAATCGACACGAACCCGCTCTCGGAATTGGTCGCGTCATGGTAGATCTTCGCGACCGGCGTCGCCAGCCCGTAATTCGATCGCGAACCCGTGGCGCTTGCGTACCAAGCCGTTTTTTCCGCGTGGTCTCCCAGCGAGAGCTGTGCCTCGCCGGTGTACAGATTGCCCGCGTACAGCACCAATTCGCCGTCGCGATTGAACGCAAACCCGTTCCGAGGCAGCACGTTGAACATGCCGTATGTACGGTCGCCCAGATCGGCGTCGTAGCTGCCGCTCAACGTCTCCAGCGAATCGATGTCTTTGGGGTCGATCTGCGGCCCCACGTTCGACGCAATCTTGGTATTGGGAATGGCCACGCCGTCGATCAGCCAGCTTGTCTGGTGGCCGCCGCGCATGTGCAGCATGTCGTGCGTCATGTACGCGGCTGGAACGTAATCGGTAATCATTTCCGCGCCGATGGTGCGATCCGCGCCGGGCGTTTCGTCGATCATCTGCCGCGTGATGAGCACCGTCGGCGTTGCCGTGTCGGCCGCGCTGGGCTCGCCGTTTACTACCACCGATTGCGTCACGGCGCCCACGCTCAGCATGAAGTGCAGCACCGGGTTCGTGCCTGACGCGAGGCTGATGGTCTGCGTATCTGTGTTGAAGCCGCTGGCCTCGACCGTCAACCGATACACGCCGATCGGCGCGGCGGGCAGTTCGAACTCTCCGTCGCCGTTCGTGGTGGCATGCAGGACGAAATCAGAGTCCGCCGCCCGCAGGGTGATTTTGGCTCCGGCAATGGGCCGGTGCTGGGGATCGTGCACGACGCCGTGCATGGTGGCAAACACCGTGGCCAGCGCGGGAAGGGAAGCGGCCAGCAAGACTGCCACCACAAGAAAGGAATAACGCCGCATAAAAGAAAGACCTCCGTACAGAATTTGCTTGAACGCAAGCAACCGTCGCGCTCTCCGAGACGCGGAGACACGATGCCTGACAGTACATGGGGAACCGCCGAACAAACCTCCGCGCCTGAATAGGCAAACGCGAGCCGCCGCTCCTCAAGATCAGGGCGGAGAAGTCAGGGCAGGTTGTTCAACGAAAGATTTAGCTAAGAGTTGCTGTCGGAGGTCCGCGCCCAGCGTGTGTACGCAGAGGAACGGAAACTACCCGTGCGTGCCGGGGCACGGCAACGTGCGACACATCCAACCAGGTCGTGATTGCCTCGACCGCTGCAACCGTGACGGCGTGCGCCGGCATCAGCATCGCAATCGCAGGGCCGGGATAGTTGGGGCAGGTCAACGGGTCGGAAACAACCGGCTTCGGATCGAGCGCCTGTTGCGCCCGCATGGCCAGGATGCGCTGGTACATGGCGCAGTGGTGCGCCCCATGCCGCCGGCAGCATGGCGGAAGGCTGGCATCCTCACTGGCGTCCACCAGGGCCGACAGAGGCCCCAGCCCGAACAGCAGGATCAGGAAAATGGAGAAGCCGCGCCGCATCTGAGTTTGATGTTAGCAGACGGTTCATTGCCGCTCTCATTTATCATCAAGGGGTTGCTAGCGCTTGCCGCGCCAATCTAGTCCAAGGAAAGTCCAGTGCCTGAAGTGCATAGCTCCGCATCGCCGCTTGACGCATCTGCCGCCCCCAAAGCCCGCTCCACGCAACCGCTGCGCATCGCCATTTTCGGTTTTGGCACGGTGGGCAGTTCCGCGGCGCGCATTCTCATCGAATCCAAACCGCAGGGCCTGGAGCTTACCCACATCTTCAACCGCGGCGTGGCGCGGAAGCGTGTCGACTGGGTGCCCTCGAGCGTGGTTTGGAGCGAAGACGCCGATGCGATCCTCGCGTCCGATGTCGATGTGATCGTGGAACTCGCCGGCGGACTCGATCCGGCCGGAACCTGGGTGCGCCGCGCGCTTGAAGCGGGCAAAAGCGTGGTCACCGCCAACAAGAAACTCATCGCCTTTCACGGCATCGATCTGGAGAGGCTGGCTGCGGCTCATGGCGGCCATCTGAAATACGGCGCGGCCGTCGCCGGCGGCATCCCCGTCATTCCCGGCCTCGAGCAGGGCATGGCAGGCGACCGCATTGAGCGCATCGAAGGTATTCTCAACGGCACCTGCAACTTCATCCTGAGCAAAATGGAGGCCGGCGCAGAATACGCGACGGTGCTCTCCGAAGCCCAGGCCAAAGGCTACGCCGAGGCCGATCCCACTGAAGATGTCGGTGGCTTCGACGCCCGCGCCAAGCTCGCCATTCTCATGCGTCTCGCGATGCGCGTGCAGGTTGATCCCGAGGAGATCGTTCCCCGGCCCATCACCGCCGTGGCCGCCGTCGACTTCAGTTATGCGCGCGATCTCAGCTGCACCATTCGCCAGGTAGCCCGCGCCGAGCAAGTCGATGGCCGACTCGCTGCTGCCGTCGGTCCCATGCTCGTGGCCTTGCGTTCGCCGCTCGCGTGGTCGCAGGGCACTGAGAACATGGTCATCGCCACCGGCCACTACGGCGGCGACGTGGTGTTCTCCGGCCATGGCGCGGGCGGCCAACCCACGGCCGTTGCCGTGGTCAGCGATCTGCTCGCTCTCGCGCACGGCTCGCGCCGCGTCGAAATTCCCTCCGCGCCAGCGCATCTCGATGCCGAGTTCGAGGTCCCGCATTACATCCGTTTTCTCGTTCGTGACCGTCCCGGCATCGTGGCTGCAATCACCACCGCACTGGCCAACGAGCAGATTAATATTCGCGCCATCGTGCAGAAACCCGGCTACCCCGCCGACGCGCTGCCTTTCGTGGTCACGGTCGAGCCCTGCAAGACCTCCGCGCTTCAACGCGCTCTGGCGCCGGTCCGCGCATTGGAGTGCATGTTGGTCGAGCCCCTCGATCTGCAGATGCTGGAGTAGAGGGTGCTGACAAACGCATGACCAAGTGTGTCGTCTAGAACAGGGCCGGGCCGTTAGGGCTAAAATAGACGAAAATTGGAGATTAATCAGAGTTTACTTACATTCACGGGGGGGGATTAACTCCAGGCGGACAGAACGCGGTGAGCCCCGAATCGGTGGTCGGCGCGGCGCTGATCACACAGGCAGTCGTCATGATTGTTGTCTTTGTCGGCTCATTCCTGATCTGGAGGACAGAGAGCCTGGATACTTGCCAATTGATATCCCGAAATCTTCTACGATCTTCCGATATACGCTAGGTCTGGGCCTGCTCACAATCATCTATCTCTGTTTCTCGGATGCATTTTCAAACATCTGGCGGCCGCTCGCAGGAGTGCCGTTCTTCGGAATAGTGGGCTGGAAAAATGCGCTCTTCGGCACTTGGATGTTAGACATCGTTTCAGTCGGCGGTCTTGTGTATTACACCGAAGGAAGCAGGAGGAGCCCATTTACAGCTACGCTCTTTGTCTTTCCGACAATCGCTCTGTTCCTGCATGAGAGCGGGAAACACCTGTTTTACTATGCAGCAGTCGCGATTGTCCTCTATACGGTCTGCTTGTTGAAGATCTCTGGGGAGGGCGCAGATCAAAAGGCAAATACCGGATGTCTTTGGTTCGTGTCAGTCTCTTGTTTTGTGCTAACGACAGGACTTGGTTTTCTGACCCGATCTTGACGGCTGCGAGCCGCCGGCGCACCCGACGCACGCCACTATTGCGGCGAAGGCCACGCCCAGGTCTACATCAGCCGCTGGCTCGAAGCTGCATGTTCTTAGCTCCGGTTCTTCACCGGCCCTGTCGATTCCCGCACCACCAGCTCCGGGCTTACTTCGATCTCGGCAGGGAACTGCTTCTCCCGGTTGGCGATGCGCTCCAGCAGAAGCTGTGCGCCCTTCTGGCCCATCTCGAGCAGCGGCTGGTGTACGGTGGTCAGCGAGGGAGTCGAGAAGGCAGCCGACGTGATGTCGTCAAAGCCGACCACCGAGATGTCACCCGGCACGTCGAGGCCCGCGTCTTTGATGGCGCGGACCGCGCCCATCGCCGCCGTGTCGTTGAAGCAGAATAGTGCGGTGACGTCGCGGTTCTTCTCGAGCAGGGCGCGCGTGGGTTCGTAGGCGATCTGCGGGTCCATGGGGTGCTGGCCGGTCTTCAGCGGCCAGCCGCTTTGATCCAGATGCACGGTCAGCGAGGCATCGGTGCTCAGTCCCAGTTCCTGGGCAACCTTCTGAATCCCCACCCAGCGGTACTCTGAGTCGGGAATTGCCACGGGGCCGTGCATGAAGGCAATTCGCCGGTGGCCCAGATCATACAAATGTTTCAGCGCCAGCCTGGCGGCGACGTAATGGTCCAAAACGATGTTGGTTACCTTGGGAGCAGTGCTGTGCGCCGAGATCGCTACCACCGGCACCGGAACCACCAGCTCGTCCAATGTCGTATTCAGCAGCAGAAAACCATCTACCGCGCGCTCAATCAACATGCGCGGATAGCGCTCCAGCAGTTCCTTATCCCAATAGTGGCAGGCGGTGAAGAAAAAGTAGTGCGCGCAGTTCAACTCCTGGACCACGCCGCTCATCACGCGGGTGAAATAGCCTTCGCTCAGGTCCGGCGCCAGGACGCCCACGCTCATCGACTTGCTGCGCCGCAGCGACCGGGCAAAGTAGTTGGGCCGGTAGTTGAGCCGCTTGGCAGCCTCGACGACCCGCTCGCGCGTCTCCCTGGGGATGGACTTGGCCGAGGGCGAGTTGTTCAGAACCAGGGAAACCGTGGTCTGGGAGAGCCCCAGGTGTTCGGCCAACATGCGCAGGTTCACATGCCCACTCGGCACCGGACTCTTCAACTTAGTCATCTCGAAGTTCTACTACTTTCCTCAAGCAAGAGGATACACCGTTTCTGACAAGTACATCGATTTTCTTATCAGGATGCGGCTCGTTTCAGGTGTTTCTCCGGCCTTTTCGGGCCCGAAAAACGGCTCCCCGGACCCTCCGAAGCCGAATTTCGCACCCAACCCGGACAGTGCCTCTCGATTTTCGCGATTTCCACCCGTATGCACTTGATTTTTCTTACTTGTAACCTGTCTTTCACATTGGGCCGGTAGCCTGACGTCTGTGGATAGCACCTTGCCTGAGATTCACATCCATCAACCCCAGACTGAGCCCGCCCCGGGAGCGGACCCGGCCCCGGAACCGGCTGTGGCGGCTGCGGCCGCGCCGGAGCACTCCGCGGTTCGCCGCTATCTGCTGGCGCGCGGCAATTCCGCCTTCGCCGACCGCCTCTTCAAAATCCTGATGTTGCTGTGCGCGCTCAGCATCTTCGTCATCGTCGCGCTCATCGCCTATCAGCTCATCGACAAGTCGCAGCTCAACTGGGCGCAGTCGGGACTCAAGTTCTTCTATACGTCGGTGAAGGATCCCGTCACCGGCCAGCCCCAGTATTGGGACCCGGTCAACGGCAACTTCAGCGCCCTCCCCTTCATCTTCGGAACGCTGGTTTCCTCGTTCCTGTCGCTGCTGTTTGCGGTACCCCTTGCTCTCGGCGTCGCCATCTTCCTCACCGAAATGTGCCCCGGCTTCCTGCGCGGTCCTCTGGCCTTTCTCACCGAGTTGCTGGCCGCCATTCCCAGCATCATTTACGGCCTGTGGGCCGTCTTTGTCCTGGTCCCACTGCTGCGCGTATACGTGAACCCCGCCCTGATCAGCGTCCTCGGTTGGACCGGCCTCTTCACCAACGAAAACCCCACCGGAGATGGCTATTTTGCCTCCGGCATCATTCTCGCCATCATGATTCTGCCCATCATCTCCTCGCTCACCCGCGAAGTGATGACGGCCGTGCCCCACTCCCAGCGGGAAGCGGTGCTGGCTCTCGGCGCCACGCGCTGGGAAATGATCCGCATGGGCGTGCTGCGCAACGCGCGCATCGGCATCGTGGGCGCGATCATTCTCGGCCTGGGCCGCGCCCTCGGCGAAACCATGGCCGTCACCATGGTCATTGGCAACGCGCCCGAGATTCACAAATCGCTTCTCGCCAACGGCGCGTCGATGGCTTCAGTGATCGCCAACGAGTTTGCCGAAGCCACCAGTGACCTGCACCGCAGCGCCCTGGTCGAGATTGCCCTGGCCTTATTCGTGGTCACGATTATTGTCAACGCCATTGCCCAGGTGCTGGTCTGGGCCGTTACCCGCGGCACGCCGTCACAGGCGCATTGAGGATTTGAGAATGAGCACAAGCGCATTCCAGCTTCGCAACAAAGTCCGGGCGGTCACCGACCACACCGTCACGGTACTTGCGATCCTCGCCACTATCCTGGTGATCTTGCCGCTCGGAGTAATCTTCGCTGAGCTCATCTATAAAGCGGCCAGCTCGCTCGACTGGAACTTCTTTACCAAGGTTCCCGCGCCTGAAGGCGAAACCGGCGGCGGTATGGCCAACGCTATCGTGGGCTCCGGTGTTCTGCTGGGACTGGCCAGCGCTATCGGCATTCCCATCGGTATCGGTAGCGGCGTTTATCTCGCTGAGTTTGGCCGCGGCACCAAACTGGCCAATGCCGTGCGCTTCACTGCCGACGTGCTCAACGGTGTTCCCTCGATCGTCATGGGCGTCACCGCCTACGCTCTCATCGTGGCCCCTCACGTCAGTTTCCTGCCCTTTCTCGGTCACTTCTCGGCGCTCTCCGGCGGCGTGGCGCTGGGAATCATGATGATCCCCACCGTCTGCCGCAGCACCGAGGAGATGCTGCTGATGGTGCCGCACGCCGTGCGCGAAGCGGCTCTCGGACTGGGCGTGCCCAACTGGCGTTCCGTGCTTTCCATTACCGTCAAAACCGCTTCGCCCGGCATCATCACTGGCTGCATGCTGGCCTTTGCCCGTGTTGCTGGAGAAACCGCACCGCTGCTCTTTACGGCCCTGGGCAATCAGTTCTGGAGCACCAGCCTGAACGAGCCGATCGCCGCGCTGCCGCTGCAAATCTTTATCTACGCCAACTCCCCCTATGAAGATCAGCAGAGGATGGCCTGGGCGGGAGCGTTGGTGCTCATCGTGCTCATCGTGCTCGCCGTTTCGCTGGTCCGGTATGTGACCAGCCGCGGCGTCCTGAAAGGCAACAGTTAATGACCGGCTGCAGAATTTACGTGCTCTCTTGAGGGACAGGAAGGTGGCAATTTCCTGATGAAAATGCCACTCGGCAGCAGCGGTTCCGGACTGTGGTAGTTCTGGAGCCGGTATGACCGGCAACGCGCCCTGGCGTTTACCGCAAGTTTATATGGCGGGTTTTCACCAGGCATGGCCGCCCGGATTCAAGCAGAGACCAGAAGGAGAAATCCGCTCGTGGGCGTCAGCATCGAAGTAATAAACCTGAATGCGTGGTACGGAACCAATCACAGCCTACAGGACATTAATCTCAATATGCCCGGCAACCACGCCACGGCGCTTATCGGTCCCTCGGGCTGCGGCAAGAGCACGTTTGTGCGCTGCCTCAACCGCATGCACGAAACCAATCCCATCGCTCGTGCCACCGGCACCGTCCGCATCGGCGACCTGGACATCTACGCCGACGCCAAGCCCGTTGAAATTCGCCGCCGCGTGGGCATGGTGTTTCAGCGTCCCAATCCTTTTCCCACCATGTCCATCTACGACAACGTATCCGCCGGCCTCAAGCTCAATGGATACTCCGACCACAAGCACCTCGATGAAATCGTCGAGAAATCGCTCAAGAATTCGGCGCTGTGGGACGAGGTCAAGGACGATCTCAAGAAGAAATCCGGGGCCAGCCTCTCCGGCGGCCAGCAGCAGCGCCTCTGCATCGCTCGCGCTCTCGCCGTCGACCCTGAAGTTCTGTTGATGGATGAACCTTGTTCGGCCCTCGATCCTGTATCCACATCCAAAATCGAGGACCTGATTTTCCAACTCAAAGCGCAGTACACCATCGTGATTGTGACGCATAATATGCAACAGGCAGCCCGCGTCGCTGAAAACACGGGATTCTTTCTCAACGGCCGCATGGTCGAGTACGACTCGACCCACAAAATCTTTACCAATCCTTCCGACAAGCGCACGGAAGATTACATTACGGGCAGGTTCGGATGACACGCATTCGTTTTCAACAGAGCCTCGAAGACCTGAAAGAAAATCTCCTGGTCATGGCCGGCCTCGCCGAGCAGGCGATCCAGCGCGCCATTGAGGCCTACCGCAACGCGCGACCTCTCCATCTGCGACCTCGTCAGCCGCAGTGAGGTCGCCATCAACCGCATGGAGCGCGACATCGACCAGACCGCTCTCGATCTGCTTGCCATGGAGCAGCCCATGGCCATCGACCTTCGCTTCATCCTCAGCGTCATCAAGATCAACGCCGATCTAGCGGGTGGGCGACGCCGCCAAAAGCATCTTCCGACCGCGTCCGTCACATGGAGCTGCATGGAGGGGGCGTCGAACTGCCCGTCGATATTCCACT
>CAWDBW010000008.1:0-48132 GCA_963800405.1 uncultured Acidobacteriota bacterium
TGTTATGTTCGTCTACTGGTTTCAGTTGCGTATTGTTCCCCAGTTGACTCTGAGCCGGCTCCGGCTGCACAGCTTTATCGCCCGCAAAAATGCGCGAGAAGAAGCCTATCATCCCCTGTTGCGCGTCGCAGGTGTCGCGGGGTTCGGTCCCCGCCACGAAAGCGGAAACATAATCGTCGGTGCAGCTGGGAGTGGCCAGCCGGTTCGTAGCCTTGTCCAGTTCCACATCCACTACGCCTGAGGGTTGCTGGAACTCCCGCATGTCGGCATACTGGGGCAGCGTGGCCGCCTTCTTCATAAACTCAGTCCAGATGGGCCCGGCCGTCTGCGCACCGGTCAGCCGCAATTCGGTGTAATCGTCATACCCCACCCAGACAATGCACAGCAGATTCGAGGTATAGCCCGCGAACCAGCCGTCTTTCGAACTGCCAGTCTTGCCGGCAGCCGGTGGCGTAAACCCTCGCAGGCGGACGGCGGTGTAGCCCAGCCCGTTGTTGATCACGCCTTCCATCATGTTGGTCATGACGTAGGCGACGCGGGGATCGAGCACCGGCCGCTGGTCGGTCGTGTAGTTCTGAATAACGTCGCCCTTACCATTGCGCACCGAGCGCAGCAGAACCGGCGACAGGCGCACGCCGTTGTTGGCGAATGCCGTGTAGGCACCAGTCATTTCCAGAGGCGAAGCGGCGTATGATCCCAGCGCGATGGCGGGCGTCGCCTTCACCGAAACAATGCCCGCCGACCGCGCCAGATCCGCAACCTTGTCATACCCCACCTGCTCGGCCACTTTCACGGTCGCGTTGTTGAGCGACATGGCCAGCGCGTAGCGCAGGGTCACATCGCCGTGATACTCCTCTTTGAAATTGCGCGGCTCGTAGATCTGGTCGCCGTAGGCGAAGCTCGTGGGTTCGTCCGACACCGTCGAAGCTGGAGTGAGCACGTTCTGCGACCCGTCGAGCGCCGTGTTCATGGCCGCCGCATACACGAACGGCTTGAAGATTGATCCCGTTGGCCGCTTCGACACCGCGTGATTCAGCTGGCTCCAGCCGTAGTCGCGTCCGCCCACCAGCGCCAACACGGCACCTGTATGTGGATCGAGCACCACCATCGCAACCTGCGCCTGCGGACCGGGTTCCACCGTGGTCTCGAACTTCTTCCCCACTTTCACCCGCTTGGTGCGCAACTTCTTGATTTGATCATCCACCAGCTTGATGCCCGACTCCACAGCCTGCGCCGCGGCCTTCTGCAGATCGGGATCGAGCGTGGTGTAAATCCGGTACGACTGATCGTTCAACTCGTTCTCGTTGAACTTGCTGATGAGTTGGTCTCGCACCATGTCAACGAAGTAGGGCGCATCGCTGGCCTCTACGTTCGGCGGAGCCAGTTTCAGCGGCGTGGCCTTGGCCTTGTCCGCCTGCTCGCGGGTGATGACGTGGGTTTCCACCATCGATTCCAGCACCAGATTGCGGCGCTCCAGGGCGCGCTCCGGATGCCGGTAGGGCGACAGATAACTCGGCCGCTGAATCAGTCCCGCGAGCAGCGCGGCTTCGGGCAGGGTGATGTCTTTGAGGTCTTTATTGAAGTACGATTTCGAGGCCTCGGCAAACCCGGTAATCGCGAACGACCCCCGCTGGCCTAAAGGCACCCAGTTGGCGTAAATCTCGAAAATCTGCTGCTTGCTGAACTTATGTTCCAGCTCCTCGGCAATCAGCATCTCGGTCAACTTGCGTTTGATGGTTTTCTCAGGCGTGAGGAAGAATCCGCGCGACAGCTGCATGGTGAGCGTCGATCCGCCCTGCTCATGCCGTCCGCGAATCACGTCGATCCACGCCGCCTCCGCCATGCGCAGAAAATTCACTCCGCTGTGCTCAAAAAAACGCCGGTCTTCAATGGCCAGCACCGCCTGCATCATCACCGGAGGAATTTCGCCATACTTCACCAATTCGCGTTTCGAACGCTGCTCGGCGTCAAACAGCGCGGTCACCAGTTGCGGCTCCAGTTCGTAGGCGGAAAGATCGGCGCCGTTGCTGCTGATCTGATCCACCTGCCCGTCGTGAATCGTGATGCGCGCCGGCTCCGGGCTGTGGTAGGACTCAGGCCCCGGAGTGATCTCGATGCCATCGCTCAACAGGCGGAAACTGCCCAGGGCCGACTGCCCGTCTTTATTCGAAGACCCGGCCGAAACCCAATCCGAATACCCGGCCCGCTGCAGTTCCGTGGCGATCTCGCGCGCCTGGATCTGTTCGCCGTCCCGCACCGTTTTCGGCAGCGCGTAAATTTTCGCCGAATTAGCGAACACGGGCGAGCGGAAGCGCTTCTCGATGATCCGGTCGTACTTGATGTAGAAATAAGAAAAGAGAACGGAAAACGTCACCGCCAGAATCAGAAACGCCACGAAGGCCGCGCGCAGCACCGGGTCGCGGGGCAGGCCACGGATTCCCTTCGCCTTGTCCCCGTTGCCCTTCGGAATTTTGATCTTGATGGTCATACTTCGAAAACCAGTTCGAGAGCTTGCGATGGCATTACGGCGCTACGAACGGAATTGCTCCTTACTCTCTCAGACGTCGGGAGGCGGGAAAAGGTTTGTTCTGCCGGGTGCCCCATTTCTCGCGCGCTCTGGGCGCGAGAAGCGGGGATTTTCCCTCCGCCGAAATCGCAAGTTTCTCCCCTCATTGTACCCCTCGCCCCAGAAACGAAAAGAGACCCGTAGTGCACGCGGGTCTCTAAGCCGTCAACAACCGGGAGCGAATGTTGCCAGGCACTTTCAACGTTGCAGTAGCTGGTTCGTTATGGCTGGTTCGTCATGGCTGGTTCATCATGGCTGGTTCATCATGGCTGGTCCGTCACCACCCAGAAGCCAGGGGTCGTCAGTACCAGCGAGGAAGCCGCTTGCGTCAGACCTCCGCCGCTGGCCACATCAAGAGGCGCGATTTGCGTCGTGATCGCGTCGGTACTGATGTTTTCGTAGCTGGAGTAGGCCATCAAGATCTCTCCACTCTGATCGAACTGCCCCCAGGTTCCGTCGCCCACGCCGCTGAAGGGTGACCCGGTAACGATCGCCAGACTTCCCGCGCTGGTGATGGAAAAGCCCTCGACCGGATTGATGCCGGTTGCAGTATCGTTGAAGCTGAAGGCATACACCAGATTCCCATTCGTGTTCGACTGCACCGCGATATTGAAGGGGGAATACACTCCGGTGGGATTGGTCGAAACCAGGGTCAGCGCTCCTGCATTCGCGCCCGATTGCGCAATGCTGAACACGTAGAGGTTGTAGTCGTCTGGCACCCCTTTGAACGCCGAGCTTCCGCTGGTCCCGATCAGATATAGCCCGGTGGGCTCGCCTTGCACCTGCCACATCGGGAAGCTGAAAGGACTGCCGGTCACCGCCGTCAGGGCACCGCTGCTCCCGATCGCATAAGCCGCAATCTGCGAACCCTGGTGCGTACTGTACACGCCATTAATTACGTAGAGATATTTCCCTAAACCGTCCGTGGCCAGGTTCATGGGAACGAATCCGGTGGGCAGGATCAACGGCGAACTGCTGGCCTCGGCGACTACCCCGCCGCTTTGAATCTGGTACACATGAACTTCACTCAGCGTAGCGTCCGAGATGAACATCAGCGTGCCCTGAGGATTGACAATGATATTGTCTTCGCCCACCCCGCCAACGAAGTGGTCCAGGGCCGCTACCGTGAACGGGCTGTTGGGGACTGCCGTCAAACCCCCGCTGGAATTGATCGTCCAACCAAAAAGCTGATCGGTGACGGCGATCCCGGCATATAGATATTGTTTTTGGGCAACCACCATGCCCACGCCGCCAGTGTTCGTCGGTATCGTGGCCTTTGTGTAGCCGGGGATGGTTGCAAACGTTCCCGCACTGGTGCCTAGCTGATATCCATCGATAGTGCCGCCTTGGTCCACCTGGTAGACGTAGGCCGTGACCCCTCCGCCACCACCACCACCGCCGCCTCCGCCTCCGCCACCTCCGCCGCCTCCGCCCAGGTTCCCGCCGCCCCCGGACTGGCAGGCCGACGAACTGCCGAATCCGGCTTGCGGACATCCCGGCGCGCCTCCGCAGCCTGCCAGCAGCAACAGCGCCAGCATCATCAGCAGCAGAGCCAGCACACTGACCAGCACGCGATACAAATTCTTCATGAACTGCCTCCACCTGAGCTTCGCCGTGCGGACGGCCTGCTGCACGCGTCAGGGCTGCACGCGTTCAGGGGATGATCGTTGATTTCCAACTGCAGGATTTCCAACTGCAGGATTTCCAGCTGCAGGATTTCTCGTGCCGCTTGTGAACGATCGGCCACGAGCCCGTGAAAAAACTCTCACCCATTCGCGATAGTAGGGGGACGGTAACGTGATGGCAACGTTACGAATGTCATTGGACCCACCGCGCGGTAAGTGGGCTAGCCTGGCCGATGCCACGAGTGGTGAGGGCGGTACGAAGCCAAGCGAACCGCCAAGCCTCGCAACTAAAGCCGTCACAGCCCTTGCCTCTTTGGCGACGTCGCTAAAGCACTCCTCTGATACGGTAGTGGCTTAATTTGGGGTTGAGCGTTTACCGATTCATCGATCCATGTCATCCCGCAGGAACGAGCCAAGCGCTCCGGAGGGAGCCTACGAAACCAGGACATCGGTTGTGCGAATGCGAGGAGCGCCTGCACTGCATGAAGCGCAGGCGTTCCCATCTGCAGCATCAGGAGCGTCGGACGGCATAAGGTCCCTCGCCCGGCTCTCGCCGCGCTCAGGATGACACCGCAGCAAACTAATTTTGAAATTGAGCACTACCCCCGATTCCGATCGTCCTCCTCAAGATTGCACTATCATCGAGGCGCAACGCCGGTCCCTGCCGATCCCAGCCCGCATCTCTATTACGTGCGACCCGCGAAAATGTGCGCGCGCGGACCGAAAACCCAGCCGCAACCCTCCTCAAATGCCCAAGGTAACTCCTAGACAATTCTCAGAAACCGCCGTGAGCACGTGACCCTCATACGTGTTTCGACCAGCATTCATGAGGCTTTGGCGCACATTCGACCTTAGCGGAAATGGCTGGCGGTGACCATCGTACCTGCACCGTCGTTCCTTGCCTCTGCAAGTGCAAGCTGACAACATGCCAATTGAAATCTCGCGGAGGAGTTTTCCCTGTATGAAACGTACAGCATCAGTTTTGGCTCTGTTTCTCACGGCGTTCGCGCTCTTGTCGACCAGCTGCGGCACGTCCGACTACATTAAGTCGCTCACGCTCAACGCCAACGGCAGCTCGGCGGGCGGCACCTTCAACCTGGCCGGCGTTGACGGCACCGTTCAACTTTCGGTCATCGCCAACTACAACAGCGGAAAGCTGATCGACGTAACCAATGCCACCACCTGGACGGTCACGCCGCAGGGTGTAGACAACACCGGTACGCCCCTGCCGCCCTACGGCCCCAATACCGTGCCCATCACAGGGAGCGGCCTGATGACGGGTATCGTGGGAATCTGTACGTGGGAGGATACCCTGAACACTACGGTGACGCCGAATGTCCTGTGGAACCCGCCCGTCTGGAAAATCGACGGCTGGTATCAGGTCACCGCGACGTACCGCAACTTCACCTCGCAGCCCATCGCCGTTGGCGTAGGTGTCGCCGAAAGCAACGCGCCCACCGGCGGTTGCGGCCCCTCGTAGTCAAAACGGTAGCAATTACAGAATCCTCGTAATCCCAGTGCAGCCCCTCCGCGGGCTGCACTTGTTTTTTGGCACCCGAGATCGCAGCAAATTCGCACGCTGCGTTCGGCTTTCGTAAATTTCGGCGGCAAAAACGCAGGCGCTGAACTCCCGATGGTACCCTCCGCCCATCAAAGGATTTTGCAGCCGGGCGGCCCCAGGACGCGTGCAATCTAAACCCTGCAGAGAATCCCGGTTGCGAATATCTCGAGACTAACCTTACGCACGGAGGACCTCATGTTTCGACTTAGCGGTAGCAAGCGCGTCGGTCTGATTCTTGCCGCAGTGCTGTTCGCTGTTCCCTCAGCCCTTGCTCAAAATTGGCCGACATTCGGCTTTGTGCCCGCCGGCGGACGTTACAACACCGCCGAAACCAAAATCAGCACCTCAAACGTCGGCTCCCTTGCGCCGATCTGGAATTTCACAGGCGCTGGAACGTATTCGGCCTCGTCAGCAGCGGTAGTAGGTGGCGTGGCTTACGTTGCCTCTGGCGACGGGGAAGTGTATGCCCTGAACGCAACCACGGGAGCCCAGCTTTGGAAATTTCCAGCCGAGCCCACCTCTGCCTTCACTTCTAGCCCCGCCGTATCCAACGGCGTCGTCTACGTCGCGAATTATGGCGCAACAGTCTATGCAATAAACGCGACCACCGGAGCCGAGGTGTGGAGCACCAACCTCGATGGGTATGTGTACGCCTCTCCAACGGTGGCCAACGGAATTGTATACATCGCGTGTACCTACCAGGTCGGATCGTGCCCCGGGCTGTACGCCCTCAATGCGAGCACAGGCGCCAAGATCTGGAATTTCGCAGCAGGCTCCACGTTCGACTTCGGCGCGCCAGCGGTGGCTAACGGTGTCGTGTACGCCGCAGCGGGCGGCACGCTCTACGCTCTAAACGCGAGCACAGGCGCTGAGGAATGGAGCTTCCCTACCTCGAACAGCACCGCGACGTCGCCCGCCGTGGTCGGAGGAGTGGTCTATTTCGGGGGGGTGCCGGCCCCAAATGTAATTGAGCCCTTCGCCTACGCCGTCAACGCGAGCACCGGCAAAAAGCTGTGGAGCGTTAGCGGCAGCTTCGGCTATCAAGCGAGCGGCTCGCCGGCCGTCGCTAATGGCGTCGTGTACCTAGCCACTACCGGCTCACCCAATGGACTGTACGCTCTTAATGCCAGCACCGGCGCCACGTTGTGGACCTTCGCTGACGGCGACTACGGATCCCCGGCGGTGGCGAACGGCATCGTATACGTGTGCTCACCCACCAGCGTCTACGCCCTGAACCCCAGCACAGGCGCGATGCTCTGGCACTACACTTGGTCCTCGGGCGGCGGCGGCACCGAGACGATCGCTAACGGCGTGCTGTACTCGGGCTGGACCGCCTTCGCACCCTGAGACGACACTCCCGCGTTGCTCGGTGGAAAATAAGCATTGGCAGCGCCGCTCCAGCGCGGCGCTGCCAATACACCGGCTGGTGGAATCTCGATTAAGGATTTCGCGGGCACTCTTAGAAGGTCTTGTTGCCGCTCGATGGAGTGAAGTGCAGGGTGAAGGAATATCCCGGAAGACTCACGGGAACGCTGTAGTCCGCCGCCAAATAGACCGCGGGCGCTCCGACCGTGCCCACGCGGGTTACGGTTACACTTTCGGGGGCCAGCGTAATCTGATGCTCCTGCGCCTTCTTAATCACGGCGGCCACCAGTTCATCGTCGGTGGTGTGGGGATTCGCTCCGGCGGTCATCGCCACCGTCTTGAGATCATCTTCAAACGAATAATTATTCAATTCCGGCGGGGCAATCTGAAAACCGGCGTAGGCGCAGCCGATAATCACCAGAAACCCGACAAGTGCTTTAACTGTTCCCATGTCCCGCAATCTGCTCTGCCAGGACTCGGATGCCCCATTTCTCGCGTAGTTTGCGAGAAGTGGGGATTTCACGAAGTCCGGCCAAGCAACTCCCGCACAGATTCGACAACCGTGGTGATCGTAACATCGCGTACTTCGTGAGTCGAGCGCAGAACGAGTTCCACGATGCCTTCGGTAACCTTCTTTCCCACATTGATTCTAAAGGGGATACCGACTAAATCGGCGTCTTTGAACTTCACTCCCGGCCGTTCGTCGCGGTCATCCAGAATCACGTCAAATCCGGCCGCCTGCAGACGCCTGGCAATGTCCTCGGCCGCGGTTTTCACGGCCTCGTCTTTCACATTGACGGGCGCCACCACCACCTCAAACGGCGCAATCGACGCGGGCAGCCAGAACCCGTTCTGGTCATTTCCCTGCTCCACCGCCGCGGTCAGAATGCGTTCGATTCCAATCCCGTAGCAGCCCATGATCGGCATGACTTCCTTGCCGTTCTTATCGAGCACCCGCAGGCCCATGGACTCGGAATAGCGGTAGCCCAGCTTGAAGATGTGGCCAATCTCGACGGCGGTATCGATGCGCAGAGGCTGGCCGCAATTCGGACAAGCCTCGCCCGCCGTCACCGCGCGCAGATCGAGATACGCCGTGGGATGAAAATCCTTTCCCGGAGTGATGTTCTTCAGGTGATAGTCCTCTTTGTTGGCGCCGCCAATCAGATTCACGCGCCCTTCGAGAGCCTGGTCGACGAACAGCACGGCCTTATCCGAGTCTTTCTTGCGATCGCGGGCCCATTCGATTCCAATCGGCCCCAGGTATCCCGCCGGAGAGTTGAACAGGGCTTTGATTTCATTCTCGTCCATGGGCCGGGTTGCCGCGCCCACCGCGCCGTTCAGCTTGGCCTCGTTCAGCTGATGGTCGCCGCGCAGCAGCACCACGATGGCGTGCAGTTTCGTTTTGCCGGTCTTTTCGTCTCTCTTATCCGCTACCGGCTCCTCGGCCATGAGCGCCAGTGTCTTGATCTTGTTCTTCGGCGACACGCCCAGGAATTTCGCCACATCTTCAATCGTCTTCTGCCCCGGCGTGTGCACTTCGAGCGGCTTGCCATCGCCTTCGGCCGCCAGATCGGCCACGGCTTCCAGCTTCGATGTAGCCTTCTCCAGGTTCGCCGCGTAACTGCAGCCGTCGCAGCTCACAATCTGATCTTCTCCGGCCGGAGTGCGCACCATGAACTCGTGCGATTCCTTGCCGCCCATCGCGCCGGAATCGGCCTCAACCACCATGTACTTCAGACCGCAGCGATCGAAGATGCGGCGGTAGGTCTCGTAGAGCTTCTTATAAGAAACGTCGAGCCCGGCGGCGTCGATGTCAAACGAGTAGGCATCCTTCATCATGAACTGCCGCACCCGCAGCAGGCCCGACCTGGGCCGCGGTTCGTCGCGAAACTTTGGCGCAATCTGGTACCAGATCTGCGGCAGCTGTTTGTAGCTGCGCAATTCTTTCAAGGCGATGGACGTCATGACCTCTTCTTCGGTCATGCCCAGGCACATGTCGGTGCCTTTGCGGTCTTTCAGGCGAAAAAGGTTCTCGCCCATCAGCGCATAGCGTCCGCTGGCCTCCCAAAGCTCCCGCGGATGCAGCGCCGGCAAATAGAATTCCTGACCGATCCGGTCCATCTCCTCGCGCACAATGTGCATGATCTTGTTAAACGACCGGTTGCCGAGAAAAAGGTAGGAATAAATTCCAGCGGCCAGCTGACGGATATACCCCGCCCGCACCAGAAATTTATGCGAAGCCACTTCGGCGTCTGCCGGCGCTTCGCGCAGTGTAGGAATAAACGATTCAGACCATCGATGCATAAGTTTGAGTACCGTGTACCGAGTCGCGAGTACCGAGAGACAGTCGCCCGCCGGCTCTAGAGTGGAATTGGTTATTGTACGATAGCGCGGCAGCGCTCAAGGAATATTGCGTTACAAGGCTGGAAAGGCTATGGCGAAGATTCGCTATCGTTACAACATCATGCTCAGACCCGAGCCCGAGGGCGGTTACACCGCCCTCGTTCCGGCGCTACCGGGCTGCGTCACTTATGGCCGGACCGTCGATGAGGCTCGAGCAATGGCTAAGGGCGCCATCTCGGGCTACATCGCCAGCCTACGGAAGCAGAACGAACCGCTTCCAGTTTCGTGTTGCTAGCTCGGTACTTGGAGCTCATGCTTGGCAGTAGCTAAGCCGTCAATTGCCGCAGAATTTCTTTCCCGAGCTTCTGCGCCTCGCCGAAGAACTTCTGATATTCGAGGAACAGCCGGTTCAGTTCCAGCGCCTTGTCGGCTGACGGATGCTTGCGCAGAATCATGTCGCGCACATGCACCGGGTTGGGCAAAGTCGCATCCTCGGTCAATTCTTCCAGCGCCGTTTTTGGATCGTAGTGATACATAGAAACCTCTCAATTTCTTAAACCAGTTCGGTGCTCCACAGATCGTGCAGATGCACGATCCCTTCCAGTTTTCCGGCGGCGTCCACGACCATCAGCGAAGTGATTTTCTTCTCTTCCATCAGGGCCAGCGCCGTGGCCGCAAATTCTGCGGCAGAAATTGTCTTCGGATCGCGTGTCATAGCCTCACCCGCAGTGAGATCCATCACATCTTTCCCGCGTTTCTCCAGCAACCGGCGCAAATCCCCGTCGCTGATAATCCCCACCAGCTTCTCACCCTCGACCACCGCGGTCACGCCCAGCTTCTTACGCGACATCTCATAAATTACATCGGGCATTTTGGTCTGCGGCGACACTCGCGGCAGGGCCTCGCCCGAGTGCATCAACGACTCCACCCGCGCCAGCCGCTTTCCCAGCTTTCCGCCGGGATGCAGGTTGGCAAAATCCTCTTCCTTGAAGCCGCGCCGATCACTCAGAGTCACGGCCAGCGCGTCGCCCAGGGCCAGCATCGTCGTAGTCGAAGCTGTCGGTGCCAGCCCGAGCGAGCAAGCCTCCTGCGCGATGGAACAATCCAGCGCCACATCCGCCGCCGAAGCCAAAGTTGAAATTGATGCGGGTGCCCCACCCTTGTCTCGCGATTCTTGCGAGACCGAGCTTGCCCTGAGGTCGCCGAAGGGGTGGGGATTTTGACTTTCGTTCTGTGGGACGCCGGGTGCCCCATTTCTCGCGCGTTTCGGGCGCGAGAAGTGGGGATCTTTGTTGCCAGCGGTCACGGCCGACGCAGTTCCACAAATCGCATCCCCGGTCATCGCAATCAACGGCACCCGCAGCCGCTTGATGGTCGCCAGCAGCGCCAGAATCTCTTCCGTCTCGCCGCTGGCCGAAAGCGCCAGCACTACATCCCCGCGCACCACCATGCCTAAGTCGCCGTGCAGCGCCTCCACCGGATGCAGATACAACGCCGGGGTCCCGGTCGAACTGAGCGTCGCCGCAATTTTGCGCGCGATCAGCCCGCTCTTCCCCATTCCGGTAACCACCACGCGCCCCGTGCAGCTAAACATCAGGTCTACCGCCCGCTGAAACGCGTCTGCCATGGGCCCGCCAATGCGGTCGGCCAGCGCACGCAAAGCCTCCGCCTCAATGCGCACCACGTTCTCGCCAGTATGTTTCATTCTCTCTTGGGGATGCAGACGGTAAGGATGTTAGCACGCATGCACAGCCGAGAGGGTACCGTGGAAGGGCGGCCCTTCGGGGCCGCGAAAGTTGCCCTAACGCTTCAGAATGTGCGTGAGAACTGCGCTTTCGCCCCTTTTGGGGCTGGTCTCTCTCCCCACTTGGCACCCACGGCTTGCGCCGTGGGCTTTATTCTTGCGCCGCTTTGCGGCTGAAAGCGGAGGCCTTGCTCCGCCGTGGGGCCGAGAATCTCGTTCTCACGCACACTCTGAAGCCCCTGGGGCGATTCTCTTTAGAAGTGATCTTCCCCTGGCGGCGTCGCCGGTGTAGCCGGTTTCTGTCCGAGAACAGCCAGCCCGCGCGACTGGATTAACTTGTCCCACGGCCCCGCTTGCCAGTTGTCGCGGGCCTTGGCGGCGAACCGCCAGGGCGGCAGCGTCAGCATCAGATTCCGTGCTGTCGAGTGCACATACGGTTCATACATCGAGCGCAGTTTCGCCAGCTTATCGCGGCCATATTCGTCGCTCCGGAGCCGCAACCCAGCCGTCGCCAAGGCTTCTCGTAAGGCCGCGAGTTCCGCATCCGGCAACCGTTCTGCCGCGCCCGGATCGTATTTCGCATTCACCACCTGCGCCAGATCGACGGCTGCGTGCCGCGCCATGGCGAACGTGAGCTTGGCCTGCCCCGGATGCACTCCCTCAATTCCGGTGAGGACCAGCGAAGTCACATCCAGCATAGTGGTCAGAGCGCCTACCCACGACTGATTACTGTGCTGCGACCGAAAAAATGTCAGCACGGGATATGAAATCTGGCTCTCCAGCAACTCTGCGGCCCAGCGCTCCCACTCGCGCAGCACTTCGTCGAGCACGTTCTGATCCACGCCGGGATCTTCCGACCTTCCGGCCAGGCGCAACAGCAACTCCGCCGCCGAGGGCGGCGAACCCGCGCGCGCATCCAGCATGGAAATCTGAATCTCCCGCCGCGAAAACGATGCGTACACCACGGGGATGTAGCCAATCACCACGCCCAGGAATGCGAAGCCCATGCCCGCTTCGAATACCGAAAGCGCCCGCGCCGCACCGGACATCGGCACAATGTCGCCGTAGCCCAGGGTGAAAAACGTTTCTCCGCTGTGATAGAGGATGCGACCGAACGTGATGGGCTCATTGCCGAGTTGTTCGTGTCCGCCGATGCCGCGCTGGATCAGCGCAAATCCCAAGATCAGTCCAGCGGCCCAAAATCCGAGCAGCAGAATCAGCGAGAGCGGGCCAAAATATCCCAGGAAATTCTGCTGTCGCGAGCTTGTCTTGATGCGCCGCGCAATCCCCCGCCACGGAATCCACGTCCGCCGGTAAAAATATGCGGTCAGCTTGAAATGCCGCCGCACTCTCCGCGGCAGCACGACGGTCTCGAACGCATCCAGCAACACCACCCATATGATGGCGATGCCGCCCAGTGTTGCGACCATGCTGCCGTGTGAATGCATGAGGAGTGCCATGTAGATGCGGTGGAAAGGTTACCAGATTCGAGATCACGAGCTCGGTGGCAAAATCCCCACTTCTCGCGCAAAAGGCGCGCGAGAAATGGGGCACCCGTCGCGTGACGATTACTGCGGTTTCGCTGGCGCCTGTGCCGGTGGCGTCTGCGGCGTCTGCGTCTGGCCCGCCGAAGGCTTTGGGGTGGTGGCGGCCGGGGTCGTGGGCTTGGCCGCCGGTTTCTTCTTCACCGCCGGCTTCTTCGCGGGTGCGTTATCGTCGACCACAACTTTTTTCGGCGGAGCGGCCGGAATCGCCGCTTGCGCCGTTTTCAAGTCGGTACGCAGCCGCACAATCTCCGCTTCCTTCGCCGATGCCAAGCCCTCCATCCGCTGCGCCATCTGCTTCCGCGCACTGTCAAAGCCGTTCAGATCATTGGCCAGCGTCTGCAACTCGTCTTTCGATCCGAACGCCCCCGTGTCCTCGGCAACGCTGCCCACTACGTCGCACAGGGCATCGAGATTGCGATAGAGCTTGAAAGTTGCGGGCAGATCTTCGGGCGAGGCGCGCAACTGCGAAATCACGTCGGGCAGAGTGCCTTGCAGGTCACGCTGAATGGAATCAATCTTCGCGAGCGTTTCCTTCTTCGAGGCGGCGCTGGTCTTCCAGCGATCGATGCGCAGCTTGGGCAGGTCGGCCTGCGTATTCTTTGAGGTCGCTTCCAGCTGCGCCAGCAGGCCGTTCAGCTGCGTGACCGAGGCGTAGGAAACTGGTTCGTTGCTCTGCGCGGAGGGTCCGCCGGCGGCAAGCTGCACGTTCGCGGGAGCTGCAGCCGCCGGAGCCGATTGGCCCAGCGCGGCACCGAGGCACATCAAAGTCAGACCGGATAAAAGAAGGAGAGTTCGGGTCATTGTTTACGGGTCATGTTTATTGTTTATTGTTCACGAACGGTGACGCTCGCGAGCAAGCATACTACAACCGCCGCCCAACTGTTCATCGAGTGGATCATCGAAGCAAGGATCCAGCGAGGGCGGCTCAGCTTGAATCTCTAGTGCTTGCGTCATCCCGAACTGCGGCGCAGTTCAGCCGCGGGAGGGATCTCCCCAGGCACGATCTTCACGGAGATCCCTCGCTCCGCCTGAAAGGCGGCTCCGCTCGGGATGACGCCACGATTTAGAGTTCAAACTGAGCCACTACCGGATCGCCGAAGCATTCGACGGTTCGTCGTCTCCGGACGGATAATTAGAATTGCCTCTGACCAGACAGAGACGCTCTTGAGATTCCGATGCTTCTGAAAATGTCGAAAGAAACAGGGCGGCCGATCCGTGACCTGGCGTTGCTGTCGACCATCCTGATGCTGATGCTGGCCGTTTCGGCGTTTTCGCCGGCTCAGGATCTTGCCCGCCGCCTCATCCTCAAAGACGGCTCCTACCAGCTGGTTACGAAGTATGAGGTGAAGGGCGACCGGGTGCGCTACCTGAGCGCCGAGCGCGACGATTGGGAGGAACTTCCTGCGTCGCTGGTCGACTGGCCGGCCACCGAGAAGTACGAAAGAGACCGGGCCGCTGGACAATCCGTCCCCGAAGCCGCGCAACTCGACAAGGAAATCCAACAGGAGCAGGATCGCGCGCAGGCCCTGCTGCCGGAGGTCGCCCCCGGACTCCGCTTGCCCGCCGATTCCGGAGTGTTTCTGCTCGACAGTTTTCAGGGCGAGCCCCAAATCATCGAGGTTCAGCAGACTGCGGGCGACGTCAACCAGAACACCAAGGGCAATATTCTGCGCGGCGCGATCACCGGAGTGAAGCAAAACATTGAACTCGACGGTGCGCACGCGCCTGTGCAGTCGCATGTTGACGTGCCTGCGTTGTACATCAATATCGTCGACGACACTCCTGAAACCCCCCAGCAGCTCGCCAAAGATGCCACGACCCCCGCGTCGAGCCCTCAACAACCCCAGCAACCGCAGCTTGCCCAACAACCCGCGGTGCCGCTCGACCGCTTCCGTATTGTCCGCACCGAGGTCAAAGGCAACAAGCGCATCCTGGGCGATGTGAGGCGCCAGGTCACCGGCAAAATCAGCGAGGAGCAGCACCTGGTCAAGACCACCGTCACCCGGGTCAGCGGAGGCTGGCTGAAACTCACTCCCACCGAAAGCCTCGCGCCCGGAGAATATGCCCTGGTGGAAATGATGGTTCAGGAAGAGGTGGGGAAGGCCAAAGAAGGGATGAATCTCTATGTGTGGGATTTCGGCGTCAACCCGAAGGCCCCGGCGAACCCCAATCCGTGGAAGCCTTCGGCTCCGGTGCCGAAGACAGATCCTGCAGCGAAGCCTAATTGAAGTCTGAGGTCCGAAGTCCGAGGTCCGAAGTCCCGCCCTACTCTTTCAACATTCCGCGCTGCGCAATGCCGATGTTGTCGCGGCTGGAGTTCTTGACTACGTACATCATTCCGTCGGCTTGCCGGATCACATCGTGGGCCGTACGCGCGTCATGCGGATAGGTCGCCAGGCCGATGGAAGCGCGCACATTGAGGTCCAGTCCCTCGTCGCGGCAGAAACTGCTGGCCCGCAGGCCGTCGCGCAACCGTTTCGCTACTACCAGGGCCTGATCTTTGCTGGTCTGCGGCAGCAAGACCACAAATTCGTCGCCGCCATAGCGGAAGGCAAAATCAATCAAGCGCAACTGGGCTTTGATCAGGTACCCGATTTCCGCCAGCAGTTTGCTGCCAATTAAATGTCCGTGGGTATCGTTGACCGTCTTGAAGTGATCCAGATCAATAAAAAGAATGCTGAACTCGTAGCCGAATCGCGAAGACCGGTAGACCTCGGTTTCCAGGGTTTTATAAAGATGCCGCGCATTGTACAGGCCGGTGCAATCGTCGGTGATGGTCAGTTCCTGGATCTTCTCGACCCAGCGCGCGTTCTCAATGGCAATCGCGGCGTAGTCGCACAGCGACTGCAGAAAAAACAGCTGCGCATCCTTGAACCGCTCCATGTCTACATTGACCAACTGGATCACGCCCAGCACGCGCAGCTTCGAGCGCAGCGGCACGCAGATCACGGAACGTGTCTCCCACTGGGTGGTCTGGTCCACGCGACTGGTAAAGTCGGGGTCTGCGCTCACATCGGGGACTACCCGCGCCTCGCCGTGTTTCGCCACCCACCCGGCGATGCCCTCGCCCATCTTCAGCCGGACATTCTTCAGCGCCTCGGCCTTGTCCCCGACCGCGATGGCGAAGTACAGATCGTCGTGCCCTTCATCGACCATCAGCAGAGACCAGGTATCGGGACGGAAATACTCCGCCATCTTTTCCATGATGGTCTGCAGAATGGAGTCGAGATCCAGCGACGACGTGAGCGCCTTGGCCACGTCGTGAAAGATCATGAGTTCCTGGTTCTGGCGCGTCAATTGAGTGCCGGCCTCAGGCATGCAGAGAATACCGTTGTTCCTCACTAGTAGGGTGGCGTTGAAAAATTATATGCGTCACTTTCGTACAGGGGCAATGAACGTTGGTAACAGGAACCCGTAAAGCCAACGGGATGAATGTTTTCGGAAATGCGCATCGTGATTGAGGTTTGAGGAATATCATTGATCTATGAATAAGAACACACTCAGAAGGGCCGCACGGTTGGTAGCGCTGGTCGTGCTCACGCTGACTGGCCTCGCACTTTCACAGACGGCGACGCAGACCACAGCTCCTCCGCCGGATGCTAAGGCCGTGCCCGCCGCCACTGCAGCCGCTGTTCCTGCAGGCGTTATTCCCGCGATCGACGGCGGTATCGGCACTTGCTCGGCTGATTTCACGGTCACCGACGCCGACGGCAAACCGGTCTACGCCGCCACCATCAAGGTCCACATCGAATACGGATTCATGTACCTGCGCAAGCTCGATCTGCAGATCGGCACCAACGCGGACGGCAAAGCCCGCTTCACCGGCTTTCCCGACCGGGTGAAGCACGGACTGTTTTTCGAAGCCTCCCAGGGCGACCGCGTGGCTGAGGCCTTCGACGATCCTTCCACCAACTGTAAGAACCAGTTCACCGTCGTCCTGCGCAAGAAACCGTGAACAAGGGAAGAATGCAGGCGAGATTCCCTAGTGGGGGATGCGCCTCGCAGGTTACCTCGCTCTAGAACTCTTGGCTGTGGCAACCCCTCGCCGCATGTCCTATGATGTCCTCGGCGGGAAAACGTGGGCGAATTCGGAAATAAATTCCGCAAGGCGCGCGAAAAAAAGAACCTTTCGCTCGAGGACGTTTCCAACGTCACCAAGATCAGTTCGCGCATGCTAGGGGCCATCGAAGACGAGCGCTTCGACCAGCTCCCCGGCGGCGTGTTCAACAAGGGATTCATCCGCGCCTACGCCAAGCATCTTGGGCTCAACGACGAAGACGCGGTTACGGATTATCTGGCCTGCCTGCGGCAGGCACAGATCGACGCCCACGAGGTCTGGGAGCCGGAACGTACCGGCGCCGGCGCGCCGGAAAAACCACGGCCGGTTCAACCTAAATTAGTCCAGCCAAGATTGGTCCCACCCAACAAGCAGCCGATCAGCAAGGTCGCCGCAAAAGCGCAGTCTCCGGCAGAGGTCGAGGAACTCCCCGAACTGCAGCTTCCCCGCGCCGAACATGTACGCCCACGGCGAAGAGAGTTTCCGCAGCGTTCCGACCGCACAATTCCATGGAGGCTGCTGGTCGTCGCTGCCCTGGTGATCGTCCTCGGAGTCGTCGTCTGGATGCGCCGCGCCCACCGAACGAACGCTGCAGCCGCCAGCACGGTGACGCTCCAGCCTGTGCAGTCCGCGCCTCTGCAGGCTTCAAGTCAGGCTTCAAGTCCGGTGGTCGCTAGTCCGCCACCCGCTGCCCAGGCCGCGCCCCGCACCGCGCATATCTCCACGTCGAATCTGCAGCCCTCGCAAGCCTCTCCCTCCACAACCGCCAATCGTCCTGCTGCACCCGCACCAGTATCGCCACCTGCCACCGCTGCCGGCGACAGCGCCGGCCGCGGCCCCGATGCGACCGTGCAGCCATCTGCGAAGCCGAATCCGGCGACAGCGGAGAAATCCACTGCGCCCCTGACGCTGGTGATCCGCGCCACCGAAACCTCATGGATTTCCGTTTTGGCCGACGGCCAGCCCGTCAGCCAGGAGACCCTCATTGCCCCTGCCCGCACCGCCGTGCGCGCCAACCGCGAGATCGTCGCCAAGATCGGCAACGCCGCCGGAGTCACTTTCCTGTTTAACGGCCAGGAAATATCCGCTGACGGGGCTGAAGCCGAAGTCAAAACCTTCGTCTTCGACGCGAACGGCATGCGCGTCGCGGCCTCCACTGCACCCCCTGCTCAGAACCACTAGCCTAAATGTCCAGCGGACATTGAAGGATCCCTTTTCCGAGGGCCAGCCCAACTTTGTGTCATAACGACTGAGGCTGCCCCAATTCGTCGCGGTTTTCGACGGATGGGCAGCACGAACGCTGGCACCATTGGCTGGCGTTTGTTCCCTCGTGCACCGGTAACGGTTTCACCAATGGCAATGATTGGTGACACCCACCCTTGCAAAGAACGCAAGGGTGGGGCAGCCTCTTTCGTGGTGATCTATCATTCGTGGTGATCTATCATTCGTGATGGTCCATCGAGCCATCGTGCAGCAGGGTGGGGCCAGCCGCGTTAGCTGCCCGCCCACCCGCCCATTCCTCCCGTCCACCCGCTTATTTCTGCGCTTGAATTAATCCTCCGCCGTTTGAGGTCAAAAGCGTTGCGCGCCCGAACCCGGTCTGATAGCCTTTTCTACGGACTTCCTTTTCGCCGCTCGTTCCGTTGCGGCCGCGTGGATTTCCCCGGGTCCCGCCCGATTCCAAGTCCATAAGTTTTCTGCACGACGCGGTACCGATAAAGCGCGTGCATCGAAGGAGATACTCAACTTGGCAGCAAAGAACCGTTATTTATTCACTTCCGAGTCGGTCACCGAAGGCCATCCTGATAAGATCGCCGACCAGATTTCCGACGCCATCCTCGACGCCTGCCTGACCGACGATTCCACCAGCCGCGTGGCCTGCGAAACCCTCACTGCAACCGGCCTGGTCGTCATCGCCGGGCGAAATCACCACCAAGGCTTACGTTGATTTCCAGAGCGTGGTGCGGGGAACCGTAGCCGCCATCGGCTACGACAACGCCCTTTACGGCTTCGACGCCAACACTTGCGCGGTTATCTCCAGCATCAACAAACAGTCGGGCGACATCGCCATGGGCGTCGACACTGGCGGCGCCGGCGACCAGGGCATGATGTTCGGCTATGCGGTCGATGAGAACGAAGAGTTGATGCCCACTCCCATTTCTCTGGCGCACAAGCTGACCATGCGGCTCTCGCAGGTTCGCAAGAACGGAACGCTTCCCTTCCTTCGTCCCGACGGCAAATCCCAAGTCACAGTCGAATATGACGCCCAGGGAAAAGTTCTCCGCGTGGATGCCGTGGTCGTCTCCACGCAGCACTCTGAGACGGTGGCCAATGACGAACTGCGCGCCGGCATTCTGAAGCACGTGATTCAGGCGGTGATCCCCGCCCACCTGCTCGACGAGGACACGAAGTATCACATCAATCCCACGGGACGCTTCGTCATCGGCGGCCCTATGGGCGACACCGGGCTGACCGGACGCAAGATCATCGTCGATACCTACGGCGGCATGGGGCGGCACGGCGGTGGGGCATTTAGCGGCAAGGATCCGACGAAGGTCGACCGCTCGGCCGCATACATAGCGCGTTACATCGCGAAAAACGTGGTCGCGGGCGGACTGGCGGGACGCTGCGAAGTGCAACTGGCCTATGCCATCGGCGTGGCTGATCCGGTGAGCATCCTGGTTGAAACCTTCGGGACAGCGAAAGTGGATCCGGCGATTATTCCGGATCTGATTCGCGCCCACTTCAAGCTGACGCCCCGGGGAATCATCGAATCGCTCAACCTGCGGCGTCCGATTTACAAAAAGACCGCAGCGTATGGCCACTTCGGGCGCAGCGATCCGGACTTCACCTGGGAGGCAACCGACAAAGCGGCGAAACTGGCCAGCGATGCCGGTTTGCGGGAGCCCGCAGCGCAAACCGTTCGTAAGTAATCGCTAATCGTAGAGACGTAGCTTGCTACGTCTCTACGGCGGGAACCGAAGTTCCATTCTGGGAGTAGGACGAAAGTCCCAACCCTAACGAACCATTGGGAATCCTGACCGCAGCAACAAGTTCGTGTATTCTTTTGAAAAACGGATCGAGATTCGAACTATTTGGTCGTTCCGCTGGTCATCAACTTTGGGCTATCAGCTTTAGTTTCCGCCGCTTTCAAGCGCGCCACATAGGAGAAGCATGTCAACAGCAGCCGTGAATTGCGACATCAAGAACGTAGAACTGGCCGATTTAGGAAAGAAGCGCATTGAGTGGGCCAACCAGTCCATGAAAGTGCTGCAGATTATCCGCAAGGAGTTCATTAAGAACCAGCCGTTGAAGGGCATCCGGATTTCGGCCTGCCTGCACGTCACGGCCGAGACCGCGAACCTGGCGATCTGCCTGCGCGATGGCGGAGCGGAATCGTGCTCTGCGCCTCGAACCCGCTGTCGACCCAGGATGACGTGGCCGCCTCGCTCGTGCGCGACCACAACATTCCTGTCTACGCCATCAAGGGTGAGGACAACGATACTTACTACAACCACATTCTGGCCGCCATCGACCACAAGCCGCACATCACCATGGACGATGGCGCCGACCTGGTCTCGCTGCTGCATACCAAGCGCACCGACGGTCTGGCTGACGTGATCGGCGGCACCGAAGAGACCACCACCGGCGTCATCAGGCTCCGCGCCATGGCGAAGGAAGGCGTGCTGAAGTTCCCCATCGTCGCCGTCAATGACGCCGACACCAAGCATCTTTTCGATAACCGTTACGGGACGGGACAGTCCACCATCGACGGCATCATCCGCGCCACCAATTTCCTGCTGGCTGGCTCGAAGTTCGTGGTCGCCGGCTACGGCTGGTGCGGCCGCGGATTGGCTTCGCGCGCCCGCGGCGCAGGCGCCGAAGTCATCGTCACCGAAATCGATCCTACAAAGGCGCTCGAGGCCGTCATGGACGGCTTCCGCGTCATGTCGATGAGCGAAGCTGCCAAACTCGGCGACGTGTTCTGCACCGTCACCGGCAACAAGAGCGTGCTCACCAAAGATCACTTCGCGCTGATGAAGGATGGAGCGATTATTTCGAACTCCGGTCACTTCAACGTTGAGATCGACATCCCCGCGCTGGAGAACATGTCGTCGTCCAAGCGCACCACGCGCACCTTCGTTGAAGAGTACTCGCTGCGAGACGGGCGCAAGATCAACCTGCTGGGCGAAGGCCGCCTGATCAACCTGGCCGCCGCCGAAGGCCATCCCGCCTCGGTCATGGATATGTCCTTCGCCGACCAGGCTCTCTCCGTGGAATACATGGTGAAGAACTACAAGAAACTGGAGAAGACGGTCTACAAAGTCCCCGACGAACTGGACAAGCGCGTCGCCAAGCTGAAGCTCGAGTCGATGAGCATCAAAATCGACAAGCTGACGCCCGAGCAGGAAGAGTATCTGGCGGGCTGGAACGAAGGAACTTAAGAACAGTGATCAGTGGCTAGTAGTTAGTGGCCAGCAGTTAGTGGCCAGCAGGAATCGGGTGCCCCATCCTTGTCGCGGTTCTTGCGACAGGGTGGGGCATTTGACTTTCGCAGAGCTAAGTCAGTCTCGGAGGAAGCTGCCCTGCTGGCTTCTCAGCACTGGCTACGTTGGCAGCGAGTTTGGCTTTGCGCCAGACGCTGGCGACGGCCATGGTCCAGAAAGGAACCAGATCGACTCCGGGGACGAGTTTGGCGAAAAACGAGGGCAGAAATTCCCAGTGCCAGCCCAGCAGGTGAATCATCGCCGCGCCAACGCCGAGGTCGAGCAGGTCGTCGGCGGGAGATAGGGCGCCTTCCACAAATAAAGGGATGACGAGGAGTTGGAGCGCGTCGGCGGCGATAGCCAGCACCATGGCGGTAAGAAACTGCGGACCCGGTGAAATGGTGATGGAGTCGTCGTCCGTCATGACCTGCACCAGTTTCTTATTCTACGCCTCGCAGCCCACAGCCCGCCCTGATTTTTGCTCGAGGAAATCGTCAGGCTATTGCGCTTTCTACCAGGCTCGCGTCCGCGGCCACCAGCGGCGCACGTGGCGGCAATACTGTTCGTAGTCGGCGCCGAATTTGCCGCGCAGAGTGGGCTCTTCGTAGAACACGACGAACAGATGCACGCCCAGCGCAACCGCGGCTACGGCGGCGATCAACACCGGGTTGGGATGTCCGAACACGATCCACAGTCCGATCCAGCCGGCGGCGAAGCCCACATACATGGGATTGCGCACGTAACGGTAGAAGCCCACGACCACCAGGCGTTGCGGGGGAGCGATGGGAGCCGGTGTGCCGTGACCGGTCCAGCCAAAATCCCAGACGCAGCGCAGGGCGACGGCGAATCCCAGCACTGAGGGAAGTACAGCCAGCCAACGCCAGCGCGCCGTTCCCGCCATCTCCACGGAGAAACCCAGCCACTGCGGCAGCAGCCAGAACCACAGCGAAAAAAACGCGGCGCCCACCAGCAGCGAAGCCAGCGCGGTCGGCCATCGCTGGCCGTGAGCGGCCGGGGGAACGATTCCAGAGTTTGCGGTCGTCATAAGCCCTCCTGTTGCTTCTCTACTGCGTATTACTGGCGGCCGCGGGGAAGGTTGCAAGTTTTTTGGGCGAGCGGCTCTGGGGGCGGCCCTTCGTCACAGGTCTTTTGTTATGCGGCGGAGTGCGGAACTGACCCTGGGGGAAGCGGGACCCTTAGTAGAGGCCGTCGGCTGCACAGCGCAGGACTTGATCCTCTACCGAGAAGTCTTCTGGAAACGGGCGCAGGAACTTCGACGTGAGAGAGAAAGCCTGGGCTTCTAAAGGCACGGTGAAATGGTTTTTCGTCCGCATGAACTGCTGTACGAACTGTTCGGTATAGCGCTCCACACCGAGGACATCAAACTGCACCGCATGCACCAGGCCGTGGAACAAGGACGTCCAGTGAGCATTTCGTTGAACACCACGACGTCGAGATACGTTACGGAGTCCATGTGGGTAAGCGCAGGCAGGTGGTCAAAGCCCAGGGCCCGGGCTTCGGCATAGAACCAGGGGCTGGAAACACGCTGCCCTTTGAGTTCCACGATGCGAACCCGGTCGAGCAGCGCGGCTGAGAAATAGGGCCCCATGCTGGCCTTGTGCTGATTGCTGAGCGGCAGGGCAACGGGGAAATAATAGTAGTCGCGCTGCTGGCGCAAGTAAGCGCCTACATACTGAATGGCCCGTGCGATCTGTTCTTCGGCCGGCGGCCTTGAGACCGTCGCAGTTTCGGCCTGGGGAGTTTTGTCTTCATCCCCAAGGGATGCATGGAACTCATGCGGCGCGCTGGGCGGCGCGGCGGAATCTTCAAGGAAGGGCATCTGCTCTGCTCCTGAATCTGGTGGAACTGGGGAAACTGCTGGGGAGGGCCCAAATACGAGGTCAGTATACACTATTACGTTTACGATGTAAACGTAATATTTAAATGGCTGGCCAAAAAAACAAGAACGGCCGCGGGGGCATCTGCGCCGCCGCGGCTCGCCTCTCCTGACCAGAGGAACCTGAGAAGTGAGGGGGGAGGACTTGCAGAAGAACGTATAACAATGTTATGTCTACGGTGTCAACATATTATTGTGGTCGTATCTTTGTGGCCGTACCATCCCCTCCAGCGTTAGAGGAGTCAACCATGCCCCGCCAGCCAGACCCCGATCTCGAGGGACGCATTCTAAAAGCCGCGCAGGCGCTGTGGAAACGAGGCGGAGACAAGGCGTTGACCTTGCGGGCGGTCGCCCGGGCCGCCGGCACAAACACGCCAGCCGTCTACCGGCGCTTCAAGAACCGGAAGGACTTGGTAAGGGGGCTGCTGATGCGTACGATCAGCCGCATCGGGAGAAGCTTCAGCTCACAGGAGACGCTCGAAGAAATTGCCGAGACCTATGTACAGAGCGCGCTCCAGGATCCGCACGAGTACGAACTGTTTTACACGTATGGATATGAGCTTTCGCCGACCAAGGGATCAGGGCGGCCGAAACCGATCCGGGAGTCGCGGCCCAACTTCGCACTGGTAGAGCGGCGGTTGGCCGAGCGGTTCGGCGGACAGCCTGACGATCACACCCGGCTGGCTCTGGCGTTGTGGGCCCTGCTGCACGGAAACACGATGCTGCTCTTGTCGAAATCCATTCCCGAAGGGCATGAAGAAGAGTTGCGCTCGGCCTGCCGCGCGGCAGTGAAGGCGCTGCTCGACGGCGCGGGCAGCTTCCCCGAAAAGAACAACGCCAAGAACGGTGGGCATCTCCCGCAGTAACGTCGAGCCTATCCTTTTCAGGCGATCCTTTTCAGTCAATCCTTCACAGTCAATCCTTCTCCCTGCATCCTGTCGATTCAGTCCTTAACCACTTCGACGAAGCGCGCGGGGTTAAGGACCGGGCAGCCGCGGCGGATGGGCGAACTTTGACTGCATCCTGAGGAGATTCTCATCTGGCTTATTCCCTGCCGTGATGACTTCCGCAGTTTCTGCCGATAAAGAACAGTGAAGGCTGCGGAACGGCAGACCTGGTTGGCTAACCGTGCGTGTTGCGGGGCGATGCCAAGACCCGACGCAGATGGAATGAGGGCGGGAATGACCAAGATTCTACTGGTCGACGACAGCAAATTTCTGAGAATTGCTACGGAGCGGGCGCTGGCGCGGGCAGGCTATGAAGTCAGCACAGCCGAAGACGGAGAGAGTGCGCTTGAGATTGCCCGAGAGAAGCATCCGGATTTGATCCTGCTCGATATGCTGCTGCCGAAAATGTCGGGCCCGGATGTGTTGAAGGCGTTGAAGAAAGATCCAGCGACCGCCGGGATCGCGGTAGTGGTTTTGACCGGACTTTCGCACCGAAATGCGGCGCGTTTGCAGCAGGATGGAGCCTGCGCGTTTTTGGAAAAATCGGAGTTGGAGCTGGAAAAAGGGTCTGGGAGGTTGTTGACGGAACTGGCACAGATTGTGCAGAGGTTGCATCTGGGCGCTTCTGGGGGGCTGGCGTTGAGCCCGGGCACCCATCACAGCTGATCCCAACGTAACCAGCGGGATGTGACCTTCCCCGTGGAAAATCTGCTCTCGGTTCCCCGGGCAAACTCCTTGCGCCTAACCGCAGCTTCTGATCGGCTGAAAATAAATCACTTACAGACGGGAACTCTACACAGCCCGGTGGAGTCTATGGGGAGTGAGAGTCCCGGCGCCGCTCGCAGTTTGCCGGACTTGCTTGGACTGTGCTGGGCAGCAAAATATTCAAGGCGCGGTAGGGTGGAAAATCCTATAATCATCCTCTAGGGAAAGCAGGACGCCACTATGGCGGGAGCAACCACCTTGGGTGATCTGGCAAGTGCAATCGGAGCGCGGTCGCAGGAAGAGGCGGCGATCGTCGCCGAACTGAAGGCCGGCTCGGAAGTAGCCTATGCCTGGCTGATCGGCGAATTTCAGCAGCCGGTGTATGGGCTGGTGTACCGGATTGTGAATGATCCGGCGGACGCGGCCGACACGACCCAGGATGTGTTCCTGAAAGTTTTTCGCGGCATGAAACATTTTCACGGCGGGTCGAGTTTAAAGACCTGGATCTACCGCATCGCCCTGCACGAGGCGGCCAACCGGCGACGGTGGTGGTTCCGGCATAAGGCCAAAGAGACTTCGATCGAGCCGGTGGAATCGGAGGGGACGGGCGTCGGGGAAAACGCGATGCAGGTGGCGCTCACCGATCATGCGGATTCTCCGTTTGACAACGTTGCCCATAACGAAGTGCAACGCCGGGTGGAAGAAGAGCTGACGAAGGTTCCAGAGCCCTACCGCACGACGCTGATTTTGCGCGATCTGGAAGACATGTCGTACGAAGAGATTGCCGAAGTGCTGGAGATTTCGCTGGGCACGGTGAAATCGCGGCTGACGCGCGGCCGGGACGCACTGCGGCAACGGCTGGCGCCCTATGTGCGCGAGGTTGGAAATGAACTGGGGTTGAGCGCTCCGACCGAGGACAACAAAGAGGATCGGAGTTCAAGGGTATCTGTTGGGGGTAGAAGGGTCGAGGTGATTTCATGAAGGGCACGGTGAAAAACACGGGATTGCAGTGCCCCCGGGCGAAGCGCTTGTTCTCGCCATATTTGGATGGAGTGGTGACGGGCACGGAAATGCTGGCGCTGCAGAATCATTTTTCGGAGTGCGCAGCTTGCGACGCAGAGTATCAGGCCCTGCGGCGGACCCAGCAATTGCTGGGGAGCATGGATCGCCCCAGAGTTCCGGAAAACCTGGGCCTGAAGTTGCGGCTGGCGATTTCGCGGGAAACCGCCCAGGCGCGGCGGGGCCGGTTCGAGGGCCTGCTGGTGCGCATGGAAAATGCTTTGCAGGCGTTCATGGTTCCAGCCACGGCCGGGTTTCTGAGCGCGGTGGTTATTTTTGGAATTGCGATGGCCTATTTTGTCGTGCCCTCGACCCTGCGCGCCGATAATGACGTGCCGCTGGTCATGGTCAACACCGCGCCGCAGTTGCAGCAGAGCGCGTTTGGCATGACCCTCGATACCATCGACGCCGATTCGCTGGTAATTGAGGCCTACGTCGACGCGAACGGCCGCGTGCAGGATTACCGGATTCTTTCCGATCCCAACGACTCGAAGGATGTGCTGCCGCAAGTCAAGCGCATGCTGATTTTCACGACCTTCCGTCCCGCGCTGTCGATGGGACGCCCGACGCCGAGCCGGGCCGTGCTGTCGTTCTCGAAGATCAGCGTGAGAGGGTAACGCTCAGTTCTCCGCCGCTGCTGCGGCTCCCCATGCCGCGGCGTTTGACCCCTCTGCTTTCCAGACCGTAAACTGAATGATGTTCTCCGCCTATTTCAAGGATAGTGGCTTATAAGTAGCCACGCGTGCGGGAGGGTTTCCTGAGTCGTTTCTTCCTGAGTCGTCTTCTAGGTTTGGGGCTTCGAGGTGGGTTTCGAGCTGGACTTCGAAGTGGGCTTCGGGGTATGGCTGTGGCGGCCGCTTTGGGGCTGCTGGGGCCGGTGTGTCTGGCGGACAATAATAATCCCATCACGCTGGATACGAACGAGACCCTGTTCGCCGTGCTGACGGCGATGAATACCTGCGGCTACAACGTGGGTCTGGAGGTTTCCGACGCCCAGCGGGCCGTCATCCGGGCCGAGGTGGAAAGAAATCTCAAGAGCTCCCCGGATGCGCAGACCGCCATGTCGGCGATGTGCGACTGGTACCTGGGGAACCGGGGCAGGGACGCGGCCCACGATTTGTCGCAGTATGTTTCGCTGGCGCTGTACATACAAGGGCCGCCGCAATTTCTTCCGCGGGTGAAGGAAGACGACATGCCTCCGGATGCGGTGCTCATTTCCGGATTTGGCACGGTGCTGGAGCCGTTCTACGAAAAGGCCGGGCTGCACGCCATCTGGGAGCGGCACCGGGCGAATTATGCCGCGCTGGTGGAGCGCTATCACGTGCCGCTGGCGAAGATGGTGTTCGATACCGATATCTACCTGAAACTGCAGTCGGGAGGATATCTGGGGCGGACGTTCACGGTGTACCTGGACTTCATGGGCGATCCGAATGAAGCCAACGCCCGCAATTACGGCACCGACTATGACGTGGTAGTGTTTCCCTCGCCGGACCCGAACTCGACCGATCCGTTGAAGATGCCGCAGATCCGGCATACCTACCTGCATTACCTGCTCGACCCACTGGCGGACAAACATTTCAGTTCGGTCAAGCGGCTTGAACCTCTGCTGCAGTCGGTGAAGCGGGCACCGCTGGAATACAGTTTCAAGAGCGACATTTCACTACTGGTGACCGAGTGTCTGGTGCGGGCGATTGAGATTCGAACCACCGGGACCAAGCAAACCGCGGAGGCGATGCGGCTGCAGGCGGTGGACGACGCAGTGAAACAGGGTTACATCCTGACGAAATATTTCTACACGTCGCTGCTGGCATTCGAGAAAGATCCGGCGGGACTGCGGACGACGTATGCGGACATGCTGGAAAACATCGATTTGAGGGCGCAGGAAAAGGCCGCGAACGAGATACAGTATGCCGAGGTTTCGGCGCCGGAACTGGTGCAACTATCGCGGTTGGAAGAACCGGCGCATGTTGTCGACGGCCGAAAAGCGTCTGGCGGCGGGCGATCCTAAGGGTGCGCAGGAACTGGCGCAGCAGGCGCTAGACAAGAAGATTGGGGATCAGGGGCGGGCGCTGTTCATCCTGGCGCAGGTCGCCGTGGCCAACAAGAATCGCGAAGGGGCGCTGACCAATTTCCAGAAGGCAATCCAGGAAACCAAAGATCCCAAGGTTGTGGCCTGGTCGCATGTGTACCTGGGGCGGATTCTGGATATGAAAGAGGAGCGCGAGGCGGCGCTGAACGAGTATCGCGCGGCGCTGACTTCCGCATCAACGACGGGAGCCGAGCTGCCGGAAGTTAAGGCGGCGGCCGAGCGCGGACTGCAGCAAGCCTACGAGCCTCCGGTGAAGCCACAGTAAACAGCCGTGAGCTGTCAGCCGTCAGTTTTCAGTAAAACCTGCGGATGGGGTGCGTAGCTGCGATAGAATGCACGGTTGCAGACTTGACGAGTCGATGGAAATCAGAAAGTTAGGGGTCGAGGAGAACGCATGAAACGAGCAGCGATCATCATCGAGGTGGTGGCAGTGCTGAGCATGTGTGCCCTGAGTTTCGGGCAGAGCACCAACAAACCTGCGGGACAGGCCGCGCCCGCGGCGGGACAAGCGGCTGCGCCGGCGGGTAAGCGCGCGCCGGCAGCCAAGACGCAGCCGGAGTTTGAGGCGTACAAGGCAGCCATAGCCCTGACGACGGATGCTGCGGCCACGGAGAAGGCGGCGGAAGATTTCGCCACCAAGTTTCCCGACAGCGAGTTGAAAGTGATGGTCTACAAGTCGGCGATGCAGAAGTATCAGGCGGCCAACAACGGCGACAAAATGGTGGAGATGGCGCAGAAAGCTCTGGCCCTGGACGCCGACGACCCCGAAGCTCTGGTGGGCATCGCGCAAGTGATCGCGGAACGGACGCGCGATACGGACCTGGATCGGGATCAACGCGTGGCGGAATCGAAGAAAGATGCGGAACGAGCATTGCTCACGATCGATACCGACATTCCGTCTTCGGGTTATCCGCCTGAACAGTTGGCCAACTATAAGGGTTTTCTGCGGTCGGAAGCTTACGCGGTGCTGGGCAAACTGGCGGCCGACGCCAAGAACTGGCCGGAGGCGGAAACGGATCTGCGGAAATCGATTGATGCGCTTCCGCAGTCGCCGGATTCGATCGCGGTGTTTCGGCTGGCGGTCGCGTTGGACATGCAGAACAAAATTCCCGAGGCCATGAAATACGCGGACCAGGCGGTGGACCTGACCAAGGACCGGCCTGACTCGGGCATCGGTCGAGCGGCACGCCAAGAGAAGGATCGCCTGACCAAGTTGAGCAGCGGCACAGCGCCGGGGCAGAGTGCGGCGCCGCCCAAGAACTAGGCAGAACTAGATAAGATCGCGTGGGGGAACTCTGGTGCGCCGTTCTGGTTGGCCGCCGGGACCTTGTCCCGGCCTGACCGGGCCAGAGACCCGGTCCCACACAAACCGTGAGCGGTTATGAAAGAACGGGAAATCACGGCGCTGGAACAGGGACTGGGCTACCATTTCCGGCGGCGGGCCGTTATTGAGCAGGCGGTTACGCACAGTTCGCAAGCCCGCGAGCAGGAGGCGCAGCAGGCGGGCAAGAGCAAGTACAAAGTCAGCGACAACGAGCAACTGGAGTTTCTGGGGGACGCGGTGCTGGCGCTGGTGACGAGCGAAGAATTGTTCCAGCGCTTTCCTCATTTTCGCGAAGGCGAACTTTCCAAGCTCCGGGCGCATCTAGTCAGTGAGCGGCATTTGATCCGGGTGGCGCAGCAACTGGAACTGGGTCACTATCTACGCCTGGGGCGGGGCGAGGAAAAAAGCGGTGGGCGGGGCAAGACGGCGCTGCTGGTGGACGCGCTGGAGGCGATTCTGGCGGCGATTTATCTGGATGGCGGGCTGGAGGTGGCGCGGGAGTTCGTTCTGCGCAACGTGATTGCTCCCGAACTGGAGCGGATGGAGCGTGGCGGCGGCGCGCTGCCGGTCACCGATTTCAAGTCTGCTCTGCAGGAAGCGGTGCAGAGCCTGGGTCTGCCCCAGCCCGCTTACGTCCTGGTGGAGGAAGCCGGCCCGGAGCACAGCAAGACCTTTACGGTGGAGGCCCGGCTGCACACCAAGAACGGTAAGGACGCGGAATTTGTGGGACGCGCACAGGGCTCGACCAAGAAAACCGCGGAGCAGGATGCGGCGCGGCAACTGCTGACGTTCCTGGCTTCCCGTCCGAAAGCCGGGGAAGCCCGAGCTGCGGCGCGGGCCATGGATAAGGATCAGGCAGAGAAGTAGATTTCATGAATTCGCCAAACCTCCCTATCGTCGAGCCGCAAACTGTTGAGGGCCAGGGCCCCATTGCCCCGCCGGAGCCGCCGCCCACTGTCGATGCGACCGACGTACAAGCCCATTCAGCGCAGCGCCGCGCCGAAGCGACTCTCAGCGCCGACGTGATCAGTTCGCTGCAATCGCTGATGGGCACAGTGGTGATCGCGATCTTCGTCATCACCTTCATTGTGCAGGCCTTTCAGATTCCTTCGGAATCGATGGAGAACACCCTGCTCATCGGGGATTACCTGCTGGTGAACAAGCTCTGCTATGGGGGAGCGGGGCTGGGCAACCACCTCATGCCTTATCAGAAGATCAACCGCGGGGACGTCATCGTGTTTCATTATCCGGTGGATCCGCAGCAGCACTTTGTGAAGCGTGTGATCGGCGTGCCGGGAGACCGCTTGCGGATGGTGAACAAGAGAGTCTTGATCAACGGCAAGCCTCTCGACGAACCCTACGTCCGATTCATGGAGCCGCTCAACGACCAGTTTCGCGATAACTTTCCCCGGGTGGACATCGCCGCCAGACGGATGGAGGGGGAGTGGTGGCTGCAGATGCAGAAGCTGGTGGTCGACGGCCAGTTGATTGTTCCGGAAGGGCATTACTTCGTGATGGGCGACAACCGCGACGACAGCCTGGACAGCCGCTATTGGGGATTCGTGCCCCAGGAGAACATTATCGGCAGACCGCTGGTGATTTACTGGTCGGTGCAGGACTGGGACCGGAATCCTTCCGCTTCGCTCACGGGCAGGCTGTATCACCTGGCATACGCCGTCACTCACATCTTTCAGATCACGCGCTGGAACCGCACGCTCCGGCTGGTACACTGAAGTGGTTCACGGTGGCGTTTGAAGGACGCTTCCTCAAGGGCTAAAGCCCTCATTGTTTCTGGGTGTTAGCGGCACGGCTGAAGCCGTGCCCTTCCACGAACCAGCACGCAGCAGGGAAACTATACAGTGTCGAAAAGAGAAATGGTCGTCGAAGAGGAACAGAAGGTCGCGGACGAGAAGCCGAAGGAGACGACGGTCGAGTTTCTCTCTTCGCTGGCGGCAGTGCTGGTGACGGGCTTGTTCATCATCACGTTTGTGGTGCAGGCGTTTGAGATTCCTTCGAGCTCGATGGAAAACACGCTGCTGATCGGGGATCACGTTTTCGTGAACCGGGTTCAGTTTGCGCCTAAGACTTCGTGGGTGGGACGGCTGCTTCCCTATCGCGATGTGCATTTTCGAGACATTGTGGTGTTTCTCCATCCCGACCCGCAGCAAAACGGTATGTACGTGGTGAAGCGGATTATTGGAGTGCCGGGAGACCGCATCCATCTGCGCAACGGAGTGGTCTACCGCAACGGGGTGGCGCTGGACGAACCGTACGTACTCCACGACGCCGACACATTTGATCCCTACCGGAATGAGTTTCCTTCCGTCCCGCCGTCGGACGACGGCAACATGTCAGCCAACTGGCTGGTGGATTTGCCCTCCAACATTCAGGGCGGAGACTTAGTGGTGCCGCCAGGTCACTATTTCGCCATGGGCGATCATCGCGGCGTGAGTCTCGATAGCCGTTACTGGGGATTTATTCCCCAGGAAAATATCATCGGTCGGCCCATGTTCATCTATTGGTCGTTCGAAACGTCGCCAGATCAGGTTCACAAGACCGCGTGGAGTGATCGCGTTAAGTTCGCTCTGGGCCAGGTGGTTCTGCACTTCTTCGATAAGACTCGGTGGAAGCGGACGTTCCTGTTTGTGAGATAGTCTGTAGGGGGATGGTTCGTTCGAGCATTGTTCGTCAGATCAGCGTTCGTCCGAGAATGATCAGGCCTCTCGAAACTCCAGTAAGGGCGCGGTGAAGCTCCTCTCCTCCAAGCGGCGCATCGTAGTGGCGGCAGCCTTGATCGTGCTGGTGCTGTTTCTGCTTCGTCCCGGCGCCTCCCGTTTGAAATCGCGGATCGCGTCTTCCATCAGTTCGGCGGTGGGCCGTCCGGTGGAGATCGGGTCGGTTCACTTGCGGCTGCTCCCGCAGCCGGGATTCGATCTGGAAAACCTGGTGGTCTACGACGATCCGGCGTTCGGAGCCGAACCCATGCTGCGAGCCAGCGAAGTTACGGCCGAGCTGCGTCTGACTTCCCTGCTGCGTGGGCGCCTGGAAATCGCGCGCCTTGACCTGACCGAGCCGAGTCTGAATCTGGTACACGCGGAGAGCGGGCGCTGGAACCTGGAAGCGTTGCTGGAGCGCACGGCCCGCATCCCGCTGGCGCCGACCGCGAAAGCAAAATCGGAACCGCGGCCGGGATTCCCTTACATTGAAGCCACTTCAGCGCGGATCAATTTCAAGAGCGGTGCGGAAAAGAAACCCTACGCGCTCACCAATGCCGATTTTTCCTTGTGGCAAGATTCGGAGAATAGCTGGGGCGTGCGGCTCAAGGCGCAGCCGTTCCGCACCGACTTGAATTTGAGCGACACCGGCCTGTTGCAGGTGAGCGGCACCTGGCAGCGCGCCGACGCGCTGCGCGATACTCCGCTGCAGCTTAGCCTGGAGTGGAACCGTGCACAACTCGGGCAGTTCACCAAGTTTTTCACAGGCAGCGACCAGGGCTGGCGGGGAGAAGTGCAGCTCGATGTGACGCTGGCGGGAACTCCGGCGAAGCTGCAGGTCGCGAGCAACGGCTCGATTCAGGATTTCCGGCGCTACGACATTGCGAGCGGGCAGGCGCTGCGTTTGGCGGCGCATTGCGATGGAGAATACAGTTCGCTCAATCACGCGGTTCACGGGCTTCTGTGCGGCGCTCCGGTGGGGAGCGGGTTGATCACGCTGAAGGGAGACATGGGGCTTCCGGGAAGCCACAGCTACGCGCTAGCGCTGACGGCTGAGAATGTACCGGCGAGCGCGGCGGCGCTCCTGGTCGAGCGGGCAAAGAAGAATTTACCAGGTGATCTGGTGGCGGAGGGAATGGTGCGGGGTAATCTCCGGATCAACGAGAACACGGGGTCGAAGCTCGAGGTGGAGGGACGCGGGGAAATCGCTGATTTTCGTTTAGCCTCGGCCGCGAACAGGGCGGAGATTGGACCGGAGACAGTTCCCTTCCTGCTGACGACCGGAGATTCATCGGCGCGAAAACTGAACCTTCGCAAGGGCGTGGCGGGGATTCGATTTCCCGAGGGTCCGCACGTTGAGTTCGGACCTTTCCCGGTTGCGATTGGGCGCGCGGCAGGTCCGGCAGCTCGGGGCTGGATCGACCGCGGCGGTTACAACTTCGAGGTTGCTGGCGAAGCCGAGATTGCGAAGGCTTTGCGCATCGCACGGATGTTCGGGCTGGCGGCGCTGCAGTCGACCGCGGAAGGCACCGCACAGCTTGATCTGCAAATTGCAGGCTCGTGGGCAGGGCGGAGCAGCGGAACATCATCCGGCTTCACCGGATCGCAAGTAACCGGCGCGGTGAAGCTGCGAAGCGTTCGCTTCGCTGTCCGCGGCGCAGGCAGCCCGGTTGAAATTGTCTCCGCGGACATGCAGCTCTTGCCCGACGAAGTTCGCGTGGCGAAGTTGAACGCCAAGGCTGCGGCAACGACGTGGACTGGTTCGCTGGAGATGCCGCGGGCTTGCGGGACTCCGGGCGCGTGCGAGGTACACTTCGTCCTGAACGCAAATCAGATCGCGCTCGGAGGGCTACGAGATTGGATAAGTCCCCGTCCGAAGGAGCGGCCGTGGTATCGCGTTCTGCAATCGAGCCCGCAGGCCGGGCCGTCGTTTCTGTCGAGCGTGCGCGCTTCCGGACGATTAACGGCTGACCGTCTGCAGATGCAGAGTCTGGCGGCGACACGAGTTTCCGCAAAGGTGAGCCTGGACGCTGGGAAATTGCAGGTCTTGGAGTTGAACGCTGAGTTTCTCGACGGCAAGCATCTCGGGCAATGGCAGGCAGACTTCAGCGCGAACCCGGCGCTGTGCGGGGGCAGTGGGAATCTTTCCGGAGTCTCCCTGGCGCGCCTCGCCGATGCGATGAAGGACGCATGGATCGCGGGCACAGCGAATGCCAAGTATGAAGTAAGCGGACCGTGCCCGGCGGAATTCTGGATCTCGTCCCCGGCATCATTCTGGAATTCGTTTTCGGCGTCCGCCGAAGGCACGCTGCAGTTTGACATCAGAAATGGCGCCTTGCCCAACGTCGCCCTGGAGGAAGACGGGGCGCCGTTCCGGTTCACGCGTTTTGCCGGGCAGGCGCGATTGAACTCGGGTCAGATCGAGATGAAAGACGCCAGGCTGGATTCCGCGGAAGGAAAGTTTCAGTTGAGCGGGAACGCATCGTTCAAGGGTCAACTCGACTTCCGGCTGGCCAGAATACAGAACGGCGCGGCGGGCCCGGTGTATGCGATCAGCGGAACCCTGGCAGAGCCGCGCGCGATTCATGAGTCAGCTTCGGAAACCCAGGCCCGACTCAAAACGGATCCTGCGAAATAAATCAGGGTACGTACCCCGCGCCGCGCAACACTTTGCCGGGCAAGGCACCCGTCATTTTCCCCTGGTCGATTACGGGCACGCCGTTCACCAGCACGTAGTCCATTCCTTCGGCAAGCTGGTTGGGATTGTCGAACGTCGACCGATCGTGCACGGTGGCAGGATCGAAGATCACCACGTCGGCCCACATGCCCGCTTTGAGAACGCCGCGATCGCTCAGGCGCATGCGCTGGGCGGGCAGCGCTGAAAACTTGCGGATCGCGTCTTCCAGGCTCAGCACTTTTTCTTCGCGCACATACTTGGCCAGGATGCGCGGGAACGTTCCGTAGGCGCGGGGATGAGGATGCGCCTGACCCAGAATTCCTTCCGGCGACGTGCCTTCGGAATCATTGTCGATGGCAACCCACGGTTGTTGCAGGGCGAGGGTCACATCGGGTTGCGACATGCCGAAGACGGCGACTCCAGTGGAGGGATCCTGGATGAGAAAGTCGAAGAGCGCGTCCATCGGATCTTTGCTCCAGAGCTTGGCGATCTCTGAGAGGCGCTTGCCCTGCATGGGCAGCAGCGCTGTATTCTGCACCGCACCGATCATGATGGCGTCGGGGCCGGGAATCTCCTGCCACTCGTTGTCCCAGTCTCGGGAGGGAGTGAGCATGTCTTTGCGAATTTTTTCCCGGGTCACCGGATCTTTCAAGCGCTCGACCAGTTTTGCGTTGCCGCCATCGTGCGCCCACGGCGGGATGAAAGCGGAGAAATCGTTGTACCACGCAGTATAGGCGTAGGTGTCAGCGGTGACGTCGGCGCCGGCGGCGCGGGCAGCGTTGATTTTGGCGACGACTTCCGGCATGCGCCCCCAATTGTCTTTACCGGCGACCTTGATGTGCCAAATCTCCACGGGGATGTTCGCTTCGCGGCCAATGCGCAGAGCCTCGTCGATCGCTTCCAGAACCGAGTTGCTCTCGTTGCGCATGTGGGTGGAGTAGATGCCGCCGTACTTGCCGGCTTCAGCGGCGAGCGCGATCAGTTCCTCGGTCTTGGCGTAGGGCGCGGGGGCATATTCGAGCGCGGTTGAGACGCCCGCAGCACCGTCCTTTATGGCGTCGCGCACCAGTGCTTGCATCTGCGCCAGTTGCTCGGGAGTGGGCTGCTTGTCGTCTTCGCCAAGAACGAAGCGGCGGACTTGTGTGGCCCCAACATAACTCGCGAGGTTGATGCCCATACCCTGCTTCTCGAGGCGGGCGAAATATTCACGGAAGGTGTGCCAATCGGGAGTCAGCTTGTAGTAATCGAATTCGCTCTTTCCGGACTGGATCAGCGCTTCGCTGAGCGGAGCCACCGAATTGCCTTCGCCGGTAACTTCGGAAGTGATTCCCTGGTAGATTTTCGAGGGCAGACGCGGGTCGACAAGAATCGTAAGTTCCGACTGGCCGAGCATGTCGATGAATCCGGGCGCAACGACTTTGCCGGCCGCGTCGATGGTGCGCTGGCGCGATGCGGCCGTCAGATTGCCGATGGCGGCGATCCGGCCATCGCGAATGCCCAGGTCTCCGGAATACCAGGGGGAGCCGGTGCCGTCGATGATGTGGCCGTTGGTGATGACGATGTCGAACGCCGGGGCTTGCGCGAGGGCGAGCGAAGACAGCAGCAGGAATGCGAGGATGAGGGCAATGTGGATTGCGTTCAGCAAGGTCGTGTTGATGTTTCTGTTCATCGTTCCTACCCTCAGGGGCTAAAGCCCGTAATATCTGTTTAACGTTTTACGCGGCCCTTAAGGGCCGCTCTTCCACGTTGCGACGCCGCGGTCACGTGGCGGAAACCGCGGTCACGTTGCGACGTCGCGGTCACGTTGCGGGACCGCGGTCACGTGGAGGAACTGCTATGGCTGCGATGACTCCGAGAGCGATCCACACGCCCAGGGCCAGCCATTCGTAGATCGTGAAGTGGCCGGGGACGAGCGGGACAACTTTCATCAAGGCCATTGCGATTCCGACGGCCAATCCGAACCAGGCAACGGCGCGCTCGGCTGCCGACAGTGTAAATGTACCGGGCCGGGCGCGCGCCAGGGCCAGGCAGGCGGCGCAGGTCGCCGACCATCCGAAGGCGCAGGCCACCGAGCCGACCTCGGTGATCGGAACCAGGATCGCGTCGCCCAACAGCATACAAGCCGCCGTGGCGAACCCAACGCAGAGAACCGCCGCGGATGGGGTCTGATGAGTCGTGTGGATGGTTCCGACGCGCGAGTCAACCATGCCACGACGTCCTAGGGCGAAGAGTAAGCGGCTGGCGGCCACAAAATTTCCGTTGAAGCATTTGAAGAGCGACAGCAAGGCCGCGGCGAGAATGATGTCGACGATCCAGCGACTGCCGACTGCTCGCTGGAACGCTACCGCCGTCATGAATTTCTCGCCGGTCAGCTGGCGCCAGGGCGCGACGTATGCGACGGCAGCCACGATGCTGGCGTAGAAAAAGATGCCCACAAAGATGGCCATCCAGATGGCGCGAAAAAAGCCGTGGGTACGAAAGTCCGGGCTGGCCTCTTCAGCGGCCTTGCCCACCGATTCGAAGCCGGTCATGAAATAAGGAACGATCTGAATCACCAGCAGAATCGAGATCCACGGAGTGTGCGTGAATAGCGGGCGGATATTGGCGGGCGACCCGCGGCTGACACCTAGACCCACAAAAAGAATGAAGAGCGCCAGCGTGCCGAAGCTGGTCCAGTTCTGAAACGTGGCGCTGAGCCGAATGCCGCGATAGTTCAACACCGTGAGCAGTGCGGTCAGGCCGAGGCCAATGACGAGGTGCGGCAGGTACACCGGGCGGCCGGCAATGCGGTAGAGTTCCATCGAATCGAGGCCAGGGACGATATAGCCGGCGATGCGACCGACCGCGACGGCCTCCCACGGGCACACGATGAAATAGGCGAGAGTCATCATCCAGCCGGTCACGAAGCTGACCGGACGCGAAAAGACCGCGGAGGTGTAGGCGATCTCTCCGGCGGCATCGGGCATGGCGACGACCAGCTTGCCGTAAACCCATCCGATGGGAAGCAGGAGTGCGCCGCCGATCACGAAGCCTAGAAACGCGCCAAGAGAACCGCCGCGCAGCAGCCAGTCGTCCATGATGACCAGCCAGCCGACGCCGACCATGGTTCCCCAGCCCAGCGTGAAGTAGTCGGTAGCTCGGAGTTGGCGGGCAAGTGTGTTCACGCAGTATTTGGTTTGAAGAAGATCGTTGATCGTAGAGACGTAGCTTGCCACGTCTCTGCCGGCGCTGAATTATAAGGCATGGGGGAGTAACGCCGCGCGCTGGGCGGCTATCTCCACACGGGGAAACCCATGGATCGCCGCGCCGAATGGGCTTTTCGCATGTTAGTATCGAAGTCAGCCCTACATGAGATTTCAACCCCTGATCCGTAAAGGCGGATGTGTATTGTCCCTACGGGTCTCGCGGCGCATGGCCTCATAGCAAATGACTTCATCTTCCCAATCCCGCAAACGCGTGCTCAGTGGCATGCGCTCTACCGGCAAGCTGCACCTGGGAAATTACGTGGGCGCGCTGCAGAACTGGGTGCGCATGCAGGACGAGTACGAGTGCTTTTTCATGGTGGCCGACTGGCACGCGCTTACGACTGACTACGCCGATACGTCGCGCATCAAAGAGAATTCGCTGGAGGTCGCGCTGGACTGGCTGGCGGCGGGGCTCGATCCGGAGAAGTCGGTGATCTTCATCCAGTCGCACGTTCCGGCGCACGCGGAGTTGCATCTGCTGTTTTCCATGATCACGCCGCTGGGCTGGCTGGAACGCGTGCCGACATACAAAGAGCAGCGGGACAACATCAAGGACAAGGATCTGGGAACGTACGGATTTCTGGGATATCCCGTGCTGCAGTCGGCGGACATTTTGGTTTACAAGGCGAGCGTGGTGCCGGTGGGGGAAGATCAGGTGGCGCACGTAGAGCTGACGCGGGAAATTGCGCGGCGGTTCAATTTCTTTTATCCCAAACGCGGTTATGCGCCCGCGAAGAAGCTTTCTCGCGAGGGAGAATCCAGGGCAATCTTCGATATGAACGTCGAACTGCCCGACGAGTCATTGATTCACCCGCACGACAGCACATTCGCGAAGCCCGCTCGGGGCGATGACGAGGCTCGGTCAGCCGACGTTTTCCCCGAACCGCAGGCGTTGCTCACGCCCGCTGCGAAATTGCCGGGCACTGACGGACGGAAGATGTCGAAGTCGTATGGGAACGCGATCATGCTGACCGATCCGGAGCCGGTGGTGCGGCAGAAACTGAAGACGATGGTGACCGATCCAGCGCGGGTGCGGCGGTCGGATCCCGGTAATCCGGATGTGTGTCCGGTGGGCGATCTGCACAAGATTTTCAGCAGCAAAGAAACGATGGTCAAAGTCAATGAAGGCTGCCGGTCGGCGGGGATTGGCTGCATCGAGTGCAAGGGGTGGGCGGCAGATGTGCTGGTGAAGCTGCTGAATCCGATGCAGGAACGGCGCAAGAGATTCGAGGAGAATCCGCGGCTCGCCTGGGATATTCTGGAAGCGGGCACGGAGCGGGCGCGCAAAGCGGCGGGCGAAACGATGAACGATGTACGCGCGGCCATGGGGATGTCATTGGAGTATGAAGGGCTGAAGTAGGAGTCAACTCCCCACCCCTTCGACTCCGCTCAGGGCAGGCTCTGTCGCAGAAGACGCGACAAGGATGGGCACCCGGAAAAAGGCAAGGGCACAGGTCCTTCCCTTCGAATGGCTCAGGGTCAGGATGGCAAGGCTTAAAGCTGAATGACGGAAAAAGCAAAAATCGTCTCGGGCAATGATGGCGCGGTGACTGCCTCGGCAGCGATCGCAGGACCCCACCCTTTTCGCAAAGAGCGCGAAAAGGATGGGGCACCCACGAACAAGAAGGAAGAGAGCGATTCGGCTTTTGCGGTTGCGGTGGGCGATGTGTACGAGGGGCCGCTGGATTTACTGCTCGACCTGATCCGCAAGCAGGATATCGACATTTATGATATTCCCATCGCGCGGATCACCGAGCAGTACCTGACGTACGTGGAGAAGATTCGCGAGCTGGATGTAAACGTTGCGGCCGATTTTATCTACATGGCCGCCGTGCTGATTCACATCAAGTCGAAGATGCTGCTGCCGCGCGATCCGGATGCGCCGGCGGAGGAGCAGGAAGATCCGCGGAACGAACTGGTCAACCGGTTGCTGGAGCATGAGAAGTTCAAGTCAGCGGCACAGATGCTTTTGCAGAAGCAGCAGATCGAAGACGCGGTGCTGTCGAATCCGTCGCTGAAAGAGTTCATGGAGGCGGAAGGCGCGGAGCCAGAAATCGCCGCCGATGTGATCGACCTTGTCAAGACGTTTCAGCAAGTGCTGGAGCGGGTACGCACGCGTCCGGTGCTGAATGTCGATGAGGAAACCGTGACCGTGGGGCAGATGATTGATTATCTGCGGCGGCGGCTGTCGCTGGAAGATCGCCCGATCCGGCTGAAGCAACTGCTGATGCGGATTCCGTCGCGGCAGGCGCTGGTGTGCATGTTCCTGGCGTTGCTGGAAATGGTGCGGCTGCAGGCAATTCAAGTGCGACAGGAAAAACTGTTCGGCGAAATCGCGGTCCGCAAGCATACGCACTTCGACGAGATCATGAACGAACAGTCGGCCGTGCGCGACGACTGGAGGTAGAAAACCAGCGGCTAGGGGTCAGGGGCTAGACGGTTTGCTGACCTCTGATCTCTGATCTCTGATCCTTATGTCTTTAAAAGCTCAACTCGAAGCCATTGTTTATGCGGCGGAGACGCCGATTACGCTGGAGCAGATCGCCCAACTGGTGAAGGAAAGCATCGTCGCTGAGGGGACGTCCGATGAGGCTGAGATCAGGTCGCGCGTGCGCTCGTGTCTGGAGGAGCTGATCGCAGAATATGGCGGGCCCGATCACGGCGTCGAAATCCGCCAGGTCGCCGGCGGATACCGCATGTCGACCAAGCCGGAGCAGCACGAAGTGGTGCGGGCATTCGCCAAGAGTTTAAAGCCGCCCATCCGGCTGTCACTGCCGGCGCTCGAGACTCTCGCGGTGATTGCCTACAAGCAGCCGGTAACGGTGCCGGAGATCAATGATATTCGCGGCGTGGATTCCGGGGGCGTGATCGGCACGCTACTCGACCGAAAGCTGATTACAACCGCAGGGCGCAAGCAGGTGATTGGACGTCCGATTCTTTACAAGACCACGAAAGAATTCCTGATGCGGTTTGGGCTGAAGGATGTAAATGAATTGCCCAGCATGGAAGAGTTCGAGAAGCTGGTGGCCGAAACTTTTCAGTCGGAGCTGATTCCGGCGGAGAGTTCTTCGCGGACGGCCGAGAGTGCAACACACGACGAGGAACCGGCGAGCGAGAGTGTGTCGGAAACTGAAACGGCGGGCTGACGGGTTCTTCCGCCCCAACCCTTGAGGGAAACCGTTATGCCCCTGGAACGCCTGCAAAAGATTATCGCTGCTGCCGGAGTCGCTTCGCGGCGCACCGCGGAGAAGCTGATTTCTTCGGGTGCCGTGCAGGTCAACGGGACGGTGGTTACGGAGTTGGGCACGAAAGCCGATCCGGAAACGGATCATGTGCGGGTGAACGGAAAACTGCTGCAAGGGGCGCAGCGACACACCTATCTTTTGCTCAACAAGCCCAAGGGTTACGTCACTACCATGAGCGACCCGGAAAAACGGCCGACGGTCATGGACCTGATTCACGGCGTCAAGGGCCGCGTCTATCCCATCGGGCGGCTCGACTACGCCAGCGAGGGGCTGCTGCTGCTGACCAACGATGGCGACCTCGCGCATCGCTTGATGAAAGCCGCGTCGCACGTGGCCAAGACCTACGTCGTGAAAGTTGCGGGCACCCCCAAGGAAGAAGCGATCGCGAAACTACGCGCGGGAGTTTCCATCGCCACTGACGACGGCAAGCGGGTGAAGACTGGGCCGGCGCTGGTGCGGGTGGTGAAGGAAGCGGCGAATCCGTGGTACGAAATCACGCTGGTGGAGGGACGCAACCGCCAGATTCGGCGAATGTTTGAGGCGGTGGGGCATCACGTCGAAAAAATCAAGCGCGTTCGCTATGGACCGCTCACGCTTGACGTTCCCCCGGGCAAGTTTCGATCGCTCACGCTGAAGGAAATTGAAAAATTGAAATCTGCCAGCAGCGCGATCGCTAAAAAGCCATCCGCGAAGTAATGCGAAGTGATCGAGTGATGGCCAACATCTTATGACGCGGGAATTCTGGCCGCGCCGTACAATCCAGCGTCGCTACCCAGCAGGGCGCGCGTGATAATCGTTTTCTTCCGCGTATAGTTCACGATCTCTGCCGATGCACCTTCCCTCTTGCCCAGAGGATCGTCGGGTGCGGTCGCGGCGTAAACCAGCGAGCGCTCGCGAAGTTCTGCAAACATCCTCGGGGCGAAGGCGTCCCACGCACTAAGAACTCCGCCGCCAATCACAAACATGTCGAGGTTGAGGACGTTAATCAGACCCGCGAGCAGGATTCCCAAGACCTGGCCAAATCGATGGAAGATGCGTTGCGCGTCGGGGTCGCCCTGAATCGCGAGATCGTAAACCGAACGCGCGCCGAAGTCGGGGTCAGAGCCGGCAGCCTTCGCGAGGCCGGGAGCATTGCCGGCAGCAATCGCTTCGCGAGCCATGCGCACCACTGCTGTAGCCGATGCGTAGCGCTCGGCGCAACCGTGGTTGCCGCAGCCGCAGGGGACGCCGTCGGGTTCGACGGTGACATGGCCAAACTCGCCAGCCATGCCGTTCATGCCGTAGAAAATCTTTCCATTGAGAACAATGGCGCCGCCAATGCCGGTGCCCAGCGTGATCATCGCCATGTTGTCGACGCCGCGCCCAGCGCCGAGCCACTGTTCGCCGAGAGCGGCGACTTTAGCGTCGTTGTCGAGGCAGACGCGAGCGCCCAGCCGGCGCTCAATTTCATCGCGCACGGGATAGTCGGACCAGCCGGGAAGGTTGGCGGACTTACGCATCATCCCGGTTTCCATGTCGATGATGCCAGGGACGCCGATGCCCGCGCCAACAAAGCGGCCGCGGCCGCGATATTGCTCGGTGAGCCGGTGAATGGCGTCGCACATTTCGCCAATGACGTGGTCGCGTCCGAGCGCGACTTTTACGCCCAGCGTGATTTTCTCGAGCATGTGGCCTTCGGTGGTGATGGCCGCGATGCGCAGGTTGGTGCCGCCGAGATCTACTCCGATGGAAAAATCAGGCATGGGCAGAAGAGTATCAGAACGGTCTCTAAAGGTAATAGCCTAAGCCGGAAAAGATCGTGCGGAGGGACGCATCCTCCACAGCGACGACTTCGAGCCAGTGATCCTCGTAAGCGTCGCCTTCCAGAATCACATCGATGCGTCCATCGCCGTCCACATCAGCCAGATCAATTGCAGACCACGTTGTCACCTCGGGCTTGACCGCATCATCCTTTTGGAATGGCACCTTTCGCAACACCCGGATATGCAAATTCCGGTCGATGATTGCGATCACCTCGCAGATCGTGAGGTCTTGTCCGTTCAAGTAATCGTAGTCCGCCGCAGCGAGGGACCAACCAGCAGAAGTCGATTCCCACTGAGTGAAGTAGACCTTTCCGGCGGCCTTAGCGGGCATGCCGAGCCGTCGCAGTTCTCCGACTAAAAGGTCATGCACGGACGGAGACGGCTGTCCATGCTGCTCGCATTTTCGTGCGTCCTCGACCCAGTTGCATTCAAAGGCCGCTATCACTTTGACATCGGCTCCTGGACTTTTCGGGGGACGAATCTCGCAGCTGTCATCGGGACCGTTTCCAACTGCTGCGCCACAATAGTGTGCTTTGACAAAAGACCTGATCTTCTGACAGCTGGCGCTGGTGCAAAACGGACGGTGTGGGTCCTTGTATTCTTGCGCATTTGCCCATCCAGCGATTGCCAGGACGGCGAGCAACGATGCGATAAGAAGGCGCCTCTTAATTCGTAAAACGTTCGAGCGGCACATGACGATACGACCATATCACTTCTGGCACCTGGGGCAGTAGTGGCTGCTGCGGCCGGCGATTACGACGCGCTTGATCGGTGTTTTGCAGACCAGGCAGGGCTCGCCTTCAAGGCCGTAGACGCGATGCCGGAGCTGGAAGAAGCCTTCTTCGCCGTCGGCGTCGACGTAGTCGGAGATGGAGGAGCCGCCGAGGGCGATCGCTTCTTTTCAGCACCTTTTTCACTGCGGCGAGGAGTCCGGCGAACTGGTCGCGGGTAATAGTCGAGGCACGGCGGCGGGGACGCAAGCCGGCACGAAATAAAGATTCATCAGCGTAAATGTTTCCCACGCCACGCAGGAGTTTCTGGTTGAGCAGGGCACTCTTGATGGGAGTCTTGCGGCCGTGGAACAGCGCCAGGAAACGGTCCACATCCACTTCCAGCGGCTCGACGCCGGCGGCGTCGAAGTCTCCCGCCTGCGCGACACTCAGACGGCCAAAGCGGCGGGGATCGACAAAGCGCAGCTCTCGACCCGACGACAATCTAAGGATGGCGTGAGTGTGCTTCACCACTTCGGATTGCGGCTCACAAACCTGCAGGCGCCCGGTCATGCCGAGGTGAACGATCCATTGGGCTCGTGTGCGGAGATTCTTATCCGCCAGGTCGAAGACGATATGTTTTCCCATTCGTCGCACGGCAGCGATGCGGCGGTGTTCCAGCGTCGCGGCGATCGCAGAGGCGGGAGATTTCAGCGGTTCTTTTTTTTGGCCGAGCCAGACGGATTCGACAACCTCGCCCGTGACCCGTTTGGCCAGTCCGCGCGCGATGGTTTCGACTTCGGGGAGTTCGGGCATGGGTAATTGTTTCGAGGAGAATGGCAAAGCCCCTCGGGATGACGACCGCAGGGGCTAAAGCCCTCGCGATTCTAGACGGTTGACGCGGCCCTAAAGGGCCGCTCTTCCACGGCGCTCTTCCACGGCGCCGCTCTTTCACAGGGCCGCTCTTCCTCGAGGTCGCTGCTCGACGAAATTCACTTCTTCAGAAACGTTCCCTTCTCCAGTTCCTGGAAAGCCTGCTTGAGTTGCTCCTGCGTGTTCATCACGATAGGACCATACCACGCCACTGGCTCTTCGAGCGGCTTACCTGAGACCAGCAGGAAACGGATGCCGTCTTCGCCGGCCTGTACGGCCACTTCATCGCCGCGATCGAAAACCACCAGCGAACGGTTCTCGGCGTCGGCGGGAGGGTGGGTGTCGGCCCATCCTACGCTTTCGGTGGGCACCGCGAGCGGGCCGGAGGCGTTACAGAATTTTCCGTCGCCGGCGAATACGTAGGCGAAAGCGTGGCGGGTGACCTCGACCGGAAGAGTTTTCCGCTTGCCGGGGGGAACCGAGACGTCAAGGTAGGTAGGATCGGTCGCGATTCCGACAACCGGGCCGGTCTTGCCCCAGAAGTTCCCGCAGACGATGCGGACGTGAGTGCCATCGTCGTCGGTCACCTGCGGAATCTCGGCGGTCTTGATTTCCTGATAACGGGGTGCCGTCATTTTTTGGGCCGCCGGCAGGTTGGCCCAGAGTTGGAAGCCGTGCATGCGGCCAGTCTCGTCGCCCTTGGGCATTTCCTGGTGGATGATGCCGCTGCCGGCGGTCATCCACTGCACGTCGCCGGCGGCGATGGCGCCGTGGTTGCCCATGCTGTCGCCGTGTTCGACGGTTCCGGCCAGGACGTAGGTGATGGTCTCAATGCCGCGGTGCGGATGCCACGGGAATCCGGCGAGATAGTCTTCAGGAACGTCGTTGCGGAAATCGTCGAGCAGCAGGAACGGGTCGAACTCATGGGTGGTGCCGAAGCCGAAAGCGCGGCGCAGATGCACTCCCGCGCCTTCGAGCGTGGGCTTGGACTTGATGAGCCGCTTGACCGGCCGAATAGACATGTTGATCTCCCGGGTCGAGATACGCGCACTGAGCTACGCATACACCTTCTAGCGCGTAAGCATTGGATGCGCTGACGGGCGCACAGGACGCAGGCGGGTAAAGACACTGATTTCGCGGGGTGCGGCGAGCAACTGGAGGGCGGGTAAACTCAAGCGGCAGAACCGCCAGGCCGGTCTTCTAGTCCTTGAGCGGGACCACCGCGCTGCCGTCGCGGCAGAAGGTGGCGACGCGCTGCAGGTCGCCGTTGACGCCGGGTACAGTCATCACCGGACCGTAGCAGTAGACGGCGTGGCCCGATGCGGCGAAGTACCAGCGTCCGCCCTTGGAGTGTTTGGCGATCTGAGTGGTGGGCTGCCGCAACGGCTTCTGCGGGACCAACGGGGCAACCGGCAGACTGAACAACAAGGCTAGGGTCAGGACCTTCATTGAGTTTTCCTAGAAGCTGGTCTTTTCGTCTTTCCGGAACTCGTTTTCCAGCTCTTGGCTTACTTCTTGCTTACCCACAGAATCAAGAAGGCCGCAAGGTTCAAGGTCGCGAATCTACGTTCGTTCTTGTTTCCGGATCGCGATTTTAGGTCGTGATCAGGACCCGGACGTCGTCCACCAGTTCTAACGCTGGCTTCGACGGCATCTGGAAATCTGGCTTCTGTTTGGCCGACTGGTTCTGCGCGCGATGTTGCGGTCCTGCCTGGGAAGACGGGGCCTGCTGGGTGGGAGCCTGGGTCGACGGGTGTTGGGTTGAGGAATGCTGGGTCGTTGATTGCTGGGTCGTTGATTGCTGCGTCGATGACGGCTGGGTCAGTGGAACCTGGGTCTTGGCGGAGTTTGATTCAGCCAACTCCTGTGCAGCCTTCATCCTCACGGCGGACAATTCTTTGCTGTCGCGGAGCAGTTCGCGAATCAGGGCGCGCTGCGACTCAATGGTCTGTCCCTGCTCCACAATCAGCATCGTCATCAGGCCGTAGGAGATCAGAAACAGAACGGTCAACAACGGCAACCAGCCGTGCTTCTTGGGAGCAACGGGGGCGTCCGTCGCGGCTACGGCGGGTAAGGTTTCCGTCCCAAATAGAGTGGTCAAGTGGCACCCCAATCCTTGCCCTGAACTGGCGGGCACACCTGACGAATTGCACCCCGGCAGCCAATAGCGCGAACATCCCTAAACGGATGATTTTATGATAGTTATAAGCACTCTGGTGACCGGAGGGGAGGGGGATATGTGCAACTCGATGCACATTATGAGTAAGGCCAGATAAGCCGTGCCCCCTCGCACAGGGGTTAACTTGTTCGCCCAGCGCGACTTGCTAGTCCAGATTCGCTGGAAGCTGCATCTTCCCGGCCGGTGACCGCGGTTACCCCGGTCACTTGGCGAGAATGACCTAATCTCCTAAGATCGACGGCAGGAAGCCTATTCATCCGTCTCAGGGATCGCCCTCATGCGAACACGGTACGTTCTGGCGCTGTTTCTTCTGTTCTCCTGCTGTGTCGGTCCTGCGGGAATGGCCCAAAGCCAGCAGTCTTCGAACGAAGTGCGCAAGCTCGTCCGAAAAGTGGATCCTGTCTACCCGCCGATGGCAAGAAAGATAAATCTCTCCGGCACAGTCAAAGTTTTCGCGGTAGTGGCGACGGACGGAACGGTGAAAAACGTCGAACCGGTGGGCGGCAGCCCGGTGCTGGTACAGGCTGCTCAGGAAGCAATCCGGCAATGGAAGTATGTTCCCGCAGCTTCCGAGTCGAAGGAACTCGTCGAGATCCATTTCCATCCGGAATAGGGATGCCGCCGCAGAACGACCTACTTGCCCAGCACCAGCTTGGCGATGGTCGCCAACTGCATGTTCGACGTACCTTCGTAAATCTTGCCAATCTTGGCGTCGCGCCAGTACTTCTCCACCGGATAATCCTTGGTAAACCCATAGCCGCCGTAGATTTCGATGGCCAGGGAGGTCACGCGCTCGGCCACCTGTGATGCGAAAAGCTTGGTCATAGCGGCTTCCTTCACGAAGTTCACGCCCGCATCCTTCATGCGCGCGCAGTTGTAGACCATGAGGCGGGCGGCCTCGATCTCGGTAGCCATTTGCGCGATCTGGAACTGGATGCCCTGGAACTCGGAGATAGCTTTGCCGAACTGCTTGCGCTCGACAGCGTATTTGCAGGCGAACTCCCAGGCGCCGCGGGCCAGGCCGATCATCTGAGCGCCGATGCCGATGCGGCCTTCGTTCAGCGTTTCAATCGCGATCTTGTAGCCTTTGCCGGGCTCGCCAAGCACGTTCTCTTTGGGCACGCGGCAATCTTCCAAAATCAGCTCGCAAGTAGACGATGCCGAATGCCGAGCTTGTCTCCTTCTTGCCGACGGTGAATCCAGGGAAATCCTTCTCGACTAGAAATGCGGTAATGCCCTTATACCCTGCGCTGGGATCGAGCGTGGCGAAGAACAACGAAGAGGCCCTGCCTCTTTGCCGTTGGTGATCCAGAGCTTACGGCCGTTGAGATCATGCTGGCTGCCTTTGCAGCACGGCGCGTGTTTGCAGGG
>CAWDBW010000009.1:0-4415 GCA_963800405.1 uncultured Acidobacteriota bacterium
CTGCGCATAGGGCTCGCCGGGCGTCACCGCCTGCCCCAACACCGACGACAAATGCGCCGCCCACGCATTGCCGTTCACGCTGCCCGTAAGCGGAACCTGGCTGAAGTCTCCGCCGCGCTCTGGGTTGGACGGCACCGCGATGTCGCCGGTGTCAATGCCTTCAGTCAGCCGCGTTCCCTGGTAATCGGCAAACAGACCGACGCCCTTGTGGAACGGCCCGCCGCCGAGCGGTCCCACCATATTGATTTTGCCGGTAGGCCGCGCGGTCCGAAGAGAAGTAGTTACGCGCATCGAGCGCCGTGTTGCGCAGGAACTCGAAGGCGCTGCCGTGCCATTGCGCCGCACCCGACTTGGTCGTCACCAGCACCTGACCCCCGCTCGAGTTGCCGTACTCCGCATCGAAGTTCGAAGTCAGCACGCGAAAGCTGTCGATGGCGTCGAGGTTGGGCACGATGGACGTACCCATGTTCACGTCCTCTTCCACATCCGCGCCGTTCACGCGAAAGCCGTTCGAGTCTTCGCGCTGCCCGCTGATGGAGAGATTTCCCGGATTCGCATTGCCCGAAGGCGGCGTAGTGGCCACGCCTGTCATGACGACTGCTCCCGGTTGCGCCGTGTTCACAGGCACGATTCCCGGCTGCACCGCCATCAGGTCGGTAAAACTGCGGCCATTCAGCGGTACGGCCTCCATTTTTTTGGACTCCAGCGTCTCTCCCAGTTGCGTGCTCGTGGTCTCAGCCGCCAAAGCATCTGCCGTCACCTCCACCGTTTCCGCGTTGCCGTTCACTGCCAGCGTCACGTCCAGATTTGCGCTGGGCGCTCCGATGCTTACCGTTGCCTGGCCGTCGTAGATCGCAAAACTCGCCGCTTTCACCTCGATCGCATAGGTGCCTGCGGCCGAAACCACGAACTGAAAACTGCCCTGCCCATCGGTTTGCTGCGTGAGCGGCGCGCCCGCATTGGATTGGTTGGACGAACGCAGCGTGACCTCGGCGCCGGGGATAACACCGCCCGTTGCATCGTGCACCACGCCGCTGACGCGAAAGCCCGCCTGCGCCCGCAATCCCAGCGGGAGAATCGCCAGAAGCAGAATAAAAACGAGATGAAGTCGGCCCTTCAAAAGAACAACCTCCGGGGAAATGGCACAAACCTACAAACAGTGCCTATATACGACCAAATAAGTCCGGCTCTTTCTGTGATTTAAATCACTCATTTGGGGGCCAAAATGCTTCTTGGCAGCCCCAGCATCAATATCCGACTAATTTAGTCCTTATTTAATCTACGACCAAAATAGTCTGATTTTCAAGGCCGCCATCTCATAACCCGAAACCTCGCAATTCAATGCCGAAATCTGTTCTTGACGACCAGCACGTCGTGGTCTGACCATGATCCTTCCGGCGGCGCAGGGTTTCCCCGCGCAGGGAAAAGGTTATGACGCCGGAACACGGTATTTATTGTCGACATCTCACACCATCCCAACGGACCTACCGAGGAGCTCAGCACCATGGCAACAATCGAGAACAATCGCAGGGAATTCTTGAAAGCAGGCAGCGCAGCGCTGGCCGCAACCGCCGTCGCGTTCAATGCCAAAAGCTACGCCCAGATCATGGGCGCGAACGATCGCGTCCGCGTGGGAATTGTGGGCTGCGGCGACCGCATGAAAGGCGGCGATTTGCCCGCCTTCCAACAAAATGCCAAGGACATGAACTTCCAGATCGTGGCCGTTTCCGATATCTGGAAGATGCGCCGCGAACAAGGCGTCGATTTCATTGAGAAGCTCACGGGCAATCGTCCCGATCCGGTGCGCAATAACGACGAACTGTATGCGCGCAAGGACGTAGACGCCGTCATCATTGCCACCGCCGATTTCCAGCACGCTTATCACGGCACCGAGGCCGTGGAAGCAGGCCGCGACGCCTACGTGGAAAAGCCAACCGCGCACACCATGGCCGATGCGCGCCGCATTCTGCGCGGCAGTGAAGAAGAGCGGGAAGATTGTGCAGGTCGGAACGCAGCGCCGTTCCACGCCCGCGTATATGAAGGCTGCCGAGTACATCAAGTCGGGACAGTTCGGCGACATCGTGATGGTGGAGATGACGTGGAACGTAAATCAGCCTGGCCGTTGGCGCCGTCCCGATGTCGTGCCGCTGCTCAAGGAAGAAGACACGGATTGGAAGCGCTATTCGCTGGGCAGGAATTTGGGAGCTTTCGACGCTCGCAAGTATCTTGAGTTCCGCCTGTTCTGGCCGTTCTCTTCGGGCATTCCCGATCAGTGGCTTGTCCATCAGATCGACACCGTACATTGGTTCACGGGATTGCCGCATCCGCGCTCGTGCGTGGCCAACGGCGGAATCTATTTGTGGAAGGACGGCCGCACAAATTGGGACACCATGACAGCCGTGTTCGACTACGGTCCGCTCGACGACCTCAGCAAGGGTTTCCAGGTGCAGTACTCCTCGCGCTTCACGAATTCCGCTGGCGGCGTGAAGGAGCTCTACTACTCGAATGGCGGAATGATCGACATGGACAAGCAGACGGTGACGCCGACTGGCGGACTGACGAAGCGGTTCGCAGACGAGATGCACATGCAGCCGAACCTGCTGCCCAGCGTTTCTCTCGGTGAGAAGTCCGCAGCGGTGAACACCGACGCCGATACGCACGGCGATCCGCAGACTGGAGCCAACATGCGCAACTGGATGGAATGCGTGCGCTCGCGCAAGCAGCCCAATGCGCCGATCGAAGCTGGCTACAGCCATTCCATCGCATTGTGCATGAACGTGGCCGCGATCCAAACGGGCATGAAGGTGACGTTCGACGAGAAGACGCAGCAGGTGATGGCTGGAGGAAAGGTGTATGCGTAAAGACAGGGAACAAGGGACCAAGGGAACGGGGAACAAGAAAGATGAGACAACTCGCAGCCGTCAAACCTCCCCTTCCTCGAAGCGTTGTGGAATCGCAGCTTTCATGTGTCTGGCCGCGGGATTGCTTTGTGCGGCGAGCGCGTTTGCGGCGTCGAAAGGCGTCGCAGTCACGCCCGACGAGGCCAATCGGCGCGTCGATATCACCATCGACGGCAAGCCGTTCACTTCGTACATCTGGCCAACAACGCTGAAGAAGCCTGTGCTTTACCCGATTGTGGATGCTGACGATGTGACCGTTACGCGCGGCTGGCCGCTCCAGCCGCGCGCCGGCGAGCGCACCGATCATCCGCATCACGATGGCCTTTGGTTCAACTACAGCAACGTGAACGGCTTTGATTTCTGGAACAACTCGACGGCCATTCCAGCGGCGCGCGCGGCGAAGATGGGAACGATCGTCTTCGACAAGATCGTTTCCACCAAGAGCGGCGCGAATCGCGGCGAGCTGGTTAGCAATTCCACGTGGGTCGACGGGCAGAATCATTCCATCCTCGCCGAGACTACGCATTACGTGTTCGCACGCAAGGGCGCGACGCGCACGATCGACTTGACCGTGACGCTCACGGCCCTCGATCACGTGGTCTTCAACGACGACAAGGATGGTTTGCTGGGCTTGCGCGTCGCGCGCTGGCTGGAATCGCCGGAGGAAAAGGGCGGAACTTTCACCGACTCCAACGGAGTTGCGACGACAGTTGCGCCTCAAGGGAATGTTCCTGGAGTCGCGCCGCCAACGGGCGAATATATGACCAGCGAAGGCGTGAAAGGCGAAGCTGTTTGGTCAACGCGCGGCCGCTGGTGCTCGCTGACTGGAAACGACGGCAACGGACACGTCGCGGCGATTGCGATCTTCGATCATCCAGGAAACATCGGCTATCCGACTTATTGGCATGCGCGCGGTTACGGACTTTTTGCCGTCAATCCGCTTGGCCGACATGCGTTCGATGCCAAACAGCCGCTGCTCAACTACACGCTCGAAAAGGGCCAGTCGGCGACGTTCCGGTATCGCATCGTGTTTTACACGCATGCTGCCACGGCGGAAGAGTTGAACCGCGAAGCGGATGCTTTTGCGGCGACAGTGCGCTAGCTGACGGCTTGCGAATCGTGGTTCGTGATTCGGGAGCAAATCCCCTCGCCGAATGACCGATGCGAATCTGCGTCACAGTCTCACAGAAACGCAGAAACTGTGGGTCTGTGGGGTTTTTCGCCGTAAGCTGTTGATTTTATGTTGGTTGCAAGTTCCACAGTTTCACAAGTCGTCTTGGCGGCGTGGCCGCCGGGGTGCGTACGAGTGTGAGTGTGGGTGTGAGTGCGAGTGTGAATGTGGGGGTAGGGGGGGTGGGGGAGTAACCAAGTGGTACCGTTGCGCCGGCTTCCAGTTCCCAGCTTCCGGCCGGGGAGGGGGGAGGGGGAGGGGGGTTATTGAATAGTAAACAGCCGCCGGGGAGGGTGAAAAGCAGGGACTAAGGGACTGAGGGACTAAGGGACTCGGGATTCGGG
>CAWDBW010000010.1:0-40501 GCA_963800405.1 uncultured Acidobacteriota bacterium
GTCCCGAAGTTCGTGGACCTTCTTGCTGAGTTTTTCGTATTCGAGGACCAGCTCTTGATTCATGAGGACGCGTCAACCTTTTTGCGATTTTCCCAGTTTTATCTGGAAGGTAAAGCGCGACAGCAGCGCTCCCAGTGAAATTATCGCACAGGCATAGGCGAACCAGTCGCCATGACGGGCGTAGAAGGTGGTATCCGAAATGAGCGCGTAGGGCGCGACCAGGGCCAGTGCGGTCTTTGCGGGGAAGTTGAGTTACGACTCGTCCCCAAGGATCGACTGAGGCAGTAACCCCAGTGTCGGTCGTGCTCAGCAGCCAGCGATTACTCTCGATGGCGCGCATGCGGGTCTGGTTCAGGTGCTGCGCGTAGGCGCCGCTGTCGCCATACCATCCATCGTTGGAAATGTTCACGAAGACCTGGGCGCCGTTATCGGCGAACTGGCGAACCTCATCGGGGAACACGGATTCGTAGCAGATGAAGACGCCGAGTTTTTCGCCGCCCGCGTCGAGAGGCTGGCGGGAGACGCCGTGCTGAAACTGGCCAACCTCTTTGGTTAATCCGCCGGCAAACGAGAACAGACCGGGAAACGGAAGGTACTCTCCGAAGGGCACCAGGTGCATTTTGTCATAACGCCCGTCCCACGCTCCGTCGGGCCGATCAGGGCCGCGGAGTTAAACAGTGGAGCATCTAGTTGGATGCTGCAGTATCGATCCCGATGGTGCCGGCGACGACCCAGGCGTTGGCGCTGCGAGCCATCCTGCTGATGGCGTCGCGAAACCTCGCATCGTTGGTGAAGAACGGCGCCGGCGATTCCGGCCAAACGATCGGATCGATTTTGGCCGCGCCGGCTTTATGCCGGGCCGACTGAACTCACCTGAGTCGGGTCAGATCGTTCAGGGTCTGTTGAAAATACGCCGGAGTCCATCGGCGTCGACGGGAATATTTTGCTGCACGAGTAATGCGGTGTGATCCGCCTGCGACGTCAGGAGCTTCCATCGAATTTCCCGCCTGCAGCACTGCTGCCGCGGCCAGGCCGCGGCCAGCATAGTTCCACGCTTACTCGCGGTACCAGAAAGGCCGCGGCCAACGCGACATTCACCAGCGCAATCTCAAACGAAATGCCGTAGACGCCGGTGGTAGCGGCGATGCGGCAGAGCGGGCCTGGTTGTCGATCTGCGAAATCCCCAGCAAGTTCCAGGGGAATCCGGTGACGCGCGTGCGGGCTAGTTCCACGGCGACCCACAGAAACGGAGCCAGCGCCAGTGGACGCCGGAGGTCGGTGGCAGAGCCTGCCAGCAGACTGACTAGCAGGCCGAAAAAACCGTGATACAACCCCAGATAACAGCAGAAGAGAAAAAGAGTGAGCAGCGCCTCGGGCAGGCTGAGGCCGCCGTAGTGGCGCATGGTGTCATAGATCCAGTAGCAGGTGCCGGCGTACCACAGAATTCCGCATGCGTAGCCCAGAAGAAATCCCTGCGCGGGCGTGGCCGGACGCAGACGAACGGCACCGGCAACTTGCAGTTCTCCGGCGGGACGCGCCCGCAGCAGCGCCACGATCAGCGGAGCCAGCGCGATCCACGACAGGATATAAATGCCGGGAAGCGGAAAAATGATGGCTTGCAGCAGGGCGGATGCCGCGATCAACAACCAGGCGCTGAAGTGAATTTGCCGCACGGGGCAAGGATAACAAAAGCAGCTGTCGGCTCTCAGCTATCAGCAGTCAGCTACTAGCTTCTAGCTACTGGCTACTAGCTTTCCGTTTGGGTTCGGGAGGGAATTCGTTCTGTCCGGCATTTTTACTTCTTCGCCAGCCGCGCCAGCGCTGCCAACTGCTTCAGATATTGGCGCACGGGCTGCGCCGGAGTTCCCCAGAAGGCCACGCCTTTGCCGCGCAGAACTTTGTTGGGCAGAACGCCGCCCTGGCCGCCGAGCATGACTCCTTCTTCAATGCGGGCGTGCTCGCCGATGCCGACCTGGCCGCCGAGAACGACGCCGTTCTCGATGACGATGCTTCCGGAAAGGCCGGTCTGCGCAGCGATCACGACGTCTTCGCCGATCTGGCAGTTGTGGCCGATGTGGACCAGGTTGTCGATTTTTGTTCCCCGGCCGATGCGGGTTTCGTCGAGCGCGCCGCGGTCGATGGTCGCGTTGGCCCCGATCTCGACGTCATCCTCGATGAATAATTGCCCGACCTGGGGGAATTTTTCGTAGTGCCCAGTCTTGCGGTCGCGCACGTAACCGAAGCCGTCGCTGCCCAGCACGGCGCCGGCGTGCACGATTACACGATCGCCCAGGGTGGTGCCGGGGTAGATCGTAACGTTGGGAAAAATCTCGCAGTTGCGGCCAATCTTGACGCCGGCGCCGAGGGCGCAACCCGCGCCAATGCGGGTGTTCTCGCCGATCTGCACCCGTTCGCCAACCACCGCCCGCTCTGCCACGATGACAGCCGGACCGAGCACGGCCGAAGGATGAATTGCCGCCGTGGAGTGCAAATTCGCCGGCTGGGGAGTGCCCTGCTGCGAAGACGTGTCGGGCGGCAACGGTTCGCGGAGGAAGCGTGCGGCACGGGCAAAGGCAAGTTTGGGATGATCGCTGACCAGCAGCGGGCGGTCGTAAGAGGCCGGCGCCGCGGAGGTGACGGCAAATTCTCCGGCGATGATGGCTCCCGCGCGGGACTGCAGAGCCGCGGCCAGATGCTTGTCATCGTCGACGAAGACCAGGTCCTCCGGCGACGCCGATTCCAGGCTGGATACGCCGCTGACTTCTACGCTGCCCACTGCAATGCTGTCCCCGCCGAGCAGCCGGGCTCCGACCGCGTCGGCAATCTGTCGCACAGAGCGCTTCATGGCTCACACTGTATAGCAGCGGGGCAAGGGGAAGGAAGAGTGGAACAGTCGAAAACAACAGCCAGAAGAATTCAGGCCGACCAGAGTCACGGCCCAGATTTCGGAGCACCCACTCCTTTTACGGAGCGGTGCAGGTAGCGGCGGCCTGGCACATGATAAAAGTGCCGGTGCCCATGCAGTCGGCGTTGTTGGTGCTGTTGGTCAAACTCCACGTCCCCACAACGACTCCGTTGCTCAGCGTGCCTGTGGTGTTCTGCGTAGCCGTGGACGTACCGGTGAAACCATCCGCATAGCTGGTCAGAGTGAGCACACTGCCCGGCGGGACATTGGACGTTATCGTGTACGTCATGGTGCCGATCACCTGATCGGTCCCGGTGATGGTGGAGAACGTGGTAGTGCCTTTTTCGGAGGAGCCATCTACGCCGTTGGCAAAGCAGGAGCCGGCATTGTAGAAGCTGAAGCCGGTGATATCGAGCGGGAGGTTGGTGCCCGACCCGTTGTCGGTGACCGTGAACGCGGTTACGAAGTTCAGTTGACTGGCCTCGCCGAGCCCGCCGTTCACATGGCTTTCCCACTTTCCGGTGGCCGTCGTATTGGTGAGGGTGGTATTGAGGGTACGGCTACCGCAGCTAGAAACCACGAGGCCCAGACCGAGCAGAGCTAGAATTGCAAACTTCTTCATGTACCGTCCTTGAATTAGGGTCCCTATGAGAATAGAGAGATGCGGGCAGGGCCGTCAATGGATGTAAGGGGTAGCCGGTGGAAGTGATTTAGCTTGAGTTTGTTTTGGGCAGGGGTGGCGAGCGCAGTTCAGGGCGGGGCGTCAGCGTTGATATATACCTTGATCGATGCCATCGTGAGATGTATCATGGTATATATCGGAGGGATCGAGATGCCCACTGCCAAGCTCTTCCGCAATGGCCGCAGCCAGGCCGTACGCCTGCCCGTGAACTTCCGCTTTGAAGGCTCAGAAGTCCACATCCGGCGCGATCCGGCGACGGGCGACGTGATTCTTTCGCGCCGGCCGGAAGGATGGAGCGATTTCTTTGAGTTGACCGCTGCGCTGAATGTTCCCGAAGATTTTATGGCGGATCGCAGGGATGCTCCTCCGCAAAAACGAAAGCTGTTTTAATGCCGGTCCGCTACCTGCTCGACACAAACACGGCCAGCTATGTGATCAAGGGCAATCTACCGCGCGTGCGCGAGAGGCTGGTTAGAGTGCCCATGTCGGAAGTGGCGATTTCCGTAATTACCGAGGCTGAGTTGCGGTTTGGCGTGGCGCGCAGGCCGGAGGCTTCGCGGCTGGAAATCGCAGTGGAAGAATTCCTGCTGCGGGTCGAGATTCTGCCCTGGAACTCGGCCGCTGCGAAATCTTACGCGGCTCTGCGCTCAGTTCTCGAGCGTGCCGGCGAACCTATGGGAAACCTCGACATGATGATCGCCGCCCAGGCGCTGGCCAACTCCGCCGTGCTGGTGACGCATGACCGCGTCTTCCACCGCGTGAAACAGTTGAAGATCGAAGACTGGACGAAACCTTGATCCAGCGCGATATCTCGAGATCGAATGAATAATATTTCTCAGCCCAGGTTTCCGTCCGCCGGGCTGAGACCGCGCTATCGAGAAACGCGCCGCGACGGGCGCGCCAGGCCCAGGATCAGCAAGGCAATCGACACACCCAGCAGGAAACCGCCGGCAAAATGAGCGAGGTTGCCGTCCAGCCAGAGATGCAAGCCAAGGCCGGCAGACAAGGCCAGCGAGCCGGCGGCGGTATACAAGGCGTTCTTACGGCGAGTCACAAGGCCTCCGTGTTTGATGGCTGCGGTTCGAGGGCTGGTGCCTTCGCGCCGTCCCAACGATCATCATTACAATCGACATCCCCAGCAACCCGCCGGCGACGAACTCCGAAAAAGGATCATGCATCCAATAGTGAGAGAGGAACGCTGCCGACTGCAGGAGCAACCCTCCCGAGATAAGGCGATTTGCCTTGGGCCGAGACACACTGCCTCCTTAGAACCACGGCTCGCGACCACGAGAGCCGTTGCGGCTCACGCGCCGCGCTTGGTTTTCAGCTCGGCCAGCAACTGCTCGATGCGATCTTCTTTCTCGAGCGCGGCCAGGCGGTCGTCAATGTTGTCGCCGGCGATTTCTGATTTCGCCTGGCTGACGGCCTCGGAGTGCGCGACCTTGCGCTTCATGCGGTCGAAGGCCGCGGCTTTGGAGCCATCGCCGGAGGCCATGCGGGCGTCGCTGGCCTTGCCCACGGCGCGGGCGCGGCGATGCTGCGCGATCAGTACATCGGCCTTGGCCTGGGCCTCGGTCAGTTTCTGCTCGAGTTGGCGCAGCGCAGACTTCAGGTTCTCGACTTGCGCCTTCTGGTCGGCGACCTGCTGCGTGAAATTCTCGCTGAGTTCGCGGAAACTTTCCACGCGCAGGAGCGACGCGCGGGCCAGGTCGTCTTCTTTCTTGTCGACGGCGAGTTCGGCCTTGCGCATCCACTCGGCCACTTTCTCTTCGTTTTCTTTCTGCTTTTTTTCCAGCAGGTGCTGGTCGGCGATGGCGATCGCGACCTGCGTCTTGACCTGCAGAAGCTGGTTCTGCATGTCGAGGATAACCTGCTTGATCATTTTTTCCGGCTCCTCGGCCTTGTCGATCAGGTCGTTGAGATTGGCCCGGACCAGTGTAGAAACGCGCTCCAGTAGTGCCATGGTGAACCCCCTTCTGAATTCAGCTACTAGCTGCTAGCTATTAGCTCCTAGCTTGGTGCCTTGATTTCTAAGTTCATGCGCGCGATGGATCTGTGCGCATTCCGGACATTCTGTTCCTTTGCGGCGGAACGAGGCGCCGAGCAGCATTCCAATCGCTACGCCGATGGCCAGCCAGGCGCCGACGTGGCCGGCCATCACTCCGAATGCGGCGCCCAGCGCCGCTCCTAACGCAAGTCCAACTCCGGTGTGCTTCGATTTGTTGGTCATAACCGTGCTCCTGATACTGCCGAGCTTTCGCTCGGCCTGGCCGGGTCTGAGACCCGGCCCCACACAGGCAAGTTCAAACGCAACCTCAACACCACGCCTCGCTACGCTTGGCGGGACCCTTCGACTTCGCTCAGGGCAAGCTTGCGAAGGCGCCCGTCCCCACACAAGCGGACCCCTCGGCTAGGCCTTCGGCTTGTCGCCCGGTTTGGGGGCTTTGTCGCCGATCAGGCGGATCTTGCTCATCAACTCAGCCAGCGGCATGCCGGAGAGCGTTTCGAATAGAGCCGGCACTTGCGCCGCCATCTTGGTGATGTCGCCGGTGACTTTGCTCATGCCGGCGCCATCGCCGTTTCCGGTGGAGACGATCGTGATCTTGTCGACGTTGGCCAGCGGAGCCGCCAATGCCTTTACGATTTCCGGCATGCTGGCGAACAGGCGATCGATCACAGCCGCCTGGTTGTACTCCTGGAACGCTTCGGCTTTCACGTTCATGGCCTTGGCTTCGGCCTCACCTTTCTTGAAAATGATTTCGGCTTCGGCCTCGCCTTGGGCGCGAATCGATGAGGCCTGGCCTTCGGCTTCGGCGATCAGGCGCTGCTTTTCGGCGGCGGCGAGAGTTTCAATTCTCTGCCGCTCGATCTCAGCGCCTTTCAGCACGGTCGCGATCAGTTCCTTTTCGCGGCGGTTGATTTCCGCTTCCTGCACTTTGACCTGCTGCTCTTTTTCGACTTGCTGCACCTTCACCTGCTCGGCGATGACTTGCTGTTGCATGATGTTGGTCTGGATGTCGTAGGCTTTGTCGGCCTGCGCCTGCTGGCGCTTGGTGACTTCCAGGTATTGCGCCTTCTTGATTTCCAGGTCGCGTTGGGATTCGGCCTGCTTGGCCAGCGACAAGGTTTCGGCCAGCACGCGTTCCTGATCGGCTTGAGCCTTGGCTACGGCCGATTCCCGCTGGGCCAGCGCGCGCCGGATGGCGGTGTCGCGGTCGGCTTCCGCCGTGGCCACGTCGGCATCGCGCTTGATGCGGGCTACGTCGGGCTTGCCCATGTTGGTGATGTATTCGTTTTTGTCGCGCACCTCTTTAATCGTGAAGGAAATCACTTCCAGACCCATCTTGTTCATGTCTTCGGCGCAGGTGCCGCGCATGCGGTCGGAAACCATTTCCGGCTGCTTGACGATTTCTTCCACCGTCAACTGGCCGATGATGCCGCGCAGGTGACCTTCCATCACCAGGCGGATCAGACCTTCGCGCTCCTGATCGGACTTGGTCAGGAACTGCTCGGCGGCGGTGAGTACGGATTCGCGATCGGACTTCACCTTGATCTGTGCGACCGCTTCCACTGTGACTGCGACGCCTTGCTTGGTGTACAAATCCTGTTGCGGCGCCACGTCGAACGACATCAGTTCCAGGGAAAGATCCTTGCAGATCTGCACCATGGGGAACACGAGCGTGCCGTGTCCTTGCACGACGCGTGTGCCGCCCAGGCCGTACACAATGAGTGCTTCGTGCGGCCCGGCTTTGCGATAAAGCCTGGCCATTCCGCTCATCAAGAACAGGAGCACCATCACGGCCAGCCCAACGAAGATCCAAATCACCACAATGTTCGAAAGCCCGCTGAACATAACGCCTCCTCTTACGAATGCAGTGCGAAAAAGTTGGTGCGGCTTGAGTCACAGGCCGCCGGGGAGTACGGGCCCACTAACTCGGAATGGGCTGGCGGAGGGTTCAGGTTCCACTCGACAATCGAGTTGTTTCCGAACCACAAGAAACCGAGCACAACATAGAAGCCAACGAGCAGCGGCCAGGCCGCCGACGGCTTCAGGGCGTGAGCGGCCAAAGCTCCGATTGTGAAGAAGAGCAGCATGACGGCCATGATGCCGAGCCCCAGCATGAGCGCGCCTTGGCGCGAGGTGTAGCCGTTGGGCTGCCAGTTGGCGTCGAAGTGGACGGCCATGCGCAGGGGCAGATGGTCCCAGGCACGCCAGTACTTGAGCGCGGTGATGGGCAGCACCAGCCACATCAGCCAGACCAGCGGTTTGTAGTAACTCCGATTCATAGAATCTCCCGGGGCACAACTGTTTCGGTGGATCAACTCTGCATCGAACTGCCGGCGTTCGTTTCGTCTTCACCCGACATTTCGCTCCACAGGCGCACGTAGGCAATTCCCTTCTCGTAGCGTTCGACCACGACCTCAGTTCCCTTGGCGATTGCGATGCCGTCTTCACTGCGAGCGCCGCAGACGCGGCGGGTGCCGACCTGCGAGTACACGATTTCGCCGGTTCCACCCTCGCGGATGGAACTGGAAACCCGGCCCAGCACGCCGACCATCTCGTAATCGGCGGGATCCATGTTCTCCTCGTCCGACATCAGCACCTTGCTCAGGAACAGAAAAATGACGCCGCCGCCGGCGAGTCCGCTAAGCACCGAGAACAGCAATCCCAGGCCGACCCATACCGACGAAAAGCGCGTGAGCAGATATCCCGTGCCGCCAAACCACGCCAGGAAGGCCGTGAGCGTGACGAAATTAAACGGCGAAACGCTGCTGCTGCGAGCCGCCGGATTCGCCCCCGGAGCGTGCGATGCAGTGGGGCCGTGCGACGCCGCTGGTGCCGACCGCCGGCGGCTGGAGCCTGTCCCACAGGCGCGTGTCCAATCGGCCCATGCATGGCCGGCAGGTGCCCGGCGTGTCCGTGAAAATGCGGCAGGTGCAGGCGTCCGAAACGCGATCCGCCAAAGATGAACGAAAAGAAACTGAAGCAGAAGCCGACCGCGAAACAGATCAAATAAAAATCGGACCAGTCCAGTTTGGCTGCCGTCATCGGATTCGCCTCCCTTCCCCATTCGTTACCCCGCTCAGGCTGGCGCGAGCCCGAGAGCCAGCGCCGGAGCCAGAACCAGGATGACTGCCGTTACCGGCCGCGAGTTCCGGCCGCAACGCCTCGAGCAACCGGTCGGCCAGTCCCGGCGTGTCGAGAATCGCGCCCAGCAACAGGAAACAGCGGCGCGTATCTTTTTCGCGGGCGGCCTTAATCAGCACGTTGCTGACTTCCGGATCATTGGCAAATTTCTCCGAACCTTGCAGCAGCCAGACGTCGAGCTGACCCTCGGTGGTGCGCAGGTCCGAAGTCAGTTCGGCGTGGTAGCCGTCGGGGTCATCCACCAGGAAGCCGGGATGGACCTTGAAAAACTTGGCCAGCAGGGCGCGTGAAGACTGGGTCATGTGCGGGCGCGCGCCGTTTTCAATCTGCGAAAGATAGGACTGGCTGATGGACGCCCGTTTCGCGCTTCCCCGGCCTTTGCCCAACTCTTCGCGAATGGCGCGGACCAGTTCGAGTTGGGTCATGGGGCGCCCGAGACCGCGCAGGCCACCTTCGACCTCGCGCAGGTACCGAATTTTCTCGCCCAGCTTCACCGGCCACGCCCCTGAGTATTCCAAACAGCAATATATATATTGCAATTTGCGATGTTTGTCAAGAATTGTATATGGCGCAGTTGCAGCGAGTTACGGGGGCGGAAGGTCTGAGGTCTGAGGTGTTGGGTGTTCGGGTCTCAGATGCTGGTATTGGCCTAAGACCCCAACACCTGAGACCTAACACCTTCTAGGCAATTTGAATCAGAACCGCGCTCAGGGCTGGAACGTAGCAGGTGAACTGGGAACCGCTGGGGTTCAGCGTATAGGCGTCGGACGGAGCGAACGAGCCGTCGGGATTAACGCTGGCGCCTTGGATGGTGACGCCTGAGGTAGCCGAGAGGTCGGGGGCGGTGGCTCCGGTCGAAAGCTGGGTCATGGCGATCAGATTAGCCGCGCTGGCACTCTGCGGAAGTTGCGCGGTGAGTTGCAGGTTCTGGGTGAGGTCTTTGTTGACGATGATGAGGTTGAGTCCACCCGAAGATGCTTTGACCGCGTAGGCCGTGACGTTGAGCGATCCAGCGGAGATCTGCGTGGAATAAAGAGTTCCCTGCCCCGCGAGGGTAAACAGGAGAATGCCGTAGAACTCCGGTCGCGCTTCGACCACGGTGGCGCCGCTATTGGCGATGGGAGTGTATCCCATGCCGTCACCGCCGCCGTGGAAGTTGACGCCCACCGCTCCGCCCTGCGCGCAGTTGAAGAGATAGTCGATTACCCAGAGAGAAGATGCGTAAGAGTCGCTGACGCCGCTCGATCCGCCGTTGTAAAAAGAGTTGCATTCCGACATGCGGTAGGGGACGCCGATGCCCTGGGCTCCTGCTTTGAGCACAGCGAGGTTGGCGATCAGGTTCGGGTCGGGCGTGATGAGATAGGCCGCGGTAGAAGTCGGCGACTGGCCGTTGGCGCGATAGTAGTGCTGGGTCAGCAGCGTGATCTCGTTCTTGGTCGCGTACTGTCCGAACGGAACGGTCCAGGTCGACTCGTTGCCCGCGTCGGCTGGGCCGGTAATCGGCACGTTGGGCGTGCTGGCGAGAATGGCTGTGCGGAAAGTGCTCCACAGCGCCTCGAAGTCCGCCAGCGACCAGTTGCCGGCGAAATAGTTTCCGGAATCTCCGTAGAGATCGCATTCGTTGCCGATTTCGATACCGAGGAGCGAAGAGCCGAACTGCTGGGCAGCGTAGGCGACTTCCTCGGCGGCCAGCACCGGCGTGGTGGCGCCGGAGGCCGCTCCTCCGAGATTGATGCCGTAGAGACACTGCCAGCCCGCGGCCTTGACGAAGGCGGCGAGCGCGTCAACGTCGCTGGGAGCGATCTGGCCTTCGGTTTGGCCGGGACCGTTGGGCGCCCAGACATTGCGCTCGACTGAGTTCCCGCCGACGCGCAGAACGCTCGCACCGAGGCGATCGAACATTCCGATCAAGTCGGTGTTGGAGCCACTGAAAAGCGGTCCGTAGAGTTGGGACTTCTCGTAGGAAAGTCCGGCGAAGGCCGGACCAATGGAGCCGGCTGCGGTGGCGGTGACGGTCAAGGACGCCTGGGTCAAAGGCCCGGTGGGCACAGGCTGCGGATTGATCGGCGGCGGGACGATGACTGTGGTACTCGAAGAACTGCACCCGGGCAAAAGCGACGAGGCGGTGAGCGCGGCCGCGCCTTGGATGACTTGGCGGCGGGTAAATTTGAGACGTTTGGAATGTCCGCCCAGAATCGATGCGTCGTGCGTACCTTTCATATTTCCTAACTATAACCAAGCAGGGCGGCAGAAGTTTCGTCACTTTCCGATCCAGTTTGCACGAAAGTACAGGGGTCGAACGATGACACACTGAAATCGGTGCGGACCGAAGCCAGGGCCGTCTACAGACCGGCTTCGATGCGGGAGCGCGGGTCGAGATAGTCGCGCAGGGCGTCGCCGATGAAGTTGAAGCTGAGCACCGCGAGCATGACGGCCAGCGCGGGAAACAGGACGAGATGCGGGGCGTCGAACAGGTGGGCGCGGCCATCGTTGAGCATCGCTCCCCAGCTCGCAGTGGGCGGAGGGACGCCGAGTCCAAGGAAACTCATGGTGGCTTCGGCGAGGATAGCTCCGGCCATGCCGATCGCGGCCTGCACTACGACGGGCTGAATGATATTGGGCAGAATGTGGTGGACGATAATGCGCAGATCGCTCGCGCCGAGGGCGCGGGCGGCTTCGACGAATTCGCGTTCGCGGGCGGCGAGAACTTGTCCGCGAACCAGGCGCGCGTAGCCCACCCACCCGCCGAGAGAGAGAGCGAGCACGAGATTGAAGATGCCGGGGCCGCGGAAGGCGATGAAAGCGATGGCCAGCAGAATTCCGGGGAAGGACAGAAAGGCATTCATCAGCACGACGTTGACGAAGCGGTCGATGGCTCCGCCGTAGTATCCGGCGATGGAGCCGATGATGAGTCCGAGGGCGAGCGAGGCCATTACAACGCAACTGCCGACCAGCATGGAGATGCGCGCGCCGTAGACAACGCGCGAGAGAATGTCGCGGCCCAGTTCGTCGGTGCCGAACCAGTGCGCGGACGACGGCGAATCGAGGCGCGCGGGCAGGTTGATCGAAGCCGGATCTTGGGGCGCAATCCAGGGTGCGAAGAGCGCGAAGACTACGAACACTGCGACCAACACCAAGCCGATGGCAGCCAGCGGGTTGTGGCGGGCGTTTCGCGAAGCCCAGCCCACAGCCGGGCCGGCAAGCTTGCGGCGCAACGAGATGGCGGCGGTGGACACGCGTACCAATCTTAGCTGCGGCGGGCAAGTCTCGAAAAGTATTATGAAGACAGGCCGGTCGCGGGTGGATCGCATTCTCGATCCGCAGCGCGACATAACGCTGTCGAGTTTGCAGCGGGCGGCGGCTTTGGTCAGGCAGCGGGTGGTGATTGAGTTGGTGTAAGAATCGGGAGTGACGCTTACCACACTTCCAATTCGAACTCGCGATAACTCTTGATCAGCTCAAAATCTGTCCGATTGGTGGTGATCAGGCGGGCACCGTGAGAGCGCGCGCTGAGGGCGATGAGGACGTCGAAATGAAGGTCCCGCAATTTGGCAGGGGCAAAGCCGCGATCCGCACGAATGCGGGCCAGTATCTCACCCGATTCGATCCAATTGTTCTCCGTTGGAGTCAGGATGGGGTGATTCCTCGCCAAAATCCGGAGAAATTCGCGATCCGAAGGCTTTGCCACGCCCCGCCACAGTTCCGCCAAGACTACGGAAGATGTCCGGATGACACCGATTACGGACTGGATCCTCTCCTGATGTCGTAGCGTCCGGAGATCGTCAATGATAACGGACGAGTCGAGAATGAAGATCAATCAGCGTATCCTTCGAACGTAGCCTTGCCTTCATACTTCTTCATCAACTTCTTGAAGCGCTTCAGGGCGACGATCTCGCGCAAGGCGATGTGAACGGCATCGGTTCGGGATTTCGCCCCGAGCACTTTCACCGCCTCGTCGGCCAGTTGCGTATCCAAGCGGATCGAGGTCATGGTTACGGCCATCTGGTTGCCTCCCTGCTATATACATTTTATATAATATGTATATACAGTCAAGGGCGAAGACGTTACCCGCACACCGCATCGTTATCCACCCTTCGATCTCCCGCCGGGCCGATCTTAGAGAACCACGGCCTACTGCCTGATCCTCGGGTTGGCCACAGAGTACAGCACATCGGTCAGAAAGTTTACCGCGACATACGTCAATCCGATGGCGAGGATGCAGCCTTGGACTAGGAAATAATCGCGGCTGGAGATGGCGTCGACGGTGAGGCGGCCGATACCGGGCCAGGAGAAGATTTTTTCGGTGACGATGGCGCCGGCGAGCAGTGCGCCGAATTGCAGGCCCAGGACCGTAAGCACGGGGATCATGGCGTTGCGCAGGGCATGGCGGTAGACGACGGTGCGCTCGGGCAGGCCTTTGGCGCGGGCGGTGCGGATGTAGTCCTGGCTGAGTTCTTCGAGCATGGAGGTGCGCACCATGCGGGTGAGGATGGCGGCGAGGGCGCTACCCATGGTGAGGGCGGGCAGCACGAGGTTGGCGAACGCGCCTGCGCCCGAGACTGGGAGCCAGCCGAGCTTTATAGCGAAAAGCAGGATCAGGATGGGGCCGAGAGCGAAGTTGGGGAACGACAAGCCGAACAGGCTGACGACAGAGAGCAGGCGGTCGTCCCAGTGGTTGCGGCGCTGGGCTGAGCGCACGCCGGCAGGGATGGACAGGACAAGCGCCACTAACAGCGACGCCAGCGTGAGCCGCAGTGTGTAGGGATAGCGCTGGGCTAGCAGTTTGGTGACGGTCTGGTTGTAGCGGATGGAGCGTCCGAGGTCGCCATGGAGGACACCTTCCCAATAATGGATGTATTGTTCGCTGAGCGGGGCGTCGAGGCCGTAGGCGTGGCGAGTGGCGGCGATGTCGGCGGCGGGAGCGCCTTCGCCGAGCATCTGCGCGATGGGATCTCCGGGGACGAGGTGGATGAGCAGGAAGACGAGGCTGACCACCAGCCAGATGACTGGCAGGGTGTAGAGGACGCGTTGGAGGACGGGTTTCAGGGTCGGGCTCTCAGTGGTCAGCGGCTCGTTGCTATCGTAGGCTCAGGGTAGTCGGTTTGTCTCCGCCGACGGCGAATAAGCCGACAGGCCGAAAATCTCTGAGATCTCCTCCTTCAAACAGGTTGGGAGATAGATCCTGCAGCGCAATCATGGACCGGAGGCAGAGCGAAGCGGCATCGAAGGTCTGGAAAAGTCCTTGCGGGTTTAACTGGGGCGCATAGTGACGACTCACTAGAGCGCAAAGCTCTTGCACGGGTTCGGGGAGTCGCGCGATGCCTGCGCCCTGCCTCAGTCCCGACGAGAGGAGCGAGTTGTTGTAGCCTGAAGAAAGATCGAACCCAAGGAAATGCCCTCCGCCCTCGGACGTCGCGTCCCCATCCACCACTTCCAGCACTTCAAAGCGATCCTGTTCCATAAGACGGGCATTCCACAGCTCGGCAAATCGTAAAGCTTTGCTGAGGTCTTGAACGACACCGAGTTCACCTCCCTCATCGAGGAACCAGAAGAACAACCGATTGATCTCACTGTGGTCTGGGATTTCATCGCAGTGGGTCGGGTGGGCCCGGTAGGTTCCGCGATATGGCGTACAGTGCGTCCGCAATCGCGGATCTGGGCAACCATCTAGGATCAATAGCTTCATAGGCCGTTGCGTCAGTCCCCTGCCCCTTTCGCGGCTTCGGCCTCGCCTTCTACTCTTGCGGTCTTCTCGATTCTCACTCGGGCGATGCGGTGGCCTTCCAGTTCTTCTACCGTGTAGCGGCGGCCTTCGTACTCGAAATGGTCGCGGAGGCTTGGGATGCGCTGCAGTCTCGCGAGGATGAATCCGGCGAGGGTTTCGAAACCGGCGTCGCGCGGGAGGGTCAGGCCGTATTCGGTTTCCAGGTCGCGGATGTTGACCGAACCTTCGAGCACGAGGACCGATTCGTCTTCGAGCGCGGGCTCGCTGGGGGAGACGTCGAATTCGTCTTCGATGTTGCCCACCAGCTGTTCAAGAATATCTTCGACGGTAATGACGCCGGCGGTCGAGCCGAATTCGTCGACCACGACGGCGAGATGGCGGCGGCGATCTTTAAATTCGGCCAGGAGTTCCGCTAGGACCTTGGTTTCGGGGACAACCAGCACGTCGTGCATGATCTGGCCGATCTGCATGCGGGAAATGCGTGTCGAGGTCGACTGGCCGAGATTGCTCAGGCGCAGGCGCATCCACCGCATCAGGTCTTTGTAGTAGAGCACGCCGACAATGTGCTCGGGACCGCGCTGCGGATCATAGACCGGGATGCGCGAGTGCTGGCCTTCGACCACGCGGGCGAGGGCTTCGTCGAGTTGGAGGTCGGAGGGCAGGGAAAAAATGTCGGGGCGGGCGACCATGACCTCGCGGACGGTGATGTTATCGAGTTCGATGGCGGAGTGAATCATTTCTTCCTGGAACTCGGGAATCTGGCCAAACTGGCGGCTGGCGGTGACGATGAGCTTGAGTTCGTCGGGCGAATGGACCGCGCCGCTGCGGCGGGCGGGCTGCGCGCCGAACATTCTCAGAACCAAGCCGCCGGAGCGGCGCATAAAGAAAAGTAGTGGACGGGTGAGCGTGAGGAAGGCTTCCATGGGCGCGGCGACGGCGAGCGCGACCTGCTCGGAGCGCTGCAGGGCCAGGGTTTTGGGCACGAGTTCGCCCAGAATCACGTGCATGTAGGTAATCAGGCTGAAGGCGATGGCAATGGCGATGGTGTGGGCATAGACGGCCGCGTGGGGCACGCGCTGCACGTACGGCATGCCTTCCACGAGGCGCGCGACCATGGGCTCGCCGATCCAGCCCAGGGTAAGGCTGACCATGGTGATGCCGAGTTGGACACCGTTGACGACTTCGTCGAGATGCTGGTGGAGGCGCTGGACGACGCGCGCGCCGATGCGTCCCGCTTCGATGAGCTGCTGGATGCGGGTATCGCGCACGCTCACCAGGGAGAATTCGGCTGCCGCGAAGAAGGCATTGGCCGCCACCAGGAGAAGGATCAGAAAGACCCGGAGCAGCACAAAGGCGATCATGGAAAGGTAATTCTAACAGTTTAAAGGCAGTTGCCAGTAGACCGTTGCCAGTTGCCAGTGCTCAGTTGCCGGTGCGCCGGGTCACAAAAAATCGATTCCGGGATGCGCTATCCTTTTAGAGCGACGCTGGTCTAACTGGCAGACGATAGGTGGGTTGTAGGTCGGACGGCAAGAGCAACCCTCAGGGGCTGAAGCCCTGATCTTCTGTGGCCTTTAACGGCACGGCTGAAGCCATGCCCTTCCTGAAACCCATTTTTTCGAAGGCAAGTTTCGCTTTTTGTGACCAAGCCCTCGCTTTTGTGACCAAGTTTCAGGAACAAAAGTAAGGCGGGCTCCGTACCACAGAGTGAGGGCGGCGGAATGGCTCCCAATCTCCATTTGGCAACATCTGTTTGGCGATATTTACAGGAGGCGGTGTGAACGGTAACGGGAATAATAAGAAGAAGCGCCGGAAACTGATCATCTGGGGCGTAGTCGTCACGGTGGTTGTGCTGGTGATTGCCGGCGGAGTGGTTGCGGCCACCAGCGGCGGCACCAAGATTGATGCGTCGAAGCTCGCCAAGGTGGAAAGAGGCGACCTGGCCAAGAGCGTGGTGGCGACCGGGAAGGTGACTCCCATCACCAAGGTAGAAGTGAAGTCGAAGGCCAGCGGGATCGTGAAGAAGCTTCTGGTGGACTACGGCGATCGGGTCAAGAAAGGACAACTCCTGGCCCAACTGGACAAGGTTGAAATCGAGGCGCAGGTAGCGCAGTCGCGGGCCGCGCTGGAAGCGGCCGAGGCGAATCTGAAAAGCTCGCAGGCTGATTTCGAGCGCGCCAAGGTCGACGCCGAAGGTCCGGACGTGCCGCTGTTGAAGCGCGCGTACGACCGGGCCACGGGTATGGCCAAGGATGGCGTGGTCTCGGCTTCGGCGCTGGATGACGCCGAAAAGAATTACGAGATGGCGCTGAACAAGCAGAACGTGTCGAAAGCGCAGGTCACGGTGCTGAAGGCGAAGATCGCGCAGGCCCAGGCCAACGTCGCGCAGGACGCGGCGAATCTGAAGCAGTTGGAAGAACAGCTCAGCTACACCGACATCATCTCGCCCATCGACGGCATTGTGCTTTCGCGCGACGTGGAAATGGGGGACGCAGTCAGTTCGATCCTGGTGCTGGGTTCGTCGGCCACGCTGGTTATGACGCTGGGCGATACCAGCGAAGTCTATGTGAAGGGCAAGGTGGACGAGAGCGATATCGGCAGGGTTTATCTGGGTCAGCGGGCGCGCATCAAAGTGGAATCGTTCAAGGACAAGACGTTCGACGGCAAGGTGACCAAGATTTCTCCGATGGGCGTGGAGAAGGATAACGTCACCACGTTTGAAGTGCGGGTGTCGATTCAGAATCCGGGCGGCGAATTGAAGGCGGAAATGACCGCCAACGCGGAAATCATCCTGGAAGAACACAAGAATGTGCTGCAGATTCCCGAAGGCGCGATCCTTTATGACAAGGACAAAAAGGCCTCGGTGGAGATTCCTGACCCGAAAGGCAAAGAGGGCAAGGATAAAGTTGCGGTCAACATCGGGATCTCGAACGGCGCCAAGACCGAAGTGCTGAGCGGGCTGAAGGAAGGCGATCAGGTGGTACTGCAGTAGATCGCAGAGGAGTGCGAGCCCATGAAAACGAGCCACAAAGTAGCGCTGGCCGTTCTGGCTGGGGTCTTGATGGGAGCGGCTGGCGCCGAGGTGGTCCGTGCCCAGCAGGAGAAGACAAGGCCTGGCTATGTCGTCGCGGAAGTCGAGGCAACCGACCCCACCGCCTTAAAAGAATACGCGGCGCAAGCACCGCAGATCTTGGCATCTCACGGCGGACGCTATCTCGTGCGGGGAGGCGAAGTGCAGCCTCTCGAGGGCGAAGCGCCCAAGGGCTTTGTGGTGATCCTCGGCTTCGACAGCATGGAGAAGGCGCGTGCGTGGTACGACTCGCCGGAATATAAGGCGATCAGAGGGATCCGGCAAAACGCCACGAAAAGCCGCTTATATCTCGTCGAGGGCGAACCCCTGCCGTGAGCCGTCGCTTTCGTCGGCGGATCTAAGCCGCCCGCAACCGTATTGGTAGACGCTATGACTCTTTCTGAAATCCTGCGCCAGGCGTTCGCCACATTTCGGGCTCACAAGATGCGGACGTTCCTCACGATGTTTGGCATTGTGTGGGGAATCGCGTCGGTGATCATCCTGGTGGGGCTGGGACGCGGCTTCAGCGTCGACCAGAAAAAACACATGCAGACGCTGGGCAAGGACCTGGTCATTATGTGGGGGGGGCGAACCAGCGCGCAGGTGGGCGGGCGCGCGGCGGGGCGGGAAATTCATCTCAACGTCGACGATGCCGACCTGATTCGCGACGAGTGTTATCTGGTGCGGAACGTCAGCCCGGAGTTGCGGCGCACCATTCCTGAAGTCAGCCAGTACAACCTGGCGAGCCGGGGCGTGGTCGGGATGTGGCCGTCGTATCAGGATTTCCGGTCGCTACAGATTTCGGAAGGCCGGCTGATTACCGACGACGACGAGCGCGAAGGCCGACGCGTGCTGGTGCTGGGTTCGAAGGCCTACCGGCAACTGTTTCCGGGGCAGCCCGCCATCGGCGCCAGCGTGCTGGTGCAGAGTGTTCCCTACCTGGTGGTGGGAGTGCTGAAGGAAAAAAATCAGAACTCGAATTACAGCGGTCCGGATAACGATTATCTGTTCGCGCCGTATTCGGCGGTGTCGCGCGATTTTCCGCCGCCCGAGAAATCTGGGGCCGGAATAACACGCGGATATCTGGACGACATCGTTTTCGAAGTGGGCGATCCGGAAGAACACGAGGCCGCGGTGCTGCAGGTGCGGAGCACGCTGGCGCGCGTGCATCACTTCGATCCACTGGACAAAGACGCTCTGTTTGTCTGGGACACAATGGAGGGAGCGAAGCTTCTGGACAAGATTTTCGGCGTCGTGACCTTGTTCTTCGGCTGTGTTGCGATTGTGACGCTGTGCCTGGGGGGCATCGGCGTGATGAACATCATGCTGGTTTCGGTAACCGAGCGCACACGCGAGATTGGCACGCGCAAGGCGATGGGTGCGACCAAGCGCGACATCCTGCGGCAATTTTTTGCCGAGTCGGCGATGCTGACCATTGTCAGCGGCGCTCTTGGCCTCTCCGTCGGGATCGGCTTGTGTACCGCCATGGAGGCGTTGCCGCTGCCCGATTTTGTTCCGCATCCCATCGTTTCGTGGATCTCGATTATTGCTTCGATTCTGACGCTTTCGTTGATCACCGTGACCGCGGGCATGTATCCCGCCCAGCGCGCCGCGGACATGACACCTGTGGAGTCACTACGCTATGAATAACACTCGCACTCTCCGCTCAGCTTCTCTTCGCTCAATTTCTCTCGGCTCAACCCTCGTGTCCAGCCGGTTTTTGTTCGCGGCCGCGCTGGTCGTGCTTTTCGCCACCACCGCTGTTTTTGCTTCGTCCACGCCCCAGGGCACGTTCGACAGAACGCTGCAGGTGAGCGGGCCCGTCGATCTTGAAGTGCTCACGCACTCAGGCGACGTGACGGTGCGCGCCGGCTCGTCGGGTTCGGTTCAAATCCACGGCAAGATTTACGTCGGCGACCACTGGCTGATGGGCAACCGGGAGGGCGATGTGCACGCCATCGAACAGAATCCCCCCATTCGGCAGCAAGGCAACAGCATTCACATCGAGTATGTCGAGATGAGGAACATTTCGGTCGACTACGAGATTACCGTGCCCGCGGACACGACCATCCGCTCGCACAGCGGCTCGGGAGATCAGATGATTGAAGGCACGCACGGCAACGTGGACATTCAGACCGGGTCGGGCGACGTAAAGATCTCGAACCTGACCGGCGAGGTTCACTTGCAGACTGGGTCGGGCGACGTGCGGGCGCGTGAAATATCGGGATCGGTGAAGGGCGGCACCGGCAGCGGTGACGTCGAGATTGAAGAGACCGCAGCAGGAGACATCGACCTGCACACCGGCTCGGGAAACATTGTCGCGCGCGGCGTGCAGGGCGGCTTCCGCGGGGAGACCGGAAGCGGCGATGTCACCGCCGAAGGCACGCAGAGCGGGTCGTGGGAGATTCGTACCGGCTCGGGCAACGTGCACGTGCACCTGCCATCGAATGCGGCGTTCGACGCGGACATTTCCACAAGTTCCGGAACGGTGGACGTGGGCGCGCCGGTCGAAATGACGGTGCAGGGCCGCGTGGGCGACGCGCACAAGCAGATTCGCGGCAAGGTCCGCGGCGGAGGGCAATTGCTGCGGGTGCGGACCGGATCGGGCGACATACACATTGAGTAAGACAAGCTGAAGCCTTGTCATCCTGAACAGGACCTCTGTACTTTGCTGATCGCGAGTGACTGCACAGGTCCTTCGCTTCGCCAGGATGACAAGGCGATTCATGACCAGGCAATCGATGGCGATTTTATGTATCTGAAAGAACTCATTTCGCAAGGCTGGCAGTCGCTGATGCGCGATCGCATGCGATCGGCGCTGACTATGCTGGGCATCGTGTGGGGCCTGGCGTCAGTTGTGCTGCTGCTGGCGTATGGGCAGGGGCTGGGCGGGTGCGTGCTGAACGCGTTCCTAAACATGGGGAACAATGTGATCGTGCTGTGGCCGGGGCAAACCAGCATGCAGGCCGGCGGGCAGCGGGCGGGCAAGGCGATCAAGTACGAACTGGAGGATGTGGAGGCAATTCGCGACGAAGTGCCGATCATCCGCGCGGTGAGCGGCGAGATTGACCGCGATTTCGGATTCAAGATCGGCACTCGCGTGGTTTCGATCCAGGTGCGCGGCGTGGATATGCCCTACGGCCAGATGCGCAAGCTGACTCTGGACGATGGACGCTATTTCAATGAGAGCGATTTCGCCGACCACCACCGCGTGGTGATTCTGGGCTACGAGGCGGCGAAGAAAGTTTTTCAAGGCGCGCCGGGGGCGGGGCAACACGTTGAAATTGGCGGACTCGATTTTGAAGTTATCGGCACCATGCGCAACAAGATTCAGGATTCGATGTATCAAGGTCCGGACAACGAGAACGGGTTCATTCCGTTTGCGCTGATGCGCGATCTCAAGAACATTCGCGATCCGGACGAGATCATCATCCAGCCTACGGCGCCGGAACTGAACAAGAAGGCGCTGGCGGCGGCGCGCGAGGTGATTGCGCGGCGGCACCACTTCGATCCCAAGGACGACAAGGCGACTCCGGAGTGGGACACGATTGAGGACCGCGCCATGATCAACGGCTTTTCCTACGGATTGCAGGCCGTGCTGGGATTAATCGGCGTGTGCACGCTGGCCGTGGGCGGCATCGGCGTGATGAACATCATGCTGGTGTCGGTGACGGAGCGGACACGGGAAATCGGACTGCGGAAAGCGATTGGCGCGCGGCCGCGGCACATTCTGATTCAGTTTCTGCTGGAGGCGCTGGTGCTCACGTTTGTGGGCGGGATTGTCGGGATGGCGGTCGCCGAGCTGCTGACCTGGGCGATTCCTCCCATGCCGCTCTACGATGAGTTCTACAAGACGGCCGACCACGAGGGCGCGATCTTCCTGCATGCGTCGATGAGCGTGATGATTGTCTCGTTCGTCATTCTGTCGCTGGTGGGGATTGTTTCGGGATTCTTCCCGGCTTTGAAGGCGGCGCGGTTGAATCCGATTGAGGCGCTGCGGTACGAGTAGGCCCCGGCGGAATGCTGACCCGCTAGCAGGCGCAGGCGGGACAAGGGATGGCCAACCGTTTCAGGGCAGCGATCGTTTTATCGGCGTTCTTGCGGATTGCCGGGTCAGTGGAGCGGTCGCGCATCTGTTTCACGTACTTGATTGCCGCGGGAATCGTCGCGCTCCTGATGCGCAGATCTCCTTCGAACTTCCACTCTGCGGCGGGAGTCGCCGTCGCCGATGCGCCGCTGCCGGAGCCGCACGGCTGCGCATGAGTTGAGATCAGGGAAAAAATCTGACCCATTGCTATGCGGCCGCTCGGCGAGGGCGGCTTGTATCGCAGAGCCGAATCGATCGTCCCGTAATTGTCATCCCATTTTGTCTCGACTTGCGCTCGATCGCCCTTGACCCAGTCTTCGCCTACGGCGCCGCCGGTTGACACCACGTAGATGTCTCCGCTGGTAGGGTAGGGATTTGATTTTTCGAAAAGCTCCGACGCGCGCTTCCAGCCTGCGGGCGTGAGAAGGTCCCCTGCGGCGATCAGCTTTTCGTATCGCCTGACGAGCTGCTCGGTTGGCTTTAACTGTTCCTTGGGATTTTGGGCGCCTGCTCCAGTCCCGCTGGCTGATAGAGTGCAGACCAGCACAATCGAATACAGCACCAGCCCGAATTGTGCAGATTGCCTGCTCCGTCTGCCTGCCATAACCCCATCAGCATAGACCTAGGGGAGCCAATATCCAGATTACTCTCGAAGGAGACGAGGACCGACAGACTATGACCAGGCGACGAGGGCCGGGAAACCTATCGTCTCGGCATCGTGCCTTTGCGGAAAGGCTCCGCTACTATTTGCCATTCATCTTCGTAGATCAAATAGCCGGGTTTGTCGGTTCTGATCTTCTTCACATAGATGCCGTTGCGTTCGAGGATGCGAACCATCTCCCAAATACGGCCAATGTGCTCGGTGGCCCCGGTCTTGAACCAGCAGATGCCGAGCCGCAGCTTCTCACGCCCGAAGGACGTGGGCTTTTCCAGATTCTCGCTGAACCACGCTCGCAGCTCATTCAGTTCATCGGCGTCGGGGCCCGTGATGTTTCGCCACTCCAGCGCCAACGCTACCGCCTGAAAGATTCCCTGCTCGACATGGCTGTCCTCGTCCTTACGGCCGATGACGAAGCGAACGTATTCTCGTTTTTCTAGTGGATCGTGGCGCTCAAGAATGAATCGTTCGTCCTCTGTCTCGACGAAGGCCAGGCTTCCGGGGGTGCAGGAGAGGATGGTGCCCATGCCGCGTCCGACGATCCGCTTGAGAGCTTCCACGAGCGGGAGCTCTTTTTCGTCGAGCGCCGGATCTTCGGAGATCGCGAAGACGATGTCCGGAGAGTGTCGCTTTCGCAACTGGGCTGCGATACTGTCGACGAAGAGTTTGTCGCTGGGAATCGGCAGGCGGTATTTGGGATCGAAGTCTGTGAAGTGCGCGAGCTGTTTTATAAAGTTGTGGCGCAAGCGCGAGTTCGACAGGATCTCCCGGTAACGATCACGTTTATTTCGCTTAACGAACGCTGCGATCAGCGCTTGCTCGTGGTGCACGGAGGCAGTGTAACGTAGAACCCTGTATTATCGGCAATCCCGGAATTGGCAATGCGATCGCCGCTAAGCTGATGTCAAAATCCCCACTCCTCCCAACTTCCGGCAAAAGCCAAACATTTCCCCTATTACCTCCGTGCCTTGACTCGCGGGTTCGGCGCAAATTAACTTCGCTGTACCTAGAATTTTGTCTTCAGGAATTTGGTCTTCCAGCGAGGGAAAGTTGCCACATCGGCCGACGATTACGCTTACCACCGATTTTGGGACCAACGATCATTATGTAGGCGCGATGAAGGGAGTGATTCTCGACATCACTCCGGACGCGCAGATCGTGGATATTTCGCATGCCGTGCAGGCCTTCGACGTGCTCGATGGCGCACTGGCGATTTCGCAGGCGTATTCGTATTTCCCCAATGGCACGGTGCACGTGGTGGTGGTGGATCCGGGGGTGGGCACGCTGCGGCGGCCGATTCTGGCTTCGAGCGATGGTTATCATTTCGTCGCGCCCGATAATGGCGTGCTTTCGATGGTCTATGCCAGGGAAGAGCGCATCCACGTGCGGCACATCACTTCCGAACATTATTTCCGATCGCCGATCAGCCAGACGTTTCACGCGCGCGACGTGTTCGCCCCGGTGGCGGCGTATCTGGCAAAGCAGGTCGACTCGCACAAATTTGGAGACGAGATTGAAGATTTCGTGCGCTTCGCGGCGCCCCGGCCGAAACCCGCGGGCGAAGGCCGCATCCGCGCAGTGGTGCTGAAGGTCGACCGCTTCGGCAACCTCGTCACCAATGTGACGCCGGCGGACGTGCCGGCGCTGTTTACGGCCAAGCCGGGCGCGTTCAAGATCGTGGTCGGAAACCGCGAGATTAACGAGATTCGCCAGGTCTACGCGGAAGGCTCGCCGGGGGAAGTGTTCGGCATAGTGGGGAGCATGGGCTATCTGGAGATCGCGGCCAACCGCACGGCGGCGGCGCAGGTCACCGGGGCCGGCAAAGGCAGCGAAGTCAGCATCTTCTTAGGCGAGGCCGCGGCGGCGGGTAAAGGGGCGTAGGCAGGGGTCAGGGATTAGAGGCTAGCCTTTCGACCTCGGAGCTTATCGACGCCTATTGTCTTCTTACTGAAACCTAGCCCCTGATCCCTAGCCCCTGTCTTCACGAACTTTTCGGTTTGGGATGGACCCAGCGTTCCATCGCGCTGGTCCATTTGAGAAACCGCCAGAGATCGCGGCGCTCGCGCCACATGAATTCCCAGAATTCCAGAAAGCCGATCTGCGTCATCTTCACGCCCGTGTAAGTCTCGATGCGCCACAACAGATACGGGCTGCGCCAGGGGGCCAGGCGATGGCCCTTGGTGGCATTCCACAGGAAGCGGATGCGATAGCGCATGCATAGATCATAACCACAAAGGACACGAAGGTACACGAAAGAAAACGGGGCTTGGGTCTTCGCTGAGATGAATCTAGACGTGAAAGACCTAACACCCAGCACTAAGACCCGCCCTGCTACCTGCGAATGCCCCAGCCAAAGGAGGGCTTGCGCGCGCGAACCGTCGCCGTCGTTGCCCGTGTTAGAATCCTGTCTCCGCTGGGAATTTTCCCGCATGCCTGACGCAAACACCCGCCAACAAGCACGCCTTCAGGCTGAAGACCACTACTACGCTGCGCTTGACCTGATGGCCGAGGGACACTTGGAAAAAGCGGTCGCGGCTTATCAGGAATCTTTGGCGGCCGATCCGACGTTCACCGAGGCTATGCACGGACTGGCGCGGGCTCTGCAGGATCTGCAGCGCTACGATGAGGCGATCGCCGTGGCACAGCGGCTGGCGGAACTCGATCCTGACGATGTGCTGGCGCATACCAGTTTGTCGGTGCTGTACATGAAGAAAGGGATGATTCCCGAGGCCGAGGCGGAGGGGGCGAAGGCGCGGGTGCTGGGGTGGAAGCAGCAGTTGAAGAAGGGCGGCCCTTAGCTCTTAGCTCTTAGCTCTTAGCTCTTAGCTCTTAGCTCTTAGCGAAGCCGGTCCCGGAGGGACCACCGACAGTAGCCCGCCAGTTCCACTGGCGGGAAGCCGATGCGCCTCAGGACGTCCGTGCCGTAGGCACGGCCGAAATGCCTGCGGGCTTTGGAGAGTAAGTCTTTCAGCCGTCCCTCCGGGACGGACTTCCCTTCCGTTTCGCTGACCCCGGCGTTGAAACGCCGGGCTATTTTCGGTGGTCCCTCCGGGACGGGCTTCGAGCTAAGAGCCAAGAGCTAATGGCTAAGAGCTTTCTTCCTACAGCCCGTACTTTTTCATCAAATGGCGGAAAGAGCGGTAGGAGACGCCGAGCACGTCGGCGGCTTTGGTCTGCACGCCGCCGCTCTGGATGAGCGCGTTCTGCAGCAGCGAGCGTTCGATGCCGGCTACATAGCTTTCCATCCCGATGCCGGCGGGGAGAGTCGCGTCGGAGCCGAGTTCGGGCAGGGTGCCTCCGCCGGCCGAGGCGGCGGCGGCGTGTGCTTTCGGGCGTTCGGCGGGGAGTTCGACATGCAGTTCGTCGCCGGTTTCAAGGGCGACGGCGCGCTCAACCGTGTTCTCGAGCTGGCGGACGTTTCCGGGCCACTCGTAGCCGCACAGGGAATCGAGCGAAGGCGCGTTCACGCGCAGAATGCTGCGGCCAGCGGCGGTGGCATACTTCTTGAGAAAGTGGTTGACCAGCAGCGGAATATCTTCGCGGCGTTCGCGCAGCGGCGGCACGCGGATGGGAATAACGTTGAGCCGGTAATAAAGGTCTTCGCGAAACAGATTTTCGGCGACGGCTTTGTCGAGATTGCGGTTGGTGGCGGCAATGACGCGCACGTCGATGGAGATCTCGCTCGTGCTGCCCACCGGACGCACGGTGCGTTCCTGCAGCACGCGCAAAAGTTTGACCTGCATGGCCAGCGTCATCTCGCTGATTTCATCGAGGAAGATGGTGCCGCCATCGGCGACTTCGAACAGGCCACGCTTGTTCTGGTTCGCGCCGGTGAAGGCGCCTTTCAGGTAGCCGAAGAGTTCGCTTTCGAGCAAGGTTTCGGGGAAGGCCCCGCAGTTGACGGAAACAAAAGCGTCGGTGGCGCGAGGCGAGCAGACGTGGACGGCGCGGGCGACGAGCTCCTTACCGGTGCCGCTTTCTCCGTGGATGAGAACGGTCGAAGCGGTGGAGGCGACAATGCGCACGGTCTGCTTGAGCTTTTCCAAGGCGTCGCTGGAGCCGATGATGTTGTCGAGCGAGTTGCGCGTGGCGGCGTCGCGGCGCAGGGCGAAGTTCTGTTTGCTGAGATTCAGTTTTTCGACGGCGCGATTGATGGCCAGCTTGATTTCGTCGACCAGGCCGGGACTCTTGCGAATGTAGTCGGTGGCGCCTCCGGCTTTCACGGCTTCGACGGCGGCTTCGTAGTCATCGACGGCGGTAATGAGGATGACGGCGGAGTCGGGCGAGACGCGGTGCGCGTGGCGCAGCACTTCGATGCCGTCAATGTTGGGCATCTTGATGTCGGTGATGATGACGTCGTAGAGCGCGCCGTCGATTTTGTTTTTTGCGTTCTGTCCGGATTGCACGGTCTCGACGCGGTGACCCTCGCGACGCAGGGAGATGTCGAGCATTTCGCAGATGGAGCGTTCGTCGTCGACGACCAGGATGTTAGCCACGCGGTCCTCCTGCTCCTGCAGCGGCAGCGGCGACAGCGGGCGCCGGCGCAGCCAGCACCCGGGCTTTATCCGATACACTCTGGTCGCTGGTGACTGCCCGCTCGGCATCCAGACGGCGTAAGCGCAGAACGAACGTGGTTCCCTGCCCGGGCTTCGATCGCGCCCAGATCTTGCCTTCGTGGGCCTGCACAATCTGGTAGACGATGGCCAGTCCGAGCCCGGTGCCGCCCTCGAAGTTCGACTGGAAGGGCTCGAAGATTTTTTCGATCTGCTGGGGCGTCATGCCGGATCCCGTATCTTTGAAAGAGACCTGCCAGTCGTCGCCTAACGACTCGACGGCAGCGGTAAGGGTTCCACCCTCTTTCATGGCGCGGACGGCATTTTCACAAAGGTTCCAGAACACCTGCTTGAGCTTGTCACCATCGGCGATGGCCCAGGCCGGACGCACGGTGAAGCGGCGCTCGATCTTGATCCCGGTTTTCTCCGCCGTCATGCGGTGATCCATCAGGGTGAGGGTATCTTCAACGGACTCGACCAGGTCGACCCGGTCGAAGCGATATTGCTTGGTGCGGGAGTAGGCCAGGAAGTCGGTGATGATGCTGTTCAGCCGCTGCGACTCGCGGGTGACGATGTCGAGCAGGCGGCGGTGGTCTTCGTTCATCTCCGGGACGGCGGAGAGCATGCTGACCGAGCCGGCAATGGACGTGAGCGGATTGCGGATTTCGTGGGCAATGGCCGCAGCCAGGCGGCCGACCGCGGCCAGCGGTCCTGCATTCGGACTTCGCGTTCGAGGCGGCGAATCTCGGTGAGATCGTCGAGCACGTAGACGTAGCCCAGATCGCCGCGCTCGGGCACCGTTAGAGCGGCCACGCGCACCCGGACGGTGCTTGGGGAAACTTGCGTGGGGACATTGAAGCGGACTTCCGCGTGGGTCGCGTGGCGACTCCACGGTCGGCAGCGGATCGAGAAACAGCTGATGAACCGGCGAGCCCACGCAGGTCGCCCGGCGAGAGCTCCAATAAGCGTTGGGCCGCGGCGTTGACCAGGGTGATGCGGCCGTCGAGGCCGGTGGTAATCAGCCCGCTGCTGATGGAATGAATAATGTTTTCGTGCAGCGCCTGCAGACTTTCCAGCGCTCCGCTGGTGTCTTTCAGCTGCACGCCCACCTGACGCAGTTTTGCGGTGAGCAGGCCCGCGAGGTAAGCCACGGCGAGAAAGGCGAAAAGATTGACGAAGATGATGGCCTGCAGCGCCTTCAGGCCGGGATGCGTGGTGCAGTAGGAGGGCACCACGCCGTAATAGTTCAGCTCGAGGACGGTGCCGTAGAGAATGAAAGCCAGCGCCGCAACCAACTGGGCCCACACCCGCGGCAGCAGCACGCTGGCCACGATGATGACCAGCGGATAGAGGAAGTTCAGGGAGCTGTCCCATCCTCCGGTTTCGTGGACGACCAGACTGACCAGAATCAGGTCGGTCAGCACCTGCAGCGTGGCTTGCAGGCGGTGCTCCTGCCAGAACGAGAGCAGCAGCACGTAGAACAGGGAAAGGCTGTACCAGAAAAGAATGGTACTGACGAACAGGCGCATGGGCAGCGGCGTCGGACTGAAGCGGGCGACCGCCAGCTCAATGGCCAGCAGGAGGGTCAGGATGAAAATGCGGACCCGGACCAGCCAAACCAGCCAATTGCGCTCATCAAAAGTGGATTGCATGTGAAACTCAGGTTTCGGTCTTAGGTCTTCGGTCTCAGGCAGGCTCCCAGGTGTCAGGTTTAAGCCGAAGACCTGACACCCGAGACCCAAGACCTGTTTCTGCTTTCTCCTAGCCAGCCAGTTTGGCGATCATGGCGAACAGCGGCATGTACAGCGAGATGACGATGCCGCCGACGCTGACGCCCAGGATCGCGATGATGACCGGTTCCAGCATGGCCAGCATGTCTTTGGTGGCCGCGTCGACTTCTTCTTCGTAGAAGTCGGCAATCTTCTGCAGCATGGAATCCATGGCGCCGGTGGCTTCGCCGACGCCGATCATCTGGGTCACCATGTTGGGAAACACGCCGCATTCGCGCAGCGGATCGACGATGGTGCGGCCTTCCTCGATGGCCTTGCGCACTTTCATCAGCGCTTCTTCCAGCACGGCGTTGCCTGAAGTTTTGGCGGTGATGTCAAGCCTTCCAAGATCGGCACGCCCGAAGTGATCAGCGTGCCCAGAGTCCGGGTGAAGCGGCCGACGGCGATCTTGCGCAGCAGTGAGCCGATCACCGGGATGAACAGCAGCATCTTGTCGAAGTAGTAGCGGCCGCGGGGATGCTTGCGGATCTGCTTGATCCCGAAGAACAGGCCAAAGCCGCCCACAAGAAACATCCACCAGAAGCTCTGACGAACGCGCTCAGGCCCATGACGATGCGCGTGGGCAGAGGCAGGGTGACGCCCAGGCCGGCAAACAGGTTGGCGAAAATCGGCACGACCCACTTGAGCAGGGCGCCGACAATCAATCCGGCCATGCCGACAACGGCGACGGGATAAATCAGGGCCGATTTCACCGCCGATTTCAGACGGACGGCTTTTTCCACGTAGGTCGCCAGGCGCTGCAGAATGATGTCGAGAATACCGCCGGTTTCACCGGCCTCGATCATGTTGGTGGTGAGGTCGTCGAAGACCACGGGATACTGGCGCATGGCGTTGGCCAGAGTCGCGCCGCCTTCCACCGTAGTCCGCACGCCAGTCAGAGTTTTCTGAAATGCCTGATTTTCCTGGTTGGCCGCCAGGATTTCCAGACACTGCACCAACGGCAGGCCGGCATCGATCATGACCGAGAACTGGCGGAAGAAGATCGCGATATCTTTGGTCTTGACCTTGCCCGAGCCGAAGGTGGGCATGGAGAATTCTTTGCCTTTTTCGCGAATCGCGCCGGGGATGATGCGCTCGCGCCGCAACGCCTGCTGCAGAGACTGCTTGTTGGGCGCTATGCGCTCGCCGGAAATTTTTTGTCCGGATGCGTCTTTGCCGGAAAATGTAAAGACTGGCATGGTTTAGTCTCCTCACTGACCTGCGGTTCGTAAGAACTGTCTGGCTGCAAATGCTTAATGCTCCAAATGTTTCAACGTCCCCAAATGTCCATGCCGCACCCTTCCTAATGCTTGGACGGAGCAGCTCCTCTGGCCAGCGTCGTCCGGCCGTGGTCGGACGGTTGGTCAGGCTGGCGCCGCGGTTAATCATTTCCTGCAATTCGTCTGTGTTGCTGGAACGCGCCATGGCGGTTTCCAGGGTGATTGCTTTCTGAAAATAAGCGGTGGCCAGCGACTGGTTGAACGTCTGCATGCCGAACTTTTCCTGTCCGGACTGCATGGAGGAATAGATCTGGTGAATCTTGTCTTCGCGAATCAGGTTGCGCACCGCCGGGTTGGGCACCAGAATCTCCATGATCATGGCGCGGCCTTTGCCGTCGATGCTGCGGCAGCAGGCTTTGGCACATGATGCCTTCCAGCACCAGCGACAACTGGGCGCGAATCTGGGGCTGCTGGTGCGCCGGAAACACGTCGATGATGCGGTTGATGGTGGAAGTGGCCGAGTTGGTGTGCAGCGTGCCGAACGTTAAGTGGCCGGTTTCGGCGATCCGCAGCGCCGACTCGATGGTTTCCAGATCGCGCATTTCGCCGATCAGCACGACGTCTGGATCTTCACGAAGCGCGGCGCGCAAGGCGTCGGTAAAGCTCTTGGTATCGGCGTGGAGCTCGCGCTGGTTGACCAGGCAGTTCTTATTCATGTGCACGAATTCGATCGGGTCCTCGATGGTAAGAATGTGGTCGTGGCGCTCGCTGTTGATCTTGTCGATCATGGCGGCGAGCGTGGTGGATTTGCCCGATCCGGTCGGCCCCGTTACCAGCACCAGGCCGCGGGGCTTGTCGCACATCTTGCTGACCACGGGCGCCAGACCGAGCTGATTGAATGACTTGATTTCGAAAGGAATCAAGCGGAAGACGGCGGCCGAGGCTCCGCGCTGGTTGAAGACGTTGGCGCGGAAGCGGGCCAGGCCTTTTAACCCGAAGGAAAAGTCCAGTTCCAGACTTTCTTCGAAGCGGTGCTTCTGGGAATCGGTCATGACCGAGTAGGCCAGCTGCTTGGTCTCGGCCGGAGTCATCTGCGGCAGGTCAAGCGGCACCAGATGGCCATGCACACGAATCTGTGGCGGCGAGTTGGTAGTGATGTGCAGGTCGCTGCCGTTCATCTCCAGCATTCTCTTGAGCAGATCGCTTAACGACAAACCCATAGTCAGTTCCTTCCATTACGTTCTAAAAGTCTTCGCAATTCCCGGTCGCTAGTCGCTAATTGTTGGTCGTTGGCGAACGACTAACGACGAGCGACTAAAGACGAATCAATGAGCCGTTTCGCGGGACACTTCCTCGAGCGTGGTCATGCCCGCCATGACCTTGATCAGTCCACTGCGCCGCAGCGTAATCATGCCGCGCTCGATGGCCTTCTTCTTCAACTCCACGGCCGAGGCTCCGACCAGCACCAGTTCCCGGATCTCGTCGTCGACCTCCATAACTTCGTACAGACCGCAGCGGCCCTTGTAGCCAGTGTTGTTGCAGATCCCGCAGCCCTTGCCTTTCTGGATCTTGACTGTCTTCGACTCCTCGGGTGTGAACCCCGCCTCTATCAGAGTTTGCGGAGGCACATCCACGACCTCAATGCAATCCTTGCAAATGCGCCGGACCAGACGCTGGGCGCAGATGAGGTGCACCGAGGTCGCCACCAGGAATGGTTCAATGCCCATGTTCATCAGGCGCGTGATGGTTTCCGGGGCGCCGTTGGTGTGCAGGGTGGAGAGCACCAGGTGGCCGGTGAGGGAGGCCTTGATGGCAATTTCGGCGGTTTCAAAGTCTCGGATTTCGCCGACCAGAATGATGTTGGGATCTTGCCGCAGGAAGGATCGCAGAGCGGCGGCAAAGTTCAGGCCGATCTGTTCCTTCATCTGCACCTGGTTGACGCCGCCCAACTGAAACTCGACCGGATCTTCGGCAGTCATGATGTTGGTGTCGGGCTGGTTGAGTCGAGAGATGGCGGAGTAAAGCGTGTTGGTTTTGCCCGAGCCCGTAGGTCCGGTGACCAGCACCATGCCGTAAGGCTTGAGAATGGCTTTTTCGAATTTGACCAGCGACTCGGGCTCGAAGCCGAGTTTGGTCATGTCGAGGCGCAGGTTTTCTTTATCGAGCAACCGGAGCACGATCTTTTCGCCCCACAACGTGGGCAGCGTGCTGACGCGGAAATCGAGCTGCTTCTTGCGGCCGCCGATGTTCATCTTCAGCATGATGCGGCCGTCCTGGGGCAGGCGCTTCTCGCTGATGTCGAGCTTCGACATGATCTTGATGCGGGAGGTAATGGCGTCCTTCAACTTCAACGGGGGTGACATGATCGACTGCAATACGCCGTCAATACGGAAGCGGACGCGGAATTCCTTTTCGTAAGGCTCAATGTGAATATCGCTGGCGCCCCGCTTGACCGCGTCGCCCAGCACGACGTTGACCAACTTCACGACGGGAGCTTCGTCGGCGGCTTTTTCCAGTTCTGACAGCCCGAGTTCTTGTTCTTTTTGATCGTTCAGCTCGACGTCTTCGTCGCTCATCTCCGACATCGACTGCATTACGGTTTCGAGATCTTCTTCCTTGCTGCCGGAGCCGTAGGCCTTTTCGATCCCCGCCAGAATCGAGCTTTCTGACGCGACGACCGGCTCGATGTTGAAGCCGGTCATGAACTTAATGTCATCCATCGCAAACACGTTGGTGGGATCGACCATCGCGATGGTGAGGGATGCACCCACTCGGCTGAGCGGAAGAATCTGGTAGCGCTTGGCGGTCTCGAAGGGAATCAGCTTGACGACGGCAGGATCAATTTCAAAATAAGAAAGATTGATGGCGGGAACGCCGTACTGGCGGGAGAGGAAATTTGTGACGTCCTCGTCCGTGAGGAAGCCCAGCTTCACCAGGGCAGACCCCAGGCGGCAGCTCTGCTCTTTCTGAACCTTATTCGCTTGTTCCAACTGCTCTGGGGTAATGATCTTCTCTTTGACGAGAAGGTCACCCAGCCGTTGAGACATACGCAGCTCTCCTATCCAAGTGGGTACGACGCCTCGCACTGCTGCGGGCATGGCGCAAAGGGCCCCCCAGTATTGGGAGAGACGCAGCCCATTCGCGTTGACATAAATTGTCAACGCAAGCGCGCTACGGTACCACTTACTTTAGTACTTGGACCTGAAGGGAATCTCATGCGCAGACAAGGATTTGAGGGCTGAACTCCACGCCAAATGCTATTTCTTGGCTTGCCGGAGGACGGTCCGCGGGCCCAGGTACATGCACTTCAGTAAGTGCCCGTGCCATCCGGGAGTCACGTGGGTGGTGGCACGCGGGGGGTCAGTTAGACTCGAAACCTAGGGGATCGCTATGGCGCGAGCACGCCGGGAGAAGGAGAGAAAAAAGGAGGAGGAAATCCGCCGGTACTATGGCGCTCTTTCTCAGGCGTGGGGAGCGCAGCACTGGTGGCCTGCCGAAACTCGCTTCGAAGTGATCGTCGGAGCCTACCTGACGCAGAACACGGCGTGGACCAACGTGGAACAGGCGTTGGCGAATTTGCGCACAGCGGCATTGCTGAGCATGGAAGGAATCCGGAAAGTGACGCGGGGCAACCTCGAGCGTCTGATCAGGCCCTCGGGGTACTTCCGCCAAAAAGCGCGGCGGCTGAAAACGTTCGTCGCTTTCCTCGATAAAAACTACGGCGGCTCTCTGGACCAACTTTTCGCCCAGCCGACCGGCAAGCTGCGAGAAGAGTTGCTCAGCCTGAACGGCGTAGGGCCGGAGACTGCGGACTCGATTCTTCTCTATGCGGGGAATCATGCCGTGTTCGTCGTGGACGCTTACACACGCCGCATCCTCGATCGGCACGGGATTCTGGCGGCAGAGGCGGATTACGAGGAAATTCGGAGTTTGTTCGAGAAGGCTCTGGCGACGGCGACTGGCGAACCGGGAAAGCGCGCGGAGGGAGAATCGCAACCTGCCATCCGGGGCGCGGCTCACCCGCCGTCAGCGATGAGCACGGCTGCGCGGACGCCGCTGGTGCAGGTTTATAACGAGATGCGCGGACTCATCGTAGGAGTGGGCAAGTACTATTGTCGAAAATCACAGCCTGAATGTGATGGATGTCCTTTACAGCGTTTCCTGCCTCGGGTTAACTGATCGCTATGAGCCATTCGAACCGGAGATAAGCTTAAGCAATGCTAAGCGGGTCTCATCAGTTTCCAGTCCTGATTCTGTTTCTGATCGCAACCGCGGGAACGCCTTCTGTGCCGCTACGGCAGGCAGCCGACGAAGCCCACGTGCTGGTGAGTGCGGCGGTGCGTCCATCCATGTTTTCCGAAGCGGCCTATTCGGCCACTCTGGGCCGGGAATTCAACATGGTCGAGCCTGAGGACGCGATGAAGTGGTGGACCGTGCGCCGCGATGCGGGCAAGTTCGATTTCCGCGAGGGCGATGAGGTGGTCCGCTTCGCGCAGGCTCATGGCATGAAAATTCGCGGCCACTGCCTGGTGTGGGATCACAACAATCCGGAATGGCTGGTGCAAGGCCACTTCACGCCCGCGCAGTTGTCTCATTTGCTGCAGGAGCACATCACCACGATCATGAAACACTATGCTAGCCAGGTGTTCGCGTGGGATGTGGTGAATGAGGCGATGGAAGAGAGCGGGCATCTCAAGGACTCTCCCTGGTACAACCAACCGGGCATTGGGCTGTCGGAGAAAGGCGCGGCTTATATCGAGCAGGCTTTCCGCTGGGCGCATGAGGCCGATCCGCAGGCTTTGCTTTTCTACAACGAGGCCGAGGGCGAAGGGCTCAACCGTAAATCGGACGCGATCTACGCCATGGTGAAAGATTTCAAACGCCGCGGCGTTCCCATCGATGGAGTCGGGCTGCAGATGCACGTTTCCAGGCTTGACCTCGACACAGCGAGTATTGCCGCCAATATCGCGCGCCTGACCGCGCTGGGAGTTCAGGTTCACATCACGGAACTCGACATATCCCTGCCAGTGGACGCGAGTGGCGTAGCCGGGCACGACGATCTGGCGCGACAGGCGGAGGTCTATCGCCGGGTGGTGCGAGCGTGCCTGCAAAATCCGGGCTGCACCGCGATTCAGACCTGGGGATTCACCGACAAATACTCGTGGATCGGATCACACTCCCATGGCAGCCGCGGGGCGGCACTGCTCTTTGACCGCGCTTACCAGCCCAAACCCGCGTACGGCGCGGTGTTGGAGGAGATCTCGGCCAGAAAGAATCGCCTCCACTGAGCATGCGCGTGACCCTGGGGTCGTGTGGGGCCGGGTCGAGCTTGTGTGCGGCTGGGTCTCTGACCCGGCCGCGGCCCGAAGCGCCACGCTTTTCTCACCAGCGTCTCGACTCTCTCCAGAATCAAAACCTGCGGCGCTCCGCGACGCGACCGGGTCTCTGACCCGGTCCCACACAACCCCTTTGCAGCCTGCATCGGTGCTGGTGCATCTATAATTACTTGCGCATGCTGGCGATTAGGAGCCAGCTGAATAGCAGTGGCACAACCAGCCTCCATCCCGCCCGAGAAGACCTCGCGCCGCAAGCAGGTCATCATTCTGCTGGCGGTCATCGTTTTTCTGCTGCTGGGATTTCTGGTTTCGCAAAACGCCTTCGACCAGACGCTTCTGCGGCCAAACAATCAGGACACGGTTGTGCTGGCCGCCCTGTTGGCGCTGATTTTCCTGTTGTTCGTTGCGCTCACGTTTGTGCTGATGCGCAACCTGCTCAAGCTTTTTGCCGAGCGGCGCCTGGGAGTGCTGGGGTCGAAATTCCGCACGCGCATGGTGGCTGGAGCGCTTCTGCTGTCGTCGTTGCCGGTCGTGATGATGTACTGGTTCGCCTACGGGCTGCTGAACCGTTCCATCGACAAGTGGTTCTCGACCCCGGTGGAGGAAGTCCGCGCCAACACCCACGCCATGGCGTCTGTGCTGGCGAGCTATGCCATGCAGAATGCCAGAGCCGAAGCGCTCTCGATTGCGGCGTCTCCGGAGATCGAGCATGGTTTTTCAAGCCGCGGATTTTCCGGGGTGGTGAGCGAGTTCCAACATCACGAACAGACGCTGCAAGGCGGATTCGCCCTGGCGCTGCAGGATGGTGATGAAGAGGCCAGTTTCAATGTGCCGGCACCCTGGCCCATCATCAAGGCGAAACTTCCGTTGGCTGAGGCTACCGCGGGGCGTCCCGCACAATTTACCTGGCAGCAAACCGACTACACCCTGGGCAGCGCTCCGGTTCCGGGCGGAGGCTTGATTCTGGTGGCGATTCCGCTTCCCCGCGAGTTTTCGGAGACGGTGCGTCAGGTCGAGGTCAGCCAGCAGCGTTACTACGATCTAGCCCGCGAGCGGAAGCTGGTACGCCGCACCTACATGGGCCTGTTGTCGCTGCTCACGATGATCGTACTGTTTGTCACGACGTGGCTTGCACTGTTCCTTTCGAAAATAGTGACTCGACCGCTGTCGGCCTTGGCGGAGGCCACGCAGGAAATCTCGCGCGGGCGGCTGGACTATCGCGTACCGGTCAGCTTCGCCGACGAGATTGGCGACCTGGTGCGCTCCTTCAACCGCATGGCCGAAGACCTGGAAAGCAGCCGGCGGCAGATTGAAGCTTCCAGCCTGGACCTGAGCGCGGCCAACGCGGAACTTGACCAGCGCCGCCGTCAGATGGAAACCATCCTCGAAAGCATTCCGACCGGCGTGCTTTCGCTGGATGCCGAACGGCGCGTGACTCATGTGAATCAGGCGTTGCTGCGCATGTTTCATCCCGAGGGCGGACATGACGGCGCGCGTGAGATTCTTTCGCGAGCGTCGCTGGCGGACGTGTTCCCCGCCGAGGTTCTGGAGGATTTCGATCCGTTGCTGCGGCGGGCCGATCGCATGGGCATGACCACCAGCCAGATGGAGATGCAGTTGCCTCGCGTATCGTTGAACGTCGCCGTAACCGTGGCAACTCTTAGGCATCAGGCCGAGCGGTCAGGGTACGTGGTGGTGTTTGAAGATCTTTCGGACTTGCTGAAAGCGCAGAAACAGGCGGCGTGGCGCGAAGTGGCGCGCCGGGTGGCGCATGAAATCAAGAATCCGCTCACCCCGATTGCGTTGTCGGCAGAGCGTATTCAGCGCCATCTGGACCGCGCCACACCGGATGATCCGGCGTCGCTTGAGGTGGTGCGTTCGTGCGCGGAAACCATTGCCGGGGCCGTGCAAACGGTGCGTCGATTGGTGGACGAGTTCTCGACGCTCGCCCGCTTTCCCGTCGCCAAACCGCAACCCGCCGACATTAACGAAGTCATCGAGAATGCGCTCTCCATGTTCAACGGTCGTCTGGATGGTATTGGAGTGCACACCTCGCTGGCTTCCGATCTGCCGCGGGTAATGGCTGACAGCGAGGCCATCAAACGCGCCGTGGCCAACCTGGTGGATAATGCCGCCGAAGCTTCGCAGGGCTCCGTGGTGCGCGAGATTGAGATTTCCACCGCGCTGGTGGCCAGCCGCGACGCCATTGAGATTGCCGTTGCCGATACCGGCCACGGCGTCACCCGCGAGCTTAAAGAGAAACTCTTTCTGCCTTACTTCTCGACTAAGAAGCGTGGCACCGGCCTCGGCCTGGCCATCGTCAGCCGCATCGTCGAAGATCACCATGGATCGATTCGCGTAGAAGAAAACCGTCCCGTGGGCACGCGTTTTATCGTGGAACTTCCGGTTGTGCTCGAACCCACGCCAACAGCAGCGACCGCCCAGCATGCATAACATCCTCATCGTTGACGACGAAGCTGGAATTCGAGACTCCTTGTCCGGCATTCTGGAAGATGAAGGCTACTCGGCCTCGGCTGTGGGGAGTGGCGAGGCATGCCTCGACCTGCTGCGCAAGACCGGATTTGACGTAGTGTTGCTCGATATCTGGCTGCCCGGCGTCGACGGCCTGGAGACGCTGGAGAGGATTCGCGAGTTGGACAATCCGCCCGAGGTCATCATGATCTCCGGTCACGGGACCATCGAGACGGCGGTGCGCGCGACCAAACTCGGGCGCCTACGACTTCCTGGAAAAGCCGCTCTCGCTCGAAAAGACTCTGATCCTGGTGAAGAACGCCGATCGAATCCAAGAAGCTGCAGCAGCGAAAATGTTGACCTGAAAAAGCAGTTGCTCGAAAGAGCATCATCGTGGGCGACAGCATTCCGATGAAAGCTCTGCGCCAGCAGATTGGCGCTGATGGCGCCGACCAACGGCCGGGTTTTGATCTATGGCGAATCCGGAACGGGCAAGGAGCTCGTGGCTCACGCCATCCACGCCCAGAGCCTGCGCAAGGACGAAACTTTTGTCGAGGTCAATTGCGCCGCGATTCCAGAGGATCTGATCGAGAGCGAACTATTCGGTCACTGCAAGGGATCGTTCCCCGGCGCGGCTACCGATAAGGAAGGTAAGTTTCAAAGGCCAACGGGGGAACGCTCTTCCTCGATGAAGTCGGCGACATGAGCCTGAAGACGCAATCGAAAGTGCTGCGGACCCTCGAGGAGCAGCGCTTTACGCCCGTGGGCGGCGATGAAACCATCACCGTCGACGTGCGGGTGATTGCTTCGACCAACAAAGATCTGGAAGAAGAAATTTCGCGTGGCAATTTCCGCGAAGATCTTTTCTACCGGTTGAATGTGATTCCGTTCTTCGTGCCGCCTTTGCGGGAACGCAAGGAAGATATCCCGCTGTTCACGCGGCATTTTCTGAAGGAACTGGCGGCGACCTACGGACGGCGGCCGCGGGAAATCACCGACGACGCCATCGAAGTCGCTGATGCGCTACTCCTGGCCGGGCAACGTGCGCGAATTGCGCAACGTGATTGAGCGCATCGTCATCATGAATCCCACCACCACGCGCTTCGAACGCAAACATTTGCCGCCGCTGGTCTACCGCGAAGGCAGCCGGCGCGCGCCCAAGACGAATTCTCCACGCTGCACCAGGCGCGCGACGCCTACGAGCGCGACTACATCCTCAAGACAGCTCGACCAGAACCACGGCAACGTCAGCCGCACTGCCGAGGTGCTGGGCCTGGAGCGCAGCCATCTTTACCGGAAGATGAAGAGCGTTGGGGATTGCGGCGAAGGAGTGAGGTTACAAACAAATCTGACTTTGTGGAACCGTTATTGGTGCAATCGAGATTTTATCGCCATTTAGCGTCTAGAATCGTCGTCTCAAGGTGAACGACATGCGACACAGCTGGCTTTCCGTTTTGTATTTTTGCTTTACCGTTAGCGCCGGTTCTGCTCAGAGCGCCCCGATCCCCTCAAGTCAAACATTTCCCTTGCCCAAATCTCACGTCTGGGAGCCCAAAACCACACAGATTTGTAATTCCGTAGGCCGAGTTGGGATTCGACAGGCAAAGGAGACCCCGGACCCAAGCGAATATTTCCTTGTCGAAGCTGTGCGCGGCGACAGCCGACTTGAGATTACGCTGGGCGAGAGAGAAGTCCTCGTGAGTGTCGACGGTGCAAAACCCGAGAAATACAAAGTCGTGGCCAATACAGTCGGCGTGCAGACTGCGGTACTGATCGGAGAGATTGAGCCCTCGGTCAGTTCGATTAGCATAGACAAGGTTACAAGCTACGTGATTTGGTCCACCACCGAACCAAGAGACTTTACACGCGATGTGCCTCGTCATACGGCGGCACTCCTGGCTTGCTCTCCGGCAAAACCATAGCGACCCGAAGGGTGGGCGCCACATCACTGTCGCACCCAAGCGACGACGCTCATTGAGAATTACTGGTGAGCTAGGGCAAAGGACACCGAGCCCGGCCCCTAGTCGAACTCAATCTTCTCGAATCCCAGACCCTGCAGCAGGCTGGTGATCGTCGAAGCTGCGTTCTGCTGGGCGTTTCGCAGAATGCCGTCGGCCAGGGCGGCCTCTTGCAGCTGACGTTCGGCCTCCTGGCGAACTTGCGTTTCCAGATCCGGGTCGGTGGGGACCAGCAGCCCGGTCTGCCTGGAATACACGCGCGTCTTCCCGCTGTCGATGCGAGTGCTGAAAATCTGGGGCGGAGGAAGGCGGAGGCGTATCTGCTTGCCATTCACTTGGACGTCGCCGGGCTTTAGGTTCGCGAAATCGATTCCCGCGACCACCTCGCCGTGCACTAACATCAGCAGCCGATCTCCAGCGAGAAAATTCGGCAGAAGTGGATTTTCTTTGGCGCCGGTCACGATCTTATCCATGGTGTAGATGACCGTCTCCAGCCGCTGCAGCCGCTGAATGCGATCGACTACGGTAGGCTGGCTCACGTCGATGGTGAGGGTTCTGCCGGTCACCGCCGACCACACATGGCTCAACATGGCTCGTCCTGAATCTCGCGAGAGCATCAGCCAGCCAATCGAGCCGACGCTGACGACACCAAGGAACAGTCCACCGATGAGGGCCAACACAACCGCGGCGCGGGATCGAGCCGGCTTGAGCGGTCGAACCTCAGGATCGTTGGGCATGCTGCAAGGGTACCACTCGCGAAGGCGGTTCAGGAGACAGCCGATGTCCCTTGGCTGTACACTGACTGCCAGACCACCAAAACATTTCAGGAGAGAACTCGCATGGCGCACCACATCGCAAAGCAAGTGCATGATAAGTTCAAGATTTTCAGCGGCGAGCTGGCAGCCGACGGAACGATT
>CAWDBW010000011.1:0-18656 GCA_963800405.1 uncultured Acidobacteriota bacterium
CGCCCCATCCCCACCATTTCATGTGCTTCGCCGTGTACATAGCGCCCTCTCTTTTCTACAAAGCCTGCACCGCGTGAATCGGCGAGAAACTTGTATTCAGCTCGCGGATGCGCTGTTCCAGCAATTCGACGGCAGCCCTTCGAGCCCCACGCCCGCCCCGAGCATCGGCGGGATTCAGCTCGAACATAATAGGCTCTCCAAAGCGGACGGTGACCGATCTCGGCCGCGGCATGAATTCTCCCTTGGGCAAAATGCGATGCGCGCCCTCGATCAGCGCGGGCACGACCGGCACTCCCAGGTCGACCGCAAACATCCCCGCGCCTCGTTTGAAGTCCTGGATCTCGCCGTTTGGAGACCGCGTGCCTTCCGGATAGAGAATCAGGTTGCCGTGCTGCAGAAAATCCTCACACATTGCCAGGCAGCGCAGCAGTGATTTGGCTTGCGCCCGGCGATCAATCGGGATGACATTCATGAATCGCGAGACCAGAAATCTTCTTCTCCAGGATTCAAAAAAATAGTCGCTGGCGCCAAGCAGCGCAAACGAGGAGAATGGCAGCCCCGATGCCGTCATCAGAACTGCACTATCGGCATGGCTCGTATGATTGCTGCATATGATGAATGGAGATGCCGGAAGATGCTCCTTCCCCATCACCGTGAGACGAGAGTAATAGCGGAAGAAAAGTTCGCAAAATCCTTGGAACGCGGCACTGCCCGCTCTCGGCGCCAAAAGCATATCCTTCGCCCGGACCGCCTCTCTCATCGGTTCCAAGTTTGTCCTTTCATCGAAGCGACGAAGAACTCTTACCAAGAAGGACCCTAAGTCACACGAAGGAAACCTTTAGAAATCGGCACCTTCGTGATACTTCCTTCGTGGTTGATGCTTTTCTTTTCCACGTCTCTCTAGCCGTCATTCGTTGACTCGCGGATGCCCCGCCGATAAGATGGAGCGGCCCGCGGCCGTCTCTACATAATGATCGACCAAGTCATCTCACATTACCGCATCGTCGAAAAACTTGGCGGCGGCGGCATGGGTGTAGTCTACAAGGCCGAAGACACCCGCCTTCGCCGTTTTGTGGCCCTGAAGTTCCTGCCCGACGAAGTGGCGCGAGATCCCCAGGCGCTGGCCCGGTTTCAGCGCGAGGCCCAGGCCGCCTCGGCCCTGAACCATCCCAACATCTGCACCATTCACGATATCGGCGAGCAGGACGGCAAGGCGTTTATCGCCATGGAGTTCCTCGACGGCGTCACCCTGAAGCACCGCATCGCCGGGCGCCCGATGGAGACCGAAGCGATTCTCTCGCTGGCCATTGAAATCGCCGACGCCCTCGATGCCGCTCACGCCAAGGGCATCGTGCACCGCGACATCAAGCCCGCCAATATTTTCGTCACCGAGCGCGGACATGCCAAGATTCTGGACTTCGGCCTGGCAAAAGTCACGCTCACCGGCAATTCCTCCAGCGACGTGGGCTCGGCGAACACCGCGACCCGCGCCATTGACGAACAGTTGCTGACCAGCCCCGGAACCGCCGTGGGAACGATTTCCTACATGTCGCCGGAGCAGGCCAAGGGCAAAGAACTGGATGCCCGCACAGACCTGTTTTCATTCGGCGCCGTTCTATACGAAATGGCGACCGGGATGCTCCCCTTCCGCGGGGAAAGCTCGGCAACGGTTTTCGAGGCAATTCTGAACCGCGCTCCGGCTCCTGCCGTTCGCCTGAATCCCGATCTGCCGGCCAAGCTGGAAGACATCATCAACAAGGCTCTGGAGAAGGATCGTGACCTGCGCTACCAGCACGCCTCCGACATGCGCGCCGACCTGCAACGGCTGAAGCGCGATACCGATTCCAGCCGCCACATTCCGATAGCGAGTTCTGAGGCCGCAGGTTCTTCCCCGGCGATGGCCGCGCATAGCGGCAGCAGTTCGTCCGTCGTGATGGTCGCCAAGCAGCACAAATTCTCTCTCGGCGTTATTAGCGCCGTCGTGATTTTGCTGGTCGCGGCCGCGGCTTATGGAGTGTATGCCCTGCTCTCGCGCAGCCGCCCCGCTCCGTTTCAGAATTTTTCCGTCAACAAAGTCACGGAAACCGGCAAGGCCACGCTCGTCGCCATTTCGCCCGATGGCAAATACCTTTTGCACGTGATGAATGACAACGGCCAGCAGAGCCTGTGGCTGCGCAATGTTCCTACCAACAGCAATACCCAGGTGGTGGCGCCGGGACCGGTGGTATACATGGGCGTGCGCTTTTCCCCGGACGGCAACTATCTCTATTTCGTTCGCTCAGAGGCCGGCAACAGCGCGCTGAAGTATTTGTATCGCGCTCCAGTTCTGGGCGGAACTCCACAGAAGCTGGTGACCGACATCGATTCCAGCATCAGCTTCTCCCCGGACGGTACGAAGTTCGTCTATCTCCTCGCCAATAATCCGAAAGTCGGCGAATACCGCATGATTATCCGGAACTTGGAAGGAGGCGCGGAAAAAACCCTCGCCACCGCCCCCCTGAGCGAACTCGTGTCCGACGTGGCCTGGTCGCCCGACGGCAGGATCATCGTGACTCCGGTCTCGCAGCCGGGAGATCAACTCAGCGCCCTGGGCGCGTTCGACGTGGAGAGCGGCCAGCGCAACCTGTTCGTGATCTCGAACGACCTCTATTTCACCCGGCCGGTCTGGCTGCCGGATGGCAGCGGGCTGCTGGCTCTGGGTACGCACGCCTTCTCCAACCAGCCGCAGATTGTTTTTATTTCTTTTCCCTCGGGCAAGGTGTCTGCGGTCACGCGCGACACTAACGCCTATACCGATCTGAGCGTGGCCGCCGATAGCCGCACCGTGGCTACCATTGAGCGGCAGACCCATCAGAATGCCTACGTAGTCTCTGATGGCGGCAGTGCCCCGGCCCAAGAGTTCACGATCGAGGGATCGCCCAGCGACGAGGTCTCCTGGACCCGCGATAGCCAACTCCTGGTCACTGCGGCCAGCAGCGGCATCACTCTGCTTAATCCCGCCTCCAACGCCAGGACGCCGATGTTTTCTCAGTTCAGGTACCCGGATTTCGCCCATGCGTGCTCGGACGGACGCGTTATCTTCACCGCTTCTGGCGCCAAGATCGAGTCTCATCTCTGGCGGGCGGATGCGGATGGTGGAAATGCAAAAGAACTTACCAGCGGTAAATTCGACTACCAGGCCGTCTGCTCCCCCGACGCCAGGACTGTGGTTTATTCGGACGCAGACAACAAGCTGCAGAGGGTTGGAATGGACGGCGGAGCACCGCAACAGATTTCCGAATTCGCAGTTTTCAGCCGCGTCGCAATTTCTCCCGATGGCAAGCTAGCGGCTTTCGTGACTTCCCGCCCCAACGATCCCAAAGAGAAACTGGTCTTGCAGCCTCTCGATTCCGGCCAACCGCCTCGCTTCGTGGACTTCGAACGCCCGCGCTCAGAGTACGCCGGGAATATTGAAAATGCTCGGATCGAGTTCACGCGCGACGGCTCGGGGATTATCTACACCGTGCGCTCGGGCGACACCGATAATCTCTGGCTGCAGCACCTCGATGGTTCCCCCGGAAAACAACTCACCGACTTCAAGTCGGAGTTTATCCGCGACTTCGACTACTCCTTCGACGGCAAACAACTCGCCGTCGTCCGCGGCCACCGGGAATCCGACGTCGTCCTCATCCGCTCCCAGGATAAGTAACGCCGAAATATTGGCGAATGACAATGACTCCCTATAGGGAAGCTCATGGAGCTTCAGGTTCCTCTGTGCACCTCTGTGTCCCCTGTGGTCAGGCTTTCTCCTGAACTCAGTTGGACATGAATCAGAACTTCCCTGACCCGGAATCGTCCGGCCCGCTGTCGATGCGGCGCAGGCTATAATTGCACCCACGCATGGCTCTTACCTCTGGCACAAAACTGGGTCCCTACGAAATTCAATCTCCTCTCGGCGCCGGCGGAATGGGTGAGGTGTATCGCGCCCGCGACACGCGGCTCGACCGCAGCGTTGCCGTCAAGGTATTGCCGTCGCATCTTTGCGATCAGCCCGAGGCCCGGGAACGCTTCGATCGCGAAGCGCGCGCCATCTCTTCCCTGAATCATCCCCACATTTGCCAGCTCTACGATGTCGGTTCGCAGAGTGGCGTCAGCTATTTGGTGATGGAGCTTCTCGAGGGCGAATCTCTCAGCGATCGGCTGCGGCGCGGGACATTGCCTCTCGATCAGGTGTTGCGCTACGGCGCGGAAATCGCCGAGGGACTGCAGGCAGCGCACCGCTGCGGCGTGGTGCATCGCGACCTGAAGCCGGGCAACATCATGTTGACCAAGGCCGGCGCAAAGTTGATGGATTTCGGTCTGGCCAAGGAAAGCAGCCTGCGGAATAAACAAGCGTCCGAGCTGACGGCGACCCTGACCAGCCACAACGCCACTCCACTAACCGCGCACGGGACGATTGTGGGGACGTTTCACTACATGTCGCCGGAACAAGTGGAAGGTAAAGAAGCTGATGCGCGCAGCGACATTTTCAGTCTCGGCACCGTGCTGTATGAAATGACCACCGGCAAACGCGCGTTTGAAGGCAAAACCATGGTGTCGGTCGCGGCTGCAATCCTGGAAAAAGAGCCGGAGCCGATCACAACCATCCAGCCTATGACGCCATCGGGTCTGCAGCATGTGGTGCAGGGATGTCTGGCTAAGGATCCCGATGCGCGCTGGCAGAGCGCTGCCGACATCGTTCGCGAGTTGCGATGGATTGCCGGTTCGGGCTCGCAGACTGGAGCGCCCGCGCTGCATCGCCCGTCGCGAAAATGGCGCGAACGTTCCCTCTGGGTGGCTGCGGTAGTGGCGCTTGGCGCCGCGTGCCTTTGGATCTGGCTGTCTCCGAAGCCCAGGCATGCAGTGCGCGCATCTCTGCTGCCGCCTGCGGACGCCACCTTCGATTTGATGGGAGACTTCTCCGGCCCGCCAATGCTCTCTCCTGACGGCACGCGACTGCTCTTCGCCGCGCACTCGCAGAAAGAACAGAACATGGTCTGGGTGCGGAATCTCGATGGCGGCGAGCAGAAGCTGGCCGGAACCGAAGGAGCATATTGTCCGTTCTGGTCGCCAGACGGCAAGTTCATCGGTTTTTTCGCTGCAGGCAAGCTCGACAAGATTCCGGCAAGTGGCGGCCCGGTAGTCGCGCTGGCCGACGCCACCAATGCCCGCGGTGGCGCCTGGGGCAAGGACAACATGATCGTCTACGCCCCGGAATATCGCGGCTCGCTGATGAAAGTGAATGCTGCCGGTGCCAGCGCGCCGGCACAGGCCACGAAGATGGACCCCAGCAAGCACTCCACGCATCGCTGGCCCGTGTTTCTTCCTGATGGCAAGCACTTTCTGTATCTCGCGACCAACCATACCGGTGTGAGTTCGGAACAAAACGGCATCTACCTTGCTTCGCTCGACGATGACCGCAGCAAATTAGTGTTGCCCAGCGACTCTCAGGCTCAATATGCCGCGGGATACTTGCTGTTTCATCAACAGCGCTCGGTGATAGCGCAGAAATTCGATCCCGCGAGCGGAACCCTGTCTGGCGACCAGCAGGTTGTGGCCAACGATGTGCAATATGACAGTGGAACCTGGCACACCACATTCACCGCGACCGACGACGGACTGCTCGTCTACGAACCTGGATCGGGCGCCGGATCGGCCGACTATGGCCTGAACTGGGCCGATCGGAGCGGCAGGGTGCTGGCCAGCGTCGGCGAACATACAGCTTATAAGGGCATGAGGCTTTCTCCCGATGGCAAGCGGCTGGTTGTGGCGATCGGAGATCCGCTGATTGATGTCTGGGTTTTCGATCTAGTGCGCGGAACCAAGACGCGCCTGACTTTCGATCCCGTAACCCACCTTGAGCCCGCCTGGTCGCCCGACGGCCAGAAGGTCGTGTTCATGTCGCAGAATGGATCGAGGATCCAGGAGGGTTCGACGCTGCATGCGCGCCTGGCCAGTGGCGCCGGTGGGGATGAATTGCTTCTGGCCAGCGACCGCGCCAATCCCGAGACGTTGTCATGGCCCGAGATCTCCGCAGATGGAAAGTATTTGGTGTACCAGAAACAGAACGGGCCCACCGGAACGGCTGTGTGGGCGATGCCGCTCACCGGCGACCGCAAACCCTTCGCCGTCGTCAAGCCGGAGTCGCCGAACGGGACCGTCACCTACTCCCGCATCTCTCCCGACGGGCGCTGGCTGGCCTACGGCTTCCGCGATTCCGGGCGCGAAGAGAGCTATGTCACCAGCTTTCCGAGTGGAAACGGGCGCTGGCAGGTTTCGACCGAAGGCGGAATTTTTCCGGTGTGGCGCGGAGATGGAAAAGAAATCTTTTACATCGGATTCGACGGGCAACTGCACGCCGTGGAAGTAATTCCCGGCAAGGAGGATTTTGTCGCGGGCCGCTCGCAGACTCTTTTTGGTGTGCGCTACACTACTCCCTACTTTGCGCCCTACGAAGTCAGCCCTGACGGCCAGCGCATTCTGGTCGCGTTTCCTCTCACTACACAGTCCGAGCCCCTGGTGCTGGTTTCCGACTGGACCGCGGAGTTGAAGAAATAATCTCTCAGCTCAGTCGATACCGCCGTACAGTTTGCATTTTGCAGCTTGCTGAAAAGATTTTAGGTGGCGCAGCGCTTTCAGCGCTGCGATAAAACCTTCCTTTTTCTGTGAGGGCTTCAGAGTGTGCGTGAGAACTAGATTCTCGGCCCCACGGTGGAGCAAGGGCCCCTTTCTCAGCCGCAAAGCGGCACAAGAAGCCCACGGCGCAAGCCGTGGGTGCCAAGTGCGAGAGAGACCAGCCCCAAAGGGGCGAAAGAGCAGCTCTCACCCACACTCAGCTCCTAGGGCCTAGGCAGCGAGTTTTTCATCAAGCTGTGTAGCGCGGCCAGTTCATTTCGGCGATCTGCTCGCCGCCGCCGTAACGCGACGCAGCAGATCGGGAGCCTTCATTCGCCGGCAGTACTCCTCAAAGCCCGGCCGCGGCCCTCGCCAACGAAGCTCCTCGATCGCATCGACCGGCGCATCAATCCGCAAGGTTGCCAGCTTACGGAACAGCAGAGCGTCGCTCCACGCGCCGAACAGCGATTCCGATAACGCGCGCGCCTTACGGATCGAAGGATGCCACTCCCGCCAATCCTTCGGAATATCTTCCAGGTGTGGGTAATGAGACAGCACAGCCGCCGCAGCTTTCTGCCCCCATCCCCTTACGCCCGGAAAACCGTCGGCACTATCGCCGACCACCGCCAGGTAATCCGGAATCGATTGCGGCCGCACGCCAAACTTAGCAACCACGCCGGCCTCATCGCGCACGATGTTCTGCCTGCGGTCCAACTGCACGACTCGGGTGCCCACCACACACTGGCTTAGATCCTTGTCCGGCGTACAGATGAAGACTTGCCCCACGCCGTCATTCTGCGCAGCCTTCGCCGCGGCCGAAGCGAGCCCGTCATCCGCCTCGAACTCGATCATCGGCCACACCACCACTCCCATCGATTCCAGCGCTTCCTCGAGAATTGGAAATTGCGAAAGCAACTGCGCATCCACGCCTTCGCTGGTCTTGTAGCCTGGATACAGATCGTTGCGAAACGATTCCACGACGTGGTCGGTGGCAACTCCAATGTGGGTTGCATCCCGCTCGATCATGGACAAGACAGAAGTGAGAACGCCGCGTACCGCTCCGATTTCCTGGCCACTCACAGCCTTCGCCGCGGGCACCGCGAAAAAGTGCCGGAAAAGTTCATAAGTACCGTCGATCAGGTAGACGTCCATTTCTTGCTAGCCTGGCTCTTTCGCCAGCGGCAGCCATACCTGAAAGCGCGTATCTCCAGGTTTGGAGCGAACCTGAATATTGCCGCGGTGTTTTTTCACGATGCGCTGCACCGTGTCGAGGCCGAGCCCCGTCCCCTCGCCAACGCCTTTGGTCGTGAAGAACGGCTCGAAAATGTGAGGCAGAATCTCCGGCGAAATTCCGGGGCCATTATCGCCAATTTCCACGACCACGCAATCGTCCTCGCGATAGGTGCGAACTCGCAGCTCACCTTTCCCGCCCATGGCATCGATGGCATTGTCGATCAGGTTGGTCCAAACCTGGTTGAGCTGGCTCCCGAAGGAATGCACGAGCAGCGGAATCTTCTGGTAATCGCGCTGCACGGTTACGCCGCGCTTCAGCTTGTGATTCAGGATGGTCAGCGTGGTCTCCAGAGTCTTGACGATGTCCACGTTCTGTACCGGCGCCTGGTCCATGAACGTGTATTCCTTGATCGCGCCCACCAGGTCAGAGATGCGCGCGGTGCTGCTCTCAATTTGCTTCAACAGGTCGGCGATTTCCACCGAAGCCGAAATTCTCACCAGCGCCGCGCGGGCCGTAGCCGCATCGAACGTGGCGAAAAGCCGCTCCAACACTTCCGGCTTGAAATTCTTGCGCGCCAGGTCGGCTGCGAGTTGCCACAAATCGCTTTGCCCATGACTGCGAAGGAGCGAATCAAGTTGATCCTCCAGATCGCTGGCGGTCAGCGCGTCCGGAGGAGGCTCGTCGGTCTGGATGAGCGTTGCCTCTAACTTTTCAATTTCCGCCCGTTGCGCCGCGGTCAGCTCGCGCCTGCCCAGCTCAAGGCTCGCGTCACGTATCCGCTTCAGCGTGTCGCGCAACTGGCTGGCAGCGCGTTTCGCGGCCGACGCCGGATTATTCAACTCATGCGCCAATCCCGCCGAGAGTTTTCCCAGACCAGCCAGGCGGTCGCGTTGCTGCTCGAATCTGGTAGTCTCTCGGATCCGGTCCGACATCAAGCCGACGAGTCGCTTCGTCAACTCCGGCATTTTCTGCACAAGATCGGGAAACAGCGTGGCAGCAAAGCGCAGGGCGCGGCTCTCGGTCTCGGCCCGCCCGCCCACGGTAAACTGCTTCATCCTCGAAAACGGGAGCACCCCGGTGACGTCGCCCGGCTCCAGGTCAAAGGTAATGGCGTCGCCCGCCAGTTCGCCCTGCCCCTGAAGCTTGCCCTCAAGAATCACAAACATCGCGTCCGCCGGGTCGCCCTGACGAGAGTAGTACTCGCCCGCCTTCAGATGCAGCTCTTGCGACTGGCTGAGGAACCAGGTGATCTGGTCTTCCGGCAACCCTTCAAACACCGGGACGCGACGCAGCAACTCCAACGCTTCCGTCATTTATACCTTGCTCAGATATTGATGGATGAACTGCACAGCTACCGAGCCTTCGCCTACTCCGGAGGCCACGCGCTTGACTGACCCATGCCGCACATCGCCCACGGCAAAGATGCCCGGCACATTCGTCTCCAGCAGAAAGGGATCGCGGTCGAGCGCCCATCCCTTCGGACGCTCTCCACTTTGCATCACATCCGCACCGGTCAGAACGAATCCGCGTTCGTCGCGCTCGATCGTACCCGCCAGCCAGTCGGTGCGCGGTAACGCCCCAATGAAAATGAACATCGCGCTGGCCGGCACGCACTCGATTTTGTTGGTGTCCGTGCACAGCACCGACATTTCCTCCAGATGCGTTTCGCCGTGCACCTCAGCGACGCTGGCGTGGGTCCACAGCTGGATGTTGGAAGTCTCCTTAATCTGGTCGATCAGATATTGCGACATGGTGCTGGCCAGCGAGTCTCCCCGAACCAGCATAACGACACGCTCCGCGTACTTGGCAAAATTCATTGCGGCCTGGCCGGCAGAATTCGCTCCGCCCACCACGTAGACCATCTTCCCCCTTGCAGGACAACGCTTCGGTCGCGCCGCCGCCATAGTAAACCCCCGCACCCTGCAACCGGTCAATCCCAGGAGCTTCCAGCCGACGCCACTGCACTCCGCTGGCAATCATCAAGGCGTGACAGGAAATCTCATTGCCATCGGCCAACTTGATGATGCGGTAAGGCCCCTCCGTCCGCACGCCGACGGCTTCCTGCGGCGCCAAGATCTCGACGCCAAAACGCTTCGCCTGCACCACCGCCCGCCGGGCCAAGTCGCCTCCGCTGAGCCCGCTGGGAAATCCCAGATAGTTTTCAATTCGCGAACTCATTCCCGCCTGCCCGCCCGGAGCTTCCCGCTCCACGATCACCGTATGCAAACCCTCAGAAGCGCCGTAGACCGCGGCCGCCAGCCCCGCCGGCCCTCCACCCACAATGGCCAAGTCGTAAAAGCTGGTCTCAGCGTGAGTCCGGAATCCCACCTTCTGCGCCACTTCGGCCGGAGCGCTGTTGAGCAGTTTCGTTCCATCGGTAAACAATACAACCGGAAGCTCCGCCGCATCCGGCCCCAGGGCCTCGAGCAGACGCTTCGTTTCCGGATCGTTGGCCGAGCCTTCAACGTCGATCCACTGATAGGGAACGTGGCTGCGCGCCAGAAAATCCCGCAGTTCGTAGCAGCGCGGCGACCACCGCGTGCCCAACACCCGAATCCCCTGAAACGCCGGACGGTACGAGGCCTGCCAATCATCCAGCAGATCGTCCAACTGCGGGTACAGATGTTCGCTGGGAGGATCCCACGGCTTCATGAAAAAGTAATCGAGGCTGGCCTGATTGATAGCGCTGATGGCCGCGTTCGTATCGGCATAAGCGGTAAGCAGCGCGCGCTTGGCTTCGGGAAATATCTGCCGCGCCTCCTGCAGAAACGTAACTCCATCCATGTGGGGCATGCGCTGATCCGCGAGAAACAGCGCTACCCCATCGTTGCGCACCTTCAGCGCCTTGAGCAGGCCCAGCGCGCTTTCCGGCGAGTCGCTGCTGACCACGCGATACTCCGCGCCGTACTGCGAACGCAAATCGCGCTCAATCGCCCGCAAAACATCGGGATCGTCGTCGACCGTCAGCAGGATCGGCTTCGCCATGCTCTCTCTAGAATTCGTTCTTTAATTTACAGATGAAGCTCGCAGTCCCTGAAATCGGGACGCGAACAGAATCATTAGATACAGAAACTGGCATTTGGTTGCGCCATTATCGTCGACGCCGGTCAGGCCCCAATCTCGCCCGCCTCAATCTCATCGACATAACACCAGATCCAGGACTCGCCGGGTTCAATGGAACGCATCAGCGGGTGTTTGGTTCGATGGAAATGTTTGGTGGCGTGCTTGTTCTTCGACGAGTCACAGCAGGCCGCGTGCCCGCAAATGAGACACATGCGCAAGTGAACCCACGTGTCGCCGGTTTTGACGCAGTCTTCGCAAACGTGCTTGTCCGTTTCTGTAACCTTAATTTCTTTCAGGTGCGTGCATTTTGTCGCCATCGGCTCCCTCCGAAGAAGATCTTGAATTTTGGGTCAAGTGACCTCAGTCATGTAACGAAAGGGCACAATCACAGTCAAGAGCCGAATCTTTCACGCACAATGTTTATGGAGGTCTTCATCCGTGTTTCGGCTCGATTATCTCTCTTGCGTGTTGACCATCGCGTCCACAATTCTGGTGGGGCGGCGGTGCTGGGAAGGCTGGGCGTTGGCTGGCGTTAATAGCGTTGTCGTGTGCGTCATCGGATTCAAGACTGCACAAATGGGCTTCATTCCCGCCAACGTGTTCTGCCTCGTGATGAGCGCGGTCAACCTGCGCGCGTGGCGCAAGTCGGGAGCATCCTGAGGACTCCGATCCGAAATTCACGCATCACTCCGCAATGAGCAGGTTCTCGGCAAAAGGCCACTCCTCATCGATCCATTGCATCTCGCAGCGGAAGCCGGCGTGGCGCGCGGTTTCGACAATTTCCTCCGCCGAGTACTTGTGGCAGCTTTCGGTCCATATGGTTTCGCCCTCGAGAAATTCAACTACGATTTCTGCAGCCGGAATACTCACACTCTGCCGCCGCTTCGACTGCAGGTGCATCTCCACACTGCGCGCTTCGTGATTGATCCGCGCCACATGCGCGAACTGGCTCAAATCAAAATCGGCGTTCAGTTCCCGGTTCACTCGAGCCAGCAAGTTCAAATTAAAAGCGCCCGTCACTCCCAGTTCGTCGTCGTAGGCCCGCAGTAATTGCGCAGTGGGTTTCTCCAGGTCCGTTCCCAGCAATAAAGAGTCGCCCGGCTCAAGAATGCGCCGAACTTCAGCCAGAAACTTCAGCCCGGCGGGGCGATCGAAATTGCCGATCGTGCTGCCCAGAAACAGTACGAACAGGCGCTGGCCGCTCTTGCGGTAGGCAGCGACCTCCAGCAACCCTTCCAGATACTCGCGTTCAAACCCCACAATGCTGATCGCATCAATGTCGCTGAGTTCGCGCTCGCACATGACCAGCGCTGAGTGCGATATTTCGACTGGATAATAGGACGTGCGCTGGCGCCGGCAAAACGCCTCTAGCAGCCAGCGCGTTTTCTTGCCGCTACCGCTGCCCAGTTCCGCCACCGCCACCGGCCCCGCCAGCCGGTCGACGATCTCATCCGCATGGCGCCGCAGCAAGCGCTCGTCGGCCCGGGTCAGCCCGTACTCGGGCAAATGGCTGATCACTTCAAAGAGCGCTGAGCCGACATTGTCATACAGATATTTCGAGGGCAGCTCTTTCTGCCCTCTCCGCGCCAGCCCAGCGCGAACGTCAGCGGCGAACTCGTAGGTGGCATTGCTGGGGATGGCATGGACGAGCATCGGCAACTCCTTCGATCCGAATTCTCTTCAATCCAGACTTGCTTCAATCAATGATTCACGCAGCGGAATCCCACGTATGCATATTGGTAATGTGCCTGGAACCAGTTGCGGAACGTGGGCCGCAGCATGCACGCAGCGGTGCGCACCGAGCCGCCCTTCATGACAAAATGCTTGCCGTCAAAAAAATCCGCCGAGTATCCCCGGTAAAACGGAAACGGCACGAATCCAGAAAATGGCGCGAAAACAGTGGACGTCCATTCCCATCCGTTGCCCAGCATGTCGTGAACTCCGAAAGCGCTTTGGCTCGCTGGAAAAGCATTCACCGGCGTGGGATTCCAACGGCTGAAATCGAAGTTGCCGAACCGGGCATCGGGTTCCTGGTTGCCCCAGGGATATTTCCTTTCGATCCCCTGCGGCGTGCCATAGGCTGCGCGGTGCCATTGTGCTTCCGTGGGAAGCAACTTCCCGGCCCAGCGCGCATACGCCATCGCCTCGGCATGACTCACATACACGGGCCAGTCCAGCGGCAACGGAATTTCCTCAAACATGCCGCGGTAGAGCCATCCATCGCGCCCCTTCGTCCAGAACACGGGATGAGAAATCGCATGCGACGTCTTCCAGTTCCAGTCATCGTCGCTCCACCACGCGCGCGTTTCATAGCCGCCCGCAGCCACGAATTCGAGATATTGCCGGTTCGTCACCTCGTACTGATCAATCTCAAACGCCGGCACCTGCTCCGTGTGGACCTCGTACTCGTTGTCCCAACCGAACGCCGCGTCTCTCCGCGAGAGTCCGAGCGTCGTCGATCCAGCCGGAACCTCAATCATCCGCGGGCTTACTGGCGAAGTGACAATATCGACCGCGCTCGGCTGCGGAATTTTCCGACCGATCGCCAACTGGTGCAGCATGTAGGCCAAGGTCTCGACATGCATCAGGCGATGCTCAATCGCCACGTTGAGCAGAGTATTGAGCGAAGTATCGAGCGAAGTATCGACGGAAGTATCGAGCGGAAAAACGTCGCCGGCCCGGCTGAACGATTCCAGGCGCCCGTTCTGCAGTTTCTCGTCCAGCGCAGTGCGAATTCTGATCACGTACTCCCGCACCGTCTCGAGGCCAGGCCAGTCGGAAGGCTGGTCGGAGGGCAATCCGCCGCCGACCGGGTCGATGCCGAAAGCAAACAGCCGGTCAAATTCAGGATGAGAACTTTTCAGTCCCAGAACGTTCTCGTGCAGCAGGTTCCAGTCAAACGCCTCCAGATGCCCCAAATAAAAAATGATGCGGTGGCGCTCTGGGATGGGCCGCTCGTAGATCGACTCCGCCCGCACAATCTGAAAGAGCGCGTCACTCCGCCGCCGGGCATCGGAAAGCCGCTCCAATAGCCCGCTCCGGGCACGATCTGTGTGAACCGTAACATCGGCTTGAGCAGCGCGCATGGGCCCTCCTTGTTTACGACCTGGACGAACGGCGGAACGCCGGTAAGCCAATTACAATCGGTGCGATGCGCATCCTGCTGTTTCACGTTGACGCATTCGCCAGCCGGCCGTTCGCCGGCAACCCCGCCGCGGTCTGCCCGCTTGACTCGTGGTTAGATGACGAGTGGTTGCGCAAGGTCGCTGCAGAAAATAATCTTTCTGAAACCGCATTTTTTGTGCCCCGGCATGGCCATGATGACAACGAGTATGATCTGCGCTGGTTTACGCCTCGTGGCGAAGTGAAACTGTGCGGCCATGCCACCCTCGCCTCGGCTTACGTGGTGCTCTCCGAACTACAGCCGGAGCTCGAAACCGTACGATTCGAAACCCGCCGCAGTGGAATTCTAACGGTTCGGAAGGACTATGAAACCTTCTCCCTGGATTTTCCCGCGATGTTCGCAAACCCCTGCGCGAACCCGCCATACGGGCTGCTTCGCGCCCTCGGGCCTGGACCAGATCCATCCCACGTTCTCGAAGTGAACAAAACTTACATTGTGGTGTACGACCACGAAAGCGCGATCCGAAACTTGCGGCCCGATTTCGCGCGCCTCGAACAACTCCATCCCTACGTCGTGTCGGTCACCGCGCCCGGAGAGACCGTCAATTTCGTGTCGCGCTATTTCAAGCCCAGCTATGGCATGCCGGAAGATCCCGTGACCGGATCGGCGCACTGCGCTCTCGCGCCCTACTGGGCAGACCGCCTCGGCAAATCACAGTTGCATGCGCGGCAGTTATCGGAGCGCGGTGGCGACCTCTGGTGCGAGATCGCGGGCGACCGAGTCATCCTCAAAGGCCATGCCGTACTCACGCTGCGGGGCTCGCTGGTAATCTAAGATCTCCTCCTCGCTTTCGTCATTCACGGCACGAGTCCCTTGCTCTTCAGGAATTCGTGGACGACATCTTTCGCGTCGCGGTGCTGGCCATCGACCGCATAATTCAGACGCTGCATCTCCTCATTCGAGATCTTCCCCGCCAACCCAGCCAGCGCCTGGGCAATCTCCGGATGCTGCTGCACAGTCTGCACCCGCATCACCGGTACCGCTTCGTACGGAGGAAAATAGTGCCGGTCGTCTTCCAGCACGAACAGATCCAGAGCCGGAATCAGCCCGTCGGTGGTGTTGCCGGCAGCCAAGTCAATCTGGTGATCTTTTAGCGCCCGCGCCAGTAATCCCAAATCCATGATGCGAGGCTGTTCCGCAAAGTGCAGCCCGTAGGCTGCCGCCAGGCCGCGATATCCATCCGGCCGCTCCATGAATTCGTAACCGAATCCGGCGCGCCACTGTGGAGCAAACGCCGCCGCCTGCGACAGCTTCTTTATCTTCAGGCGGCGCGCGTCCTCGCCCCGGATCTCCATGGCGAACGTGTCGTTGAAGCCCAAGGCCGGCGCCAGGGTCAGCCCGAACCGCCGTTCGTATTCGCTCTTCACTCGCCGGTAAACATCATTCTTATCGCCGCTCGCGCTCTCCTTGAGAATCGCAGTAAGAGCCGTGCCGGTGTATTCCGGATATACATCGATTCGCCCCGCCAGAATCGCCTGCTGGCAGATATAGCTTCCAGCTAAGTAAAAGCGCCGTTCCACTTGCAGATTCGTGTGGGCCTCGATCTGTTGAGCGATGAGTTCCCCCAAAATAAATGACTCCGTGAAATTCTTGGAGCCCACCACGATGCGATCAGCGTGCGACGACGAACAGGATGGCAGGAGCAGAACGACTGCCGCCGCAACTGAAGCGCAAAAATTCCTGCGGAGCGTCATCGTGGCTGCAGAAGCCTCTCCAGCCATCCCACGCCAAAGTCGGCCAGCAGCGCCAGGAGCGCGGCCGGAATGGCTCCGGCCAGAATCACTCTGTCGTCAACCATGGCCAACCCGCGAAAGATGAACTCACCCAAACCGCCAGCTCCAATCGCCGCGGCGATCGTCGCCAGCCCGACCGAAATGACGACGGCCACGCGTACTCCCGAGAGAATCACACTCCCGGCCAGCGGCAGTTCGACCTGAAACAAGAGCTGGGATTCCGTCAGTCCCATGCCTCGCCCCGCTTCCACCACGGCCGGATCGACTCCGCGGATTCCTGTAAATGTGTTCCTGATAATGGGCAGCAACGCGTAGAGTGTGAGCGCCAGAATCGCCAGCCGGTCCGCCCGTTCGCCCAGCCAGGGCACGGGCAGGAGGAACCCGAAAAGCGCGAGACTGGGAATCGTCTGGATAATGTTGGCGCCCGCCAGCACCGGCTTGTTGAATCGTGGCCGGTGCGCAATCGCAATTCCCAGCGGGATGCCAATCAGCATCGCGAACAGCGTGGAAAAACCCACCAGCCGGAGATGCTCCAGAGTGAGTTCCAGCACCTGCCCATGGTTCTGCCACATGAATCGAAAAACGCTCATAACGCGCCTCGATTTGCGGCTGACTCCAGCCCGTCGCCGAATGCCCTGACGTAAGCCGAAGCCAGCGGATCGGCGGATTGCAGAAACTCCCGCGGCTCAGCCACTGTTACCAATCGCCCCTCCTCCATCAATGCGATTCGCGACCCGAGGCGCAAAGCCTCCCTCAGATCGTGCGTCACAAAAACGACAGTCTTGTGGAGCCGTCTGCTGCAGCAGTAAAAATTCCCGTTGCAACTCGTCGCGCGTAAGTGGATCGAGTGCGCCAAACGGCTCGTCCATCAGGAGTATTTCCGGATCCGCCGCCAGCGCCCGCGCCACTCCCACTCGCTGCCGCTGCCCGCCCGAGAGCTGATGCGGCTTCCGCGTTGCAAGGTCGGGCGAAAGCCCCACCATCTGCAACAACTCCAGTACGCGCGCGCGAACTCGCTCCTCGGGCCAGCCTTCGATCCTCGGAACCAGACCAATATTCCTCTCGACAGTGAAGTGCGGGAACAGACCGACGTCCTGTATGACGTATCCAATGCCGCGACGCAGGCGAATAACGTCGCCTTCTGCGTTAGACACTCCCTTGACACGAATTTCCCCGGAAGTGAGCGTCAGCAGACGATTCACCAGCTTAAGCGAAGTCGTCTTGCCGGAGCCGCTGCGCCCCAGCAGCACTAGCGTTTCTCCACCATGCACCTGCAGATTGAATCCGGAAAGCACTGGTGTGCCCGCTACGCGGTAAGAGACATCGCGAAATTCGATCATCGGACTGGCGGCTTCAGGTTGCATGTCCGCCCAGCATACCGGAGTTCCCGCTCAAAAGTGAGCCATCAGCATTTCCGTGTAGCGCCGATTTGCAATACGCGCTTCTCCCGGCGACAATCTCAGGGTGGACAACCACGTATCAGACAGCGCTTCAGCCACGATGCGCGAACCGTTTCACCCCGGCGCTCTGGTCATTGCGACCCTGTGCAGTCCGCGCGAAAAGTTCTGGGGGATGATCCTGGCGATTTCCCCCAATGGCCTGAGCCTGAGCGGGGCCGAACTCGCGTCCTTCGAAGATCTCGCGGTGATGGTGCGCGACGGCGAACCCTTCACTCCCGCCGTCGTCTTCTTTCCCATGCACCGCATTGAGCGCGTCGAACTCGACCTGCCCGATGGCAGCCTGCCTTCTCTCTGCCAGCGTTTCTTCGCCAAGACTGGGCTCGAACCAGCCACCGCGCTCGCGCCCCGCGTATTCCCGACAAGAAGATCCGCAAGCAACGCCGAACAATGCTCACAACTCCGCGCATGCTTCCAAGGAGCCTGCGTGAAGTTCTCCCAAATCTTCACCGCTCCTAACCAGCTCACCCTGCTGCGGATGGTTTTCGTTCCGTTCATCGTGATTCATCTGGTGGAAGGCCGCTATCTCTGGGCGCTGGTCGTTTTTGTGATCGCCGGATTTAGCGATGGCCTCGACGGCCTGCTCGCCCGCAAGCTCCATCAGCAGACGTTGCTCGGCCAGTATCTTGATCCCATTGCCGACAAGCTTCTGCTCAGCACCATGTTTCTCGTGCTCTCCATCCTGCACAAGATTCCCTGGAAATTCACCGTGCTGGTGTTCAGCCGCGACATTTCAATCCTCGCTGCCAGCGCGGTTTTATTCGCGATTGCCGGGCTGCGGAACTTCCGCCCCAGCATTTTCGGCAAGGCCAACACCTTCTCGCAAATCAGCGCGGTTTTCTTCGTTCTTCTGTTTGAGATTCGTCCGCTGCGCTGGATTTGGATCGCGCGTACGGTCTTTCTTCGCGCCACTTTCATCTTTACCATCGTCTCCGCGCTGCATTACGTCATTCTGGTGCAGCAGCGCCTGCGCGAGCACACCCATTTATTGCCGCCGGCTCGCGACCCGGCTGTCTAAAGCCGATTTGACCCATGCCGATTTGACCCGCTCTCGCGCCGACCCTAGAATCTTTAGTTCGTTCGAGCTACTGCTCGAACTCATTATGGCGCTTCGTCTTTTTAACACCATGTCTTCGCGGATCGAGGACTTCCATCCCCTTCGCGACCGCGAAGTCCGCATGTACGCCTGCGGCCCCACTGTTTACGACTACGGACATATCGGCAATTTCCGCACCTTCGTCGCCGTCGACCTTCTGCGCCGGGTTCTTCCGCCAGAGCGGATACACTGTGCGCCATGTCATGAACATCACCGACGTGGACGACAAAATCATTCGCAACGCCGCCCGCGACGG